>JARLIH010000030.1 GCA_031291845.1 Isosphaeraceae bacterium | reverse complement strand
TGGCTGACCCACTTGCGCCCCGTGACGTTGTGGAGGTACTGGCCGACCGGCCCGTCGGCCGTCATGCTCGTCGTCTCCCCGAAGAGCACCTGGCCGACGTCAACCGAGAGCCCCGAATGCGTGTTCACGTATTCCGCGAGTCGCGGCACCTGAGAATCGAGACTCGCCGTCTCACCCACGTTGCCGCCGTAGCTGTGGAACTGGACGTGTGCCAGGTGCGCGCGATGACCGTCGAGTGCGCGGAGCGTCTCGAGCGTGGTCTCCGCGTTGCCGGGCATTCCCAGGCTCAGCCCGTGAAGGTGGATCGGGTGAGGCACGTTTAGCTCGTCCGCCGCGCGGGCTAGTTCGACGAGGATCTGCCGGGGCGTGACGCCGAAGCCCGCGACGTTGTCATCCAGGTTCGCAAGTTGCCCGCGGCCCTGTTTCCACGACTCGATACCGCCGGGGTCGACGACCTTCACGCCGTACCCCTTCACGGCGCCGAGGAGCCAGGCCATGTAGTCGCGGAGCCGGTCGTGCCGGCCCTCGCGAATGCGGTCCATCACGGCATGATTGTTTCCCATAAGGACCAGTAGGCCCTTGTCGAGCGCCGGCGTGTCGCGAAACTCGTGATGAGCGTGGCGTGCACCGAGCGGAGGGATCGCGGCGTCGATCGCCGTCGTGTACCCGAGCCCCGCATACGCGTAGCCGGTCGCGAACGTGCTGGGCACGCTCCCAAGCGTGCCCGAACGCAATCCGGCGCGTCGCGCGATTCCCGGGACGCGCTTTTCTTCAGGCCGCAACGAGCGCGCTGCGTTGACCTTCGAGCCCGCGATGTGACTGTGGATGTCGACACCACCAGGCATGACGACATAACCACGAGCGTCGATCGTTCGATCGGCCTTCGCCCCGGGGTCGTCTGGAGCGGCCACGACCCGGCCACCGCTGATCCATACGTCCTGCACCGTGCCGTCGACGCCGTTTCGGGGGTCGTACACGCGACCTCCCGCAATCTTGAGCGTGCTCATGCCCCGTTCCCTCCGGCGAAGTGGTCGAGCAGTGCCGCCAACCACTCCCGATCGGTGGGGAGCCGGGGCGGGAGCGCCGGACGCAGAGGCAGCAGCACACCGTCGGCACGAGCGACCGTTCCCCCTGCGTCGATCCCCTCGGTCGCCGTCGCAAACGCGACCGTCGCGCCGTCGCCCAGCTCGGATCCGGGCGGTGCGATGCGGATGACGGGAATCTGTCCCAGGTTCGCTCGGGCTTGGCGGCTCAGTCCCGACGCGGCTTCCTCTCCGACAACGACGGCGAGGTCGGCCTCACCGCGCAGCAGGAGCGATTCCGCCGAGGTTTCGCCCGGCCAGGAACGCGGGTACCCCAACTGAAAATCGACCCGCCCCGCGAAGCCCGTTTGCCAGGCTGTGGCCGACTCCGCTCCCACCGGGTTCCCCGCTCCGCCCAGGCTCACCGCGACGAACCTCGTCGACGCGTTCAGGTCGCGGACCAACGCGAACATCGCTTCGATCAGGCTGGAATCGGCTCCTTGGGAACCGTAAAACCAGGCGCCATACCGCGCATGCTTGAGCCTGCCGACCAGCGCCGCAAGCGCGTTCAGTTCGAGCCCTGTTGCCCTTGCGACTCGCGATCCATCGAGCACGACTCCTCTCAACAGGGCCCGCAGGGTCCAGAGCGTTTCGAATCCTCTCTCCGTTGCGACCGGCACGAAGAGGTCAGCGCACTCTGCGGAGGCCGTGCGCTCGGCGTCGACCACGATGACCGTACGCCCCTCTCGCCCTTCGGGAACGAACCGACCCCGTGGCTCGGCGGAATAACGCTCGAAGTGCCTAGGGTGGGTCTTGACCGGATCGCAGCCCCAGAAAACGACCACGTCGGCGCGGTTCTTGACCTCTCCCAGCGTCGCCGACACCCGTCCCACTCGCTGGAACGCCTGGAGTCGAGCGGTCGCGGCACCGCCGACGTCGGTGTCGATCGTCGCGCGAACGTGATCGGCCAGCGCCAGCGCGGCGGCCGTGGTTTCGGTCGTGCAGCGACTGAGGCCGAGAAACACCGGGGCGCGGGCCTCTCCCAGCAGGAGGCACGCCCGCGCGATGGCCTCGTCGCGCGTGACAGGCTGTCCTTCGAGCCACGCGTCTGGGACGCCCGATCGCGAACGCTCGCTCAGGAACCAGCGTTCGCCGACGGGACACGCGTTTCCAGCCCGAACGATCTGGCCGTCCGCGACCGCGACGACAATATCGTCGCACAGACAGCCACAGGCGATGCATGTCGCATGCTCAACCTCGTCCACGGGTCCTGCGCTCGACACGCTCGACATCCCTCCGATCTCTCCGACCATGACCGAGCGGCTCGTCCTCCCGAGCGCGGCGTTATTGTCGCAGACACGCCCGGCAGGAGTCAAACGAGCCAGGGTTGCCTTGAGCCGCCCGGGAACTTGGCTGATACTGGAAGGGAATGGGTCGCGTTTCCTGGGAGTTTCGCCGCAGTGACTGTCGACTTGAGAGGGATGCGTTGTGCAGTACTGGGTGCCACCTCGGGCATTGGCCGGGCGACGGCGCTGGCGTTGGCCGAGGCCGGAGCCGATGTCTTGGTCCACGGCCGGCGGTCTCGTGACGCGGCCGAGACCGTTTCCGAAGCGGTTCGCCGCCTGGGCGGGCGCAGTCGCGTGCTAATGGCAGACCTTGCCGACCGCGCTGCTGGCGACCGGCTCGTGGACGAGGCGTGGCACGTCTGGGACGGACTGGACGCCTGGCTCCAGATCGCCGGCGCCGACACGCTGACCGGGCCTGCGGCGAAGCTCAGTTTCGATGCGAAGCTCGACGCCCTTTGGGCCGTCGATGTCGTCGCCACGCTGCGACTGACCCGGGCCGTCGGCCGGCTCATGAAGGACCAAGGGCGAGGCGCCATCGTCACCATGGGCTGGGACCAGGCGGAAACAGGCATGGAAGGAGACTCGGGAGAGCTCTTCGCCGCAACGAAGGGGGCCGTCATGGCCTTCACCCGTAGCCTCGCACTCAGCCTGGCGCCAGCGGTCCGGGTTAACGCTGTGGCGCCGGGTTGGGTCAAGACCGCCTGGGGCGAGTCGGCCTCGTCCGTCTGGCAGGACCGGGTGTTACGCGAAACGCCGCTGAAACGTTGGGGTACGCCCGAGGATGTCGCTCAGGCGGCCTGTTTCCTCGTCAGCCCGGCGGCCGCCTTCCTGACGGGGCAGATTGTCCGAATCAACGGTGGCTCCGTGCGGTAATTTCCCTTTTCTCGTCCGGAGCACGCCGTGGCCGATCGCCCCCTTTTCTTGTTTGTGACCGGCCGCCTCGCTGAGTTCTCGCTCCGGCAGGTCCTCGCCGAACTCGCACCAGCGGCCGGCTTCGAGGCGGCCGTCGCCGTGCTGCCGATTTCCGTAGCGGCCTTGATGACCCCGGCTTGGGTGGCGAGAAAGCTCGCAGTCCCCGCTGGGATCGCGCGCGTCATCCTGCCCGGACACTGCCGCGGCGACCTGTCGCCCGTGATCGAAAAGGCTCAGGTCCCGGTCGAGCTCGGCCCCGTGGACGTGCGTGACTTGCCCGCTCACTTCGGTCGCGGGAAGACCCCCGTCACGGACTACGGGTCGTACGACATCGAGATAATCGCCGAAGTCAACCACGCTCCCCGACTATCGACCGCCGCGATCATCGCCGCCGCGCAGCGATTCGCGGACGAGGGAGCCGACCGCATCGATCTGGGCTGTGACCCGGATGGACCGTGGCTCGGCGTCGGCGACGCGGTCTCGGCTCTGCGCGACCGAGGGCTCAAAGTCTCCATCGATACATTCGACGCGACCGAGGTACGGCTGGCGGTCGCGGCCGGCGCAGACCTCGTGCTGAGCGTTAACTCCACGAACCGCGAGCGCGCGGTCGATTGGGGGGTCGAGGTCGTGGCGCTTCCCGACGTTTCGGGATCGCTCGACGGGTTGGACGAGACGATTGCAGCCCTGAGCTGTGCGGCAATCCCTTTCCGAATCGATCCGATCCTCGAGCCCATCGGATTTGGATTCGCCGCCTCGCTCGGGCGATACCTCGAAGCCAGGCGCCGGTTTCCTGCAGCGCCGATGATGATGGGCGTAGGCAACTTGACCGAACTGACGGACGTCGACTCGGCGGGCATCAACACGCTGCTCATCGGCTTTTGCCAGGAGCTCGAGATTCGGAGCGTGCTGACGACGGCCGTCATTAACTGGGCACGCTCGTCCGTCCGCGAAATCGATTTGGCCCGCCGACTGGCGTTCCACGCCGTGAACCGGCGGACGCTGCCGAAACACCTCGAACCGGGACTCGTGATGTTACGCGACCCGAAAGTCGCCCAGTTCGGAGCCGAGAACCTCGCGGAGCTGGCGCGGCGGATCAAGGACCCGAACTGGCGGATCTTCGCGGAAGACGGCTTGCTCCACGCCATGAATCACAACCACTTCCTGAGCGAGGCCGATCCTTTCGTCTTGTTCGACCGCATGGGCGTCACGGACCCCGCGCATGCCTTTTATCTGGGTTACGAGTTGATGAAGGCCAAGACAGCGCTCCAGCTCGGCAAGACCTACCGGCAGGACCAGGCGCTGGAGTGGGGATTTCTCACCGAGCCGGAGCCGAGCCACAGGGAACGTGTGAACTCACGACGCGGAGATCAGTGCCCGTGATCCTGGAAGGCATCGTTACCACCATCGACGCCGAAGGTCGACTGAACGTCGCGCCAATGGGCCCGAACGTCGAGCCTTCGATGCAACGGTTCATCCTTCGTCCGTTCCAAAGTTCGACCACGTACCGCAACCTCAAGGCCACGGGCGAGGGCGTACTGCACGTGACCGACGACGTACTCTTGTTCGCGCGCACGGCCATTGGCCACGCAGCGGACGCCGAGACGCGGCCGGCAGCGGTCGTCGGTGGGCAAATCCTCGTCGGTTCGTGCCGCTATTTTGAGTTCCGCGTGACGGACCTCGACGATCGCCAGGAACGCACGACGATTATCGCTGAAACCGTGGCCGAGGGGCGTTTCCGCGACTTCTTCGGTTTCAACCGTGCCAAACACGCCGTCATCGAGGCGGCGATCCTCGCTACACGAACCAGCTTTCTGGCGCTCGGCGACATCGAAGCCGACTTCGAGAAACTTGAGCCTCTGGTCGACAAGACCGGCGGAAATGCGGAGCGCGCGGCCTTTTCTCTCCTCGTCGCCTACGTCGCGGAAGAAGCGCGGCGCAGGGGTGAACCGTTTGCTATGATGCGCCCATGATCTCGCTCCGCGTGCAGACGCCCAGCCGCCTCCATTTTGGACTCCTCGGCTGGGGCCCCGATTCCGTTCGTCAGTTCGGCGGCGTGGGCCTCATGATCGAGGACCCCGGCATTCGGCTGATCGCCCGCCCAGCGCAAGCTTGGAGTGCCGAGGGGCCCCTCGCGGATCGCGTGCTGCGAGTCGCGCACGCCCTCGCCGCTCAGCTCCCCACGCCACCGGTCGCGTTCTTGGTCGAAACGGCCCCCGGCGAACATCTGGGCCTGGGCGTCGGCACACAGGTCAGCCTCGCCGTTGCGCAGGCGATCCTGGCGCTCGCCGGCGAGCCCGCCCCATCGCTCGAAACGCTCGCGCGACTCACCGGCCGGGGGCTTCGCTCCGGCATCGGCCTCCATGGGTTCCGCCACGGTGGCTTCATCGTCGACGGCGGCCGAGGCGCGGTAGGTGGAATTCCACCGTTGCTCGCTCGCCTGCCGTTTCCCGCGGAATGGTCGGTCCTGGTCGTCACGCCCGGGCGCGGACCGGGCCTGCACGGCACGGAAGAGGCATCGGCGTTCGCCAAATTACCCGCCATTCCGCAACGAGTGACGGATCGTCTCTGCCGTTCGGTACTGCTTGGCATCATGCCAGCGCTCATCGAGCATGATCTCGAAGCGTTCGGTCGCTCGTTGACCGAGCTCCAGGAAGAGGTCGGACTCTGCTTCGCGCCGGCCCAGGGGGGACGACTCGCCAGCGCCCGGAGCGCCGAGATCGTTGCGGACCTGCGGCGGTCGGGACTTCATGGAGTCGGGCAAAGCTCTTGGGGACCCACGTTGTATGGGTTTTCCATCGCGCCGCAGACGGTCCGAGAACGAGTCGCTGAAGAGCTGAAAGCCCGATTCTCGTTGGCTCCAGGGTCCGTTCGGTGGACCAAAGGCAGCCAAGTCGGCTGCTCGCTCGATCACATCGAATCGTGAATCGCAAATTCACCGCATTCCGGTAGGGTGCATGAAATGCACCGGTGGGTTCCGCGCACCCTCCATCAATAACAGCTCGGCCATCCCACGGATTTCGCCGAGATGCGAACCGATCCGGTCGCCAGAAACAAGCGCGCAAAAAACCGCCCGCGGTCCCTTGCGGGACTGCGGGCGGCTGGGAGTGAAGGATTCCGGCGATAACCGACTTTCGCGCCAGAGGCACTATCATGGGCCTGGCGGGCTTAACGGCCGTGTTCGGAATGGGAACGGGTGGGACCCCGCCAGTATGGTCACC
>JARLIH010000302.1 GCA_031291845.1 Isosphaeraceae bacterium | reverse complement strand
GAACCGGCCGCCGGGCGCTCGACGAGATGCGCCGGATCCTCGGCGTGCTGCGCGACTCCGAGCACGACGCCGACCTCGCTCCGCAGCCGGGCGTCCCCTCTCTGTCAACGTCCGGTGAGACGCTCACCATCGAGGAATCAATGACCTTGAGGGCGAGAACGGAGAATGCCGGACATGTTGGAGGCGAGCACGAATGGAGCTGGAGCTGCGGTTGAGGCTGCTGCCGCCGCGCCGGAGGGGGTCCCGGACCCCGAGCTGGTGGAGCAGGCGAAGCGGCGGTCGTTCACCGCGAAGTACAAGGCGCGGATCCTCGCCGAGGCGGACGCGTGCACGGCGCCGGGCGAGGTCGGTGAGCTGCTTCGCCGTGAGGGGCTGTACACGTCGCATCTGACCTACTGGCGCAAGCAGCGCAAGGACGGGGCGCTGAAGGAGCTCGGCAAGCCGCGCGGGCGCAAGCCGGCCGACAAGCGCGACGCGGAGCTCGTCGCGCTAACGCGGCGAGCCGAGCGGGCCGAGGCGGAGCTCGCGAAGGCCCGTCGCGTGATCGAAATTCAGGGAAACGTCTCAGCGCTGCTGGAAGAGATGCTCGGATCAGACAGCGCGAGCAGGAGCACCGAGCGATGATCGCCGCCACGGTCGAGGAGCTGACGCCGATCATCGGCACGAGGCCGGCGTGCCGGGCGCTGGGCGCGTCTGTGGCGACGATCTATCGCCGGCGGCGGCCGTCCGAGCCCAGGCCGTGCCGACCGCGGCCGGCGCCTGAGCGGGCGCTGAGTGAGCCCGAACGCCAGCAGGTGCTCGATCTCCTGCACTCCGACCGGTTCGTCGACGCATCGCCGGAGGAGACCTACGCGACGCTGCTGGACGAGGGCACCTACCTGTGCTCGACCCGCACGATGTACCGGATCCTCGCCGCCCACCACGGCGGGGTCCGCGATCGGCGCGACCAGCTCACCCACCCCGCCTACAACAAGCCAGAGCTGCTCGCCACACGACCGAACGAGCTGTGGTCGTGGGACATCGAGCGCCACGAGGCGCTTTGCAACCGTGCGGTGATGAAAGGACACCGCCTCCGGTCCGTCGCAGCGGATCGGTGAAGCTGGGGGCAGCCTGATCCGGGAGACGCCGGTGAGGGTGGACAGCAGCCCCGACAACGACGGGACGGGCCAGCACTGCCAGATGGTCCGGGTCCGGCAAGCAAGACGGGAAGGTGTACGTGAGAAACCAGCGTCAGAACACCCCTCAAGAGCAGACCACCAGCTCCAACCTGGCGGATATGGGCTGGGTCGCGGCGCGTCCCCGCAGGGATCGCGGGGAACTCCCTGGGTCGATTAATGTCGTCGGCCGGGAGGCCACACCGAATGCCTGCGGCGTAGGTGTGGCGAAGTCGCAGGGGCATAGCTGGGCACCTAACCCGACCAGCGGTTCAAAGTGAACGTGGGAACCTTCCCGATGGTCCCCTCACCAGCCGACCTTTGGGTGGCTGGCGGGAACGCGCGTCGTCGGCGGATGCCGTCGGGAAGGGGCGGAGGACCCGTAGTAGTCCGAGCCGGGGAAAGCCCGGTACATGGCGAAGGGGTCCAGCGGGTTCGCAGCAGGCGTGCGGAACGAGGAGATCGCCGGTGAATACGGGCGTGTCGTGGCCCAGCCCTGAGTTGGCTGAGCAGCGGGTACTCGCGATGCAGAGCAAGCTGCACCGATGGGCGGTCGGGGATCCCGACCGTCGGTTTGATGACCTATACAACCTCGTTCACGATCCGGCATTCATCGTCGTGGCGTGGACGCGGGTCAGGAGCAACCGGGGCGCACGTACCGCCGGTGTTGACGGGATCGCACCGCGATCCGTCGTTGACGTGGTGGGACTGCTCGACGGGCTCAGGAGCGATCTGAAAGCCCGCCGTTTCAGGCCTGATCGGGTGCGGGAGGTGAAGATCCCCAAGGCGAACGGGAAGGTCCGTCGGCTCGGGATCGCGACCTGCGCTGATCGGGTCGTGCAAGCCGTGTTGAAGCTGGTGCTCGAGCCGATCTTCGAGGCGGACTTCAAGCCGTGTTCCTACGGCTTCCGTCCGAAGCGCCGCGCTCAAGACGCGATCGCCGAGATCCACTACCTCGGGACGCCCGTTCGGAATTACGAGTGGGTTTTCGAGGCAGACATCGCGGCGTGCTTCGACGAGATTTCGCACTCGTTCCTTCTGGACCGAATGCGCGATCGGATCGGGGATAAGCGCGTCATGGGCCTGGTGAAGGCGTTCCTTCAGGCCGGGGTCCTCTCCGAGAGCCAGGCCAACCGGAACACGATCACCGGCACTCCGCAAGGCGGGATTCTCTCACCCTGCCTGGCTAACATTGCCCTGACGGTGCTGGACGAGCACTTCGCGCGCAAGTGGGAAGCGCTCGGGCCGTCATGGACACGCGCCAAGCTCCAACGCCAAGGCGTTCCGGCTCATCGAATCGTCCGCTATGCGGACGATTTCGTAGTGATGGTCCGGGGTGCCCGCAAGGACGCCGATGCGCTCCGCAACGAGGTCAGCGAGGTGCTCGCGCCGATCGGCTTGCGCCTATCGGCAGAGAAGACGAGTGTCTGCCACATCGACGACGGGATCGACTTCCTGGGATGGCATATCCAGCGTCGATCCTGGCGTGGTCGTGGCGGCAAAAAGGCGGTCTACACCTACCCGTCAAAGAAGGCTCTCGCCTCCGTGATCGGGAAGGTTAGATCGCTCACCCGCCGCAACAAGCATCGAACGCTCGCCGCCCTGCTCCGGAAACTCAACCCGGTGCTGCGGGGCTGGTGCAACT
>JARLIH010000301.1 GCA_031291845.1 Isosphaeraceae bacterium | reverse complement strand
CGGAACGCGCGGGCCTGCGCGGGAATTCCTCGTGCCTGAGAGCGCGAAGAGCTCGGGGTCTTTAACTCCCTGCGCGAAACCGGCGCTGTTCCATCAGCCAGGAGGCAACGCCTCTCGAAGCGCGGCTCCGGTCGTTACCGCGACGGCGCGATGTGACTCGCGCGGTCATGGTGATGCCGATCGGGACAGGCCCCGAGAGCAACGGGCGGGACGCGCCGGGTCCAATGAAACGACAGGCACGTCAGCGGTTGCGGGGACGGCGCGCGGAGCGTTGGCCGTGGGGCAGGCGTAAACGTGCTCAGACCGCGGGGGGAGCCCGGCACGAGAGGCCGGAGCTGGTGAGGTGAAGGAAGAGAGGTCGGCGCAGCTCTTCGAGACGGCCGATACACACGAGGCGGAACGGAGAGGGTCCCAGGTCGCGCGCCGCCTGGTGCGAGTTCCGGAACTGGCACGCCGGGCAGTGGTCGGGGTGGTCACCCAGATCGACCGACGTATGCCCGGAGAGGTGAATGCGGTTGTCGTCGCAACTGGCGAGGCACCGCGTCGCGGCGTCGCTCTCCGCGTGACCGTGACGGTGAGCGCACTGCGCGAGCCCCGTGGCCAGAAGGTAGGCCACCGCAAACCAGAGCCGGCAGTTCCAGGTGCGAGCGGGCAAGGCGAACCTCATACGAGCGGCGATTCGCGAGCGGCCGGGGGCAGGCGTCCAGGCAGGAATATCATGGGACGCGGCGGGCAAGGAAGTCAAGAGTCGAAAGGATTGATCCGGTTCTTCGGTCCTGTCGCGTTGTGCCGTCGTCGCGGGTCAGGCCGCGACCCGGCGGGCGCGGCGACGGCCCACCACGACCGCTCCCATCGCCACCAGACCCCACACGGCCAGGGTCGCAGGCTCGGGGACCGGCTGGGGGTCGACCAACTGCGGCTGGGAGGCACCCAGAGGCACCGCGTCCAGGAAGTTCCGGGAGAGCAGGTCCTGCACAGCGCCCGGGCTGAAGGTCGCGGTCGGAGACAGCATCATCGCCATGTTCGCCTTCGTGGAGTCGATGTAGTTGCCCGTCTGGTCGTGAATCTCGGGCACCCCAAAGGCGAGCATGAGCTCGTGCGAGATGTTGTGGGCCACGATCCACTCGAGCTGGTTGACGTTCTGGGCCGCCCCGGCAATCGGGTCGATGAAGCTGAAGCCGTTGCGGCCGATGTCGGTCTCGCCGATCGCGCCGGTGGTGAACGCGCTGCCGGTGCCCGAGACGACGCTCAGCACGTGCGCGGCGGGGACGCTCGGATCCGTGCTGATCGTGAGCGGCACGCCGCTCAGTTGGAAGGTCTGCTCAACGCGCTGGGCGACGGTGTTCACGAAATCTTGCTGCTGCTGGGCGTTCGGCGTACCACCGAAGAGGTTCGCGACGCCGGGGCTCAAATACCACGACTGCGCCCCGCCGGTCGTGATGGCGCTGGCTTCGGCGTAAGGACCGCTGCCGAAGTTGAGAAACGCGTCGACCATGCCGCTCTGGGCAGGCGCCGCGGCGGCAGTAGTCGTCGCCGTGGCGGTCGTGGTCAAGGGTGCGGATGCCGCCACCGTCTCGAGGGCGGGAGCGACAGCCGGCGTCGCGGCCGGAACCGCCGCGGGAGCCGGCTGGATCGAGGCGTTCGTCACAACGTTCGGGTCGCCCGCCGCGAGCCCCTCGTAGTTGGTCCAAGAGAACATCGTGCCGCCGAAGGACAAGGGAGCCGCCTGGCTCACCGTCGCCAAACCTGCCCAAGCCACGATCCCCCAGGCCAAAGTCTTCACGGCGGACATCAAGGAACCTCCTGTTCCAGCAAATGGTGCTCGCCGTCCTGGCGAACCCACCGCGACCTATTCGATCCGGGATTGGAACATGCGAACTTGGGCAAAGCCCCGCAAGGCGGCCCCCTAAGAAGCAATCATCGTGCCGCGTTACGAAGAAACTGGGCCTGCGGGTCGTGAGTGTCGTAGTGATGTCACCGCACTCGACGAAAGTGACGGTTGCGCCGCCTCTTTGGGTTTTACTCAAGTTCGAGCCCTCCGCGCGACCGCCGTTCGGCCTCCATCGGCCGAGCCCCTAACCCCGCGTCGTTTTTACAATTTGCCGCGCTCCTTGCAACAATGCGCCCGATCGGCCACGCGCTGCCAACGCGATTGCAACCACGCAACAACGCGTGAGCGAGGCAACGCCGGGCCCGCGGCCGGCCGGAGAGTGACACAAGCCTGGCATCCGGTTTCGTCAGTGCCGCGCGACGATTAGGATGTTTTGGCACGCGCCCGGCTTCGGTGCGCCAAGACGAATGTTTGGACGGTGGGGTGGCACGCGTCCGCACGCTTCCTCCGAGGGATGTTTCGTCATGATCCGTGGCACCTGGGCGTTGATTGTACTCACCTGCGCGGCCTCGCTTGCGGACTCCGCCGAGACGCTGCCGGGCACGAAGCCGCTGATTGTGGAAGGCGACCTGTCGCGGCAAATGCTCGACGGCGCACACCGCTTCGTCGAGCGAAAGGTCACCGGCTCGGTCCAGAGCCGGGCGCGATTGTGGCGCCGCGACCCGTCGTCGCGAGAAGCCTACGAGAGGTCGGTTCAGGCCAACCGCGAATCGCTCCGCACGATCATCGGCACGGTCGACCCGCGCGTGCCGGCGGCGCTGGAGCGGTTCGGCGACGACAAGTCCCCCGCGCTCGTCGCCGAGGGGGATGCGTACCGCGTCTACCAGGTGCGCTGGCCTGTGCTGGACGGGGTTCACGGCGAGGGCCTCTTGCTCGAGCCGAAAGGACCGATCCGTGCCCACGTGATCGCCCTGCCCGATGCCGGCCAGACCCCAGAACAGGTCGCCGGCCTCGCCGCGGGAGTGGACGCCGAATCGCAGTTCGCGCACCGGCTGGCCGTCCACGGGGTGCGCGTGGTGGTGCCGGTTCTCATCGACCGGGGTACGGCCTTCTCGGGCAACGCGCGCATCGCGTTCACGAACCAGCCGCACCGCGAGTGGATTTACCGCCAGGCGTACCAGATGGGCCGGCACGTTATCGGCTACGAGGTGCAGAAGGTGCTGGCGGCGGTCGACTGGATCACGCAGCAGGCGGGGCCCGAAGCGCAGGTCGGCGTCGCGGGCTACGGCGAGGGGGGACTGATCGCCTTCTACGCGGCGGCGGTCGATCCCCGGATCGACGCAGCGCTGGTCAGCGGCTACTTTGGTCCCCGTGAGCGCGTGTGGAACGAGCCGATCTACCGGAACGTCTGGGGGCTGCTGCACCAGTTCGGCGACGCCGAGATCGCGACTTTGATCGCGCCTCGCGGGCTGGTCGTCGAGCCCAGCGAGGGCCCGCGCGTGGACGGACCGCCCGCCATTCCGGCCGGCGGCCGCGGCGGCGCGGCCGTCGGGGTACTGGGCACGCCGTCCGCGGACGCGGTGCGCGACGAATGGAAGCGGATCGACGCGCTCCTCCCCGCCGGCTTCCAGCCGCGCACACTCATCCAGGCGGATACGGGGGTGGTGAAACCGTTCGCGGGTCAGGCTGCCGTCCGCGACTTCGGCAAGTTGCTGGGCCTTTCGTCGGCCATGGAACTCGTCACGGCACCGCCGATCGACCTGCGCAGGGGGTTCGACCCGAACGAACGCCAAGGGCGCCAGGTCAGGGAGCTCGAAGGGCACGTCCAGCGCCTGCTGCGGGGGGCCGGCGCGACGCGTGACGCATTCTTCCTCGACAAGACCACGCTGATCCGCACCTTGGCCCCACGCGGCACCCGGTTCCGGATGTTCCGCGTTCCGGAACAGTCCGCCGAGACGTTCGCGCAAGAGGTGGCGCCGTTCCGAGACATCTTCCTCGAAGAGGTGATTGGCCGGATCGACGACCCCGTCCTGCCCACCAACCCGCGCACCCGCAAGGTCTACGACCGCCCCAAGTGGACCGGCTACGAAGTGATGCTCGACGTCTATCCCGACGTCTTCGCCTGGGGCGTGCTGCTCGTGCCCAAGGACATCAAGGACGGCGAGAAGCGACCGGTCGTCGTCTGCCAGCACGGGCGGAACGGACTGCCGAAGGACGCCATCGAGGGCGACCTCCCCGCCTATCACGACTTCGCCGCTCATCTCGCGGACCGCGGGTTCGTGACCTTCGCGCCCCACAACCTCTATCGAGGCGAGGACCTTTACCGGATGCTCAACCGCAAGGGGAACCCGGTCAAGCTCTCGATGTTCTCCTTCATCACGGCCCAGCACCGGCAGTTCCTCGAGTGGTTCAAAGGGTTGCCGTTCGTGGACCCGCAACGGATCGCGTTCTACGGCCTGAGCTACGGCGGCGAGACGGCCGTGCGCGTGCCGCCCTTGCTCGATGGTTATTGCCTCTCGATCTGCTCGGGCGACTTCAACGACTGGGCCCGCAAGGTCGCTGCGACGGACAGTGACTACAGCTTCATGTTCACCGTCGAGTGGGAAATGCCCTACTTTAACATGGGCAGCACGTTCAACTATGCGGAGCTAGCCTCCCTGATGGTGCCGCGCCCGTTCATGGTCGAGCGCGGCCACCACGACGGGGTCGCCCCGGACGAGTGGGTGGCGTCGGAATATGCACGGGTGCGCTGGGTCTACGACAACCTCGGCCTGGCCGACCGCACCGCGATCGAGTTCTTCAACGGCGGCCACACGATCAATGGCCAGGGAACGTTCGACTTCCTGCACCGGCACCTGAAGTGGCCGAAACCAGCGCCGTGAATCCCTACAAAACCGCGCCTTGCGGAGGTGGGATTTCCTGTCCCGTCCGGACGTCTCGGATCACGAGACCGGACGCGTTGCGCCGCGCCGCCAAGGCTCGCGCGATGAGCCAGCGGTGACAAACCCGGACATCGGCGCACGCGCAAAGCAGGCTCACGACCGCGCGTTGACTCCCTACCAAGGCTTCCAGCCGATCGAGCCCGCGGTGGACGGGCCAGTCGGCCGCGTGGTCGGCGAGGTGCGCGCGGAGCACGGTCATCGCCTTATCGTGGCGCTGGGGATTGCCCAGCTCGACGAGCCACTCGTATGCGATCCCCGCGGCGTTCAGAATGCCGACGATGCCGGCCTGGCCTGTCTGCAACGTCCATGGCTTGGGGCCGTAGCGCCCCTCGTTGACGTCGGACGAACAGGGATTGAGCCGTACATCGACCAAACGAGTCACGCCGCGCGCGACGAGCGACGCGACGAGTCGCTCCGCCCGGACCGGCGTCGGCCAGGCGCCGTAGCCCACGGTCCAGAGCGTCGGCGTCGCGATTCCCGGTCGGTTCGGCATCGAATCCGTATGCCCTCGTGGGTTGTTAGCGGCCTTTCGAGTGCGCGGCCCTTACCGGCACAGGTTGGCCGTGAAATCCGACCAACGTCGTGACATAATAGGTTCCCGGCGTGCCGTTGCCGTTCAGCGGTGCCCCCGATGCGCCGGCGACTCCCGCGGGAGGTGTGCCGTTGACCGCCAGCGTATACCGCCGATGCAGGTTCAGGCGCGACCTCGGGGAGAGCGTGACGGTTTGCGCGGAGGCGTCATAGACGGCCGAGGCGATGGGGATCGTCCTGCCACCCGGCCCGGTAATCGTGTAGTTCGCCACGTTCTGGGCGCTCGTCGAGTCGAGAGGCTGGCTGAACGTCAGGGCGACGGTCGTCGGCTGGAGGTGAAACCCAAAGCGTTCGACCTGCTCGACCGTCGGCGCCGGGGCAGCGGGCACGTTGATTTCACCGACGCGAGCATCGCCGCCTTCGGTAAACCAGAGCGTGCCGTTGGGCCCGTTGGTGATATGCAGCGGGAAGGCGCCGGGACTGAGGCCTGCGGAATACTCGGTGACCTGACCGGACGTCGTGATCCGGCCGATTCGATCGCCAAAGGGCTCGGTGAACCACAAGGCGTTGTCCGGTCCGGCCACGATTGAGAACGGGTCGCTTCCGGGGGTGATTCCCTGCTTGAACTCGGTGACCTGCCCGCTCGTCGTGATCCGGCCGATCGTGTCGTTCGACATGGTGAACCAGAGAGCGCCGTCGGGGCCGGCGGTAATCCCTTGGAGCACGCCTCCCGACCCGATCCCTTGACCAAATTCGGTGATCTGTCCCGAGGTCGTAATCCGGCCGATCAAGTTCGGATGTTGACTCGTCTGTTGTTCGACGAACCAAAGGGCGCCATCGGGACCGGGGGTGATTGAAGTGGACGTAGGGAGGGGACTCAGCCCTTGCGAGAACTCGGTGACCTGGCCGCCCGGCGTGATCCGGCCAACCCTCGTGGCATTGATTTCCGTGAACCAGACGTTGTGGTCGGGACCGGCAGTGATCGCGTACGGTTCGGCGAGGTCGCCATTGAAGGCGTTGGGATAGTCGGTCACCTGACCGGTTGTCGTGATCCGTCCAATCGAACCGAGAAAGAGGCCGCCATAAGGACCGGACGGGGAATACAGCTCGGTGAACCAAAGGGCGCCGTCGGACCCCGTCGTGATCCCGCCGTTAGGACCGTGGTACGGCGTGATCGGAAAATCGGTGACCGCGCCGGCGGGCGTAATCCGAGCGATCGAGCCGGTGGTCGTGCTGGTGACCACTGTGAACCAGAGGTTCCCGTCCGGCCCCTCGGTGATCCAGGGGTCTGAGACCGACGATAGGCCCGTAGGGAATTCCTGGATCGTCACCGACAGCAGCGCTCGGGCTTCCATCCCTTCGACGACCGGCCAAAGCCGCCGCCGGTGCGGTTTCCGGAGTGTCACCGTGGCGGACTCCCGCCCAAAACCGGGGAGACTCTTCCAGGTGCTCATCGACCCCTTCCGATTGGCTCTTCGTGCCCGCGGGATCCCGGAGCCTGCCCAGAAGGCACCGGTCCCATGCACGGCGGTCTTAACGATTTAGCACTTCGTGATTGTACATCACGTTGTTCGTCAACGCAAACGCCGCGCAGGGTCTCGCCAAGTGTCACTCGCTCAAAGCCTCGCGGTGACGAGCTTCTCGGCTACCGGATATCGCCCGTGCGAGAAACGCGGTACAGTGTGGTCCGCCACGAGCCCACGCGTTCGCAAGCCCCACAGCCGACTCCCGCGGCGCACGACATCCTGCCCAGTGCATTGCCTCAAATAACGATGACCTCAACTTCGTCCCCTCGCCCTACCCGCGTCCGAGACCTGATCGTCTTGCTCGCGATGCTGGCCGCCGCCCTCCTCTACCTGGAGCGCGTCTGCGTCAGTGTTGCCGAGGTGTACATCCGCCAGGACCTGCGTATCGGCAAGATGGAAATGGACGCGGCTTTCGGGGCGTTCTTCATCGCCTATGCGTTGGCGCAGGTGCCATCCGGGTGGTTATCTCAGCGCTACGGACCGCGCTTGATGATGACGCTGTACCTGGTCGGCTGGTCGGTGTTCGGGATCTTCATCGCGTTCGCCTGGGATTTCTGGACACTGTTCCTCGCGCGCTTCCTGCTCGGCCTTTCGCAGGCCGGGGCGTACCCGACGGCAGCCCTTCTGCTGAAGCGCTGGGTGCCGGACCGATCGCGCGGCCTGGCGAGCAGCATCGTCGCGTTCGGCGGCCGGTTCGGGGGCGCCGGGGCCAACTCGCTGACGGGCATCCTGATCGTGGCGTTCGTGCCGATCAGCACCCCCGCCCACGTGGCGCCCGACCAGGTGCTGAGCGTCGAGCGGTTCACCGAGTTGCTCGCGGATGCGAAGCCGGCCCATCTCGTGCCCATCCGGACACGAGTTCACGCCTACCTGGTCGCGACGGATATCAACCCGGAGCGGTGCGCTGAGGCATTGAACCGGCTGATCCGCAGCCCCGGTGCGCTTGACTCGCCCGGTAGCGCTCCGATCGGGCTTTCGGCGGAGGGCCGTGCGATCCTGGCGAAGCCGGCCTCGGTCCGCACGCCGGAGGAGTCCGAGCGGCTCAACCGGCTTATTCTGGAGAAAGCGTTCCCCGGCGCGGTTCAGGAGCTGCACGGCCGAGGGTGGCGGCCGACGCTCATGATCTACGGCATTGGCGGCGTGATCGTGGCTGTTCTCTTCTGGCTCTTCGCCCGGGATTGGCCGCGCAACCACCCATGGTGCAACCGCGCTGAGGTGGACCTCATCGAGTCGGGTCAATCGACGGCCGGCGAGGCGACCGCGTCCGACGCGATCCCCTGGCGCCTCCTCGCCACGAGCCGCAACCAGTGGCTTTTTTCGGCCACGAACATCTTTGCCAACATCGGCTGGATCTTCCTGATCACGTCGCTGCCCCGTTTTCTGGACGAGCGATTCAGCGTGCCCGTCGAGCGGCGCGGGTTGATGACCACGGTGCCGCTGTTCATGGCGTCGTTCGGGATGATCGGCGGGGGCTGGCTCACCGATTGGCTGACCCGGCGCTACGGCCGGCGCTACGGTCGCGCGGTACCGATGGGCGTGTTCAAGCTGCCTTGCGTGCTGGCGATGCTGATCTGCCCGTTCCTGCCGAGTGCCTGGGCGGTCACGGCGGCGTTGGCGGTCATGGCCGTGTTCCAGGACGTCGGCGTGCCGGCGGTCTGGGCGTTCGCCCAGGACACCGGCGGCAAGCAAGTCGGCGCCGTGCTCGGCTGGGCCAACATGTGGGGCAACCTCGGCGCGGGGATCGCACCCTCCCTGATGGGCGCTGTCACCGCCGTCGGCGGCTGGGACGCCATGCTGTACACAGGGGCGCTGGCCTTCGTGCTGTGCGGGCTCACCGGGATGCTCGCGGATGCGAGCGAGCCTCTCTTCAAGGACGAGGCGCACCAAAACGCTCAGTAGCGGCCCCCCCCCCCGCTAGCACGACGTCTTCTCGCCCGCGTGCGGCGGCCCCTGGAACGATCGCTTGGCCGAGAGCTCCCAATAGACGAAGAGCGCCGCCAGGAGGCCCAGCAGCGACCAGAGGACCAGCTCGTTCGGCGGCAAGAAGAAGACGACCGTCATCACGCCGACCCACGCCAGTGCGATGCCGTTGAGCCAGACGCCCCACTTCCCGAGATGCCAGGCCGCACTCTGGGCTGTCATGAACTCGCCGCGACGGCGGGCCTTGTTCCGCAGGTTCAAGTAGATCGGGGCGGCATACGCCAGGTACAGAGCGATCGTGCTGACTGAGGTAATCACCGAGAAGGCCGCCGCGATCAGGCAGATCAGGATGCTGAGGCCGCTCGTGAAGACGATCGCCGGAGCGGGCGTCCGGAGCTCCCGCGGCACGTGCTTCAGCCATCCGGAGACCAGCGGGATGCCGTCGTCGCGCGCGACGG
>JARLIH010000300.1 GCA_031291845.1 Isosphaeraceae bacterium | reverse complement strand
AATTCCCGGGAGGGCGCGGCTCGGCCGGAGCCTCGCCCTCCCAAGAACGACGGCGGACGGAGGGTACACGGCGGTGAACATCGCGCCTGCTCAATTTGAAAAGAGAACGCTGCTGTCAGCGGGGCCGCGATCGGACGGCGACACGCGCGCCCCCGTCAGCGTGATCGTGCCCGTCAAGAACGAGGCCGAGAACCTGCGCCGGTGCCTCCCCGCGCTCGCGTGGGCCGACGAGGTCATCGTGGTGGACAGCCAGAGCACCGACGCGACGGCTGAAGTCGCCGAGGAGCATGGCGCGAGGGTGGTCCAGTTCCATTTCAACGGCGTTTATCCCAAGAAGAAGAACTGGGCGCTCGACAGTCTCTCGTTCCGCAACGAGTGGGTGCTCATCGTCGATGCCGACGAGGTGGTCGTGCCCGAGCTGGCCGCGGAGATCGCCCAGCGCATCGGGTCAGGCGAGGCGGACGGCTTTTATCTGAACATGAAGTACTTCTTCCTCGGCCGCCGGATTCGCCACTGCGGCTACGCCGAGTGCTGGAACCTCCGCCTGTTCAAGCACCACCTCGGCCGCTACGAGCGAATGCCGGTTCCCCCGGGCGCACGGACGGGAGACAACGAGGCGCACGAGCACGTCGAGCTGCAAGGGAAGGCGCTTCGCCTGGTCCACGAGCTGGACCATCACGCGTATCCGACGATCGCCGCCTGGGTCGAGAAGCACAACCGGTACGCCATCTGGGAAGCTGAGATGTACGGGCGCTTCCTGCGCGAGCCGGTGCCGGCGTCGATCGGGCGCGGCAAGCAGATCAAGCGGCGGCTGAAGAAGGTCTATCTCCGGCTGCCGTTGCGGTTCGTCATCCGGTTCTTCTATGCGTACGTGTTTCGCCTCGGCTTCCTCGACGGCACGCCCGGGCTCGTGTTTTGCACGCTGCTGTCGTTTTACGACTTCCTGGCCTGGGCGAACGTGTATGAGAAGCGCGTGTTGTCCGCGGGGGGCGGTGCTCGGAGGCCGGTGTCTCAGGCGAGCGCGGCGGCCGGGCAGGGGGCCTCGGCGCCGAGCACATCGCGGTAGACGGCGACGAGGCTGTCGACCTCGGCCAGCGGGTCAAAGTCGCGCTGGATGAGCGCGCGGGCGGCATGCCCGAGGCGGTGGGCGCGCACCGGGTCCTTGAGCAATGTCAGGATCGCATCGGCCAGGGCCCCGGAATTCTCGGGGGGGACGCGCAGGCCGGTCTCGTCGTGAGCGACGAGCGCGCGGAGTCCCTCGACGTCGGTGGCGATCGAGGGGACGCCGTGCGCCATCGCCAGCGCGAGGGTGCGGCCGACGGTCGGGACGGTCGCGGTCTGGCAGTAGAGGCCGAGCACGTCCCAGAACCGCAGTCCGACCGCGGGGATGCCGGCAAAGGTCACGCGGTCGGTGATGCCCAGGCGGTCCGCGCGGCGGCGGAGGTCCGCCTCGTCGGGGCCGAGCCCCGCGATCACGAACTCGGCGTCGAGACCCGCCTCGAGCACGCGACGGGCGGCGTTGAGGAACGTGGCGAATCCCGACTCGTCGACCAGCGGGCCGGCGGTCCCGATCACGGGGACTTCGCGCGGGCGCACATGGAGCGCAGGCTCCGGACCGGTTTCGATGCCGGGCGGCACGACCGAGAGCCAGGTGGGGGGCACGTCGAGCTGGCCCGTCAGCTCCGTGGCGAGCGCGCGGCTCGCGGCGATCAGCCGCCGGCACCAGCGACGGCTGACGCGCAAACGGGACCCGGGGCCGACGTATTCATCGATCGTGAGGACGTAGGGCACCCCCCAGCGCTCCGCCAAAGCGAGCGCCGCGGGCGCGAGCCCGGCCTGGAGGGCGTGGACGAGGTCGGGTCTGCGCAGGCCCTCGCCGAGCCGCAGCCGCCGGATGGCCAGGGCCTGTTGCCAGTGATGGAAAAGGCCCGGGCACTCGATGATGCGGTCGGCCGGCCCGCACCCCGCTGGTCCCGACGAGAGGTGACAGAGCACTTGTGCCGACACCCCGCGCTGGGCGAGGCGATCGAGGAACGACAGGACGGGCCAGCCGTGGTCGTGCGAGCCGAGCCGGCCGGCCAGCAACAGGACGTTCCGCACGCGATCGGCCATCGGTTTCCCTCCCCCCGAAACCTATCACAAACCGCCCGCGGCCGGGACCCGAAAGCGGCCAGAATTGCGGCTCGAAGACATCGATCCGGCACCGTGCCGGAAAAGCATCTAGGGAGTTGACAGCTTCACGCCACCATCGGATAGTGGATGCATTAGGCCGATTCCAGCCTCGCCTCCGAACGTCTCGACTTACCGACACCTACGACGTTGCCTCGACCTCGCGGGTTTCGGGCACGCGACAGGTATTGGTATCGCCGCCCATCGGGTCGAGCCGTTCCGATTTTGTGGAAGCCGAGAACCCCCGTCCGTTCGCAGATCCTGATTTCTGGTACGTTTGAGGAGAACCTGGCGATGCCGACGTTGCCGCTGTCAACCAGTTCGCGGAATGGACGGGCCTGGGCTTGGGCCCTCTTCGTCTTGGGAAGCCTTGCGTGTCTGTCGCTGGCGCAAGTGCCCGCCGCCCGGGCGCAGGAGGAGAAGAAGGAGGCCGCCGCCGAAGCCGCCCCGGCCGAAGCCGCGCCCGCAGCGCCGGCGACGAGTGAGGCGACCGCGCCGCCCGCGAAGAAGTCGATGCTGATGTGGGCCCTCGAGGCGTCGGGTCCGATCGGGATCGTCCTCCTGATCATCTCGGTCTACATGTCGGCGATGATCATCCGCTTCTTCCTTGAGATGAAGGTGAGCGAGGCCGTGCCCCCAGCGCTCGTCGAGAAGCTCGAGACGGCGATCAAGGAGCGGAAGTTCCAGGAAGCTTACGACGCGTGCCGCGATAACGAGTCGTTCCTGGCCCGGCTCGTGCGCACGGGTGTGGCGAACCTGCCCAACGGCCGGCCCGAGGCAAAAGAGTCGATGAACGTCGTGGCCGACGAGATCGTGACCGGTCTCGAGGCGAAGGTTGGCTACCTCGCGATCATCGGTCAGCTCGGCCCGATGATCGGGCTGGTCGGCACGATTTTCGGTATGATCATGTCGTTCCAGGAAATCGCCACCGCCGCGGGCTCGCAGCCCAAGCCTGAGAAGGTCGCTGAAGGGATTTCGACCGCCCTCTTCATTACGCTCGAGGGCGTGTCGCTCGCGGTCCCCGCGATCTACTTCTACGCCTTCTTCAAGAACAAGATCGCGCTGCTGACGATGGAAGCGACCAAGGTGGCGGACCGGACGATCAACTCGCTCGTCGCGGCGGCCAAGCAGGCCAAGCCGAGCTGACCACACCGCTGACGGGACCCGATTTTCCCCACCGTCGGGAGGAGGTTGACTCATGTCTGCTTCGATGGGCACCGAGATGAAGGCCGAGCCGAACCTCACGCCCCTCTTGGACGTGGTGTTCCAGCTCATCACCTTCTTCATGCTGCTGATCAACTTCAGTAACGACAACTACGATGCTCGGGTGCGCCTGCCTGTCGCCGGTTCAGCGCGCCCGATGGACGACGCGCAGTCGCTGTCTGAAGACCGGTTCGTGTTGAACGTCGATCGCCAGGGGCACCTGCTCCTCGGTGGCAAGTCGCTCTTCATCCAGAAGGCGGCCGAGGAGATCCAGAGCCAGGCGAAGCTGATCAAACGAAACGTTCAGGCCGCGGGCGTAAAGATCCCCGCCGACGGGTCGTTGCCGACCACCGTTGTGTTGCGGGCCGACAAGGACACGTCGTTCACGAACCTCTACACGCTGATCACCGCCTGTCAGGCCAGTGGGTTCCGCAAGTTCGCCCTGAAGGCGATGAGCGGTCCCTCTTGAACCCCCTTTTTGGAGAAAGCCGATGAGCCGCAGAAAGAAGGGGGGAGAGAGCATCGAGATTCCGATCACGCCGATGCTCGACATGGCATTCCAGCTCCTGACGTTCTTTATCCTGACCTACCACCCGATGCCCTCCGAAGTGCAGTTCGTCATGAACCTGATGCCGGCGTCGCCCGAGATCTCGCGTGACGCCGCGCCTCCGGCCGACGCCGCGCCGAACCCGAACCTGCCGGCATCGCTCAAGACCCTGCCGACGTTGTTGCGCTCGGGTGAAGGGGGAACTCTTGGCCGGATCACCCTGAGCGAGACCGACGTGCCGGTCGACCAGAACTTCAACAGCCTGCGCCGGGAACTGTTGGCGGCGATGAGCGACAAGGACCTGCCGTTCGAGCAGACGCTGATCAAGGTGGACCCGAACTTGAAGTACTCGGAGTTGGTGAGGGTGATCGACGTCTTCTCCGAGGTGTTCTCGAAGGTCAAGAAGCCGGCCAAGATCAGCTTCGCCGAGCTTGGTTCGGCCGATGCGGGGTAATGCGCCGCGTTTCGGACTCGTCTGGCGGCGAAAGTGCAGCGTCCAATTCCTGTAGGAAGTGGGCAGTGCCCACCGCGAACGGTGGGCAGTGCCCACCCTGCGTTTTTTCTCACGCTCGCGGAGAAAGGAACGGGACATGAGCGACAACGACGCCAGGCCGTTCTTCCGGGGGGCGGAGCTGTCCCGCCTCTTGCTCCTGCTGACGCTCGCCGTCGCCGGCTGGGTCGTTGTCTGGCAATACTGGATTCACCGCGAAGTGGGTCCGGTCGAGCCGGCGCTGATGGCGGACGAGGTGCCGGAGCCGATCAAGGCCGACGACTCCGACGATTTTCGGGGCGTGACCGACAAGACGCCGATCGAGCTGCTGGATACGGCGGCCTACGTGAAGCTCCTGAAAAAGGCGCGTGAGACGAGCATGGCGGATCTTGCCCAACAGGCGAGGCGCGACGTCTTGTATTCGCACCTCTGGGAGCGGCCGGACAAGTACCGGGGCGTGCCCGTTCACATCCTGGGCACAGTCATGTTATCCAAACGGTATGACTACAAGCTCGCGAAGAACGGTTGGCTTCACGAAGTCTGGATCGTCACCGAGGACAGCCACCCGAACCCGATCGTGTGCGTGTTCGAAGACGTCCCCAAAGGGTTTCCCCTCGGCACCGACGTGAACGAGCGCGTGGTCTTCAACGGCTACTTTCTGAAGCTGCTGCGCTACGAGGCGCACAGGAACGTGGCCCGAGCGGCTCCGCTGCTGATCGGCCGCATCGGCTGGACGCCTCCGCCGCCTGGCGCGGCGAAAGGGAAGGGGGACTCGCAACGACCGGTCCTGTTGCTCATGCTGGGGATCGGCGTGATGTTTGCGATCTCGTTCTATCGCTGGGTCGCCGGGTTGAGACGTACACTGGCCGTCCGGCGCGCGCCGAGTCTTGCGCGTCCGCGGCCCACGGAGGAGATCGCTCCCGAAGAGCTTGCCAACTACCTCGAACGCGTCGCTCCCAATAGCGAGGACGACGCTGCTGAGAACGACGCGCGCCACGAGTGAGGCGCCGCAGGCACCCCTGTCGTCGCGCCAGCCGCGGTCGGCGCGAATCCTGCCCTAACGTGGTTCAGGTTGTGCTCGCTCGTGTGGCTGCGGCCGAGCCTCCCGGGTCGTGCGTCCTGATGTCCAGGCAATATCAAGACACCCGATGACCCGGAGGTCCGGCGCCGACCACCCGAGCATGGGCCACGAGCGTTGCAGCGGTCTCCGGCAGGCCGGGGCCGAGTCCCCGAGGCCGCGTGCCCCATCGTCCAGGCAACGCTGGAACACGCGGACACTCGGAGACCCGGCCCCGGCCTCCCGGAGGAGAGAGTCGTTCGATCAAACCGGAGAAGGCCCGCCACATCGCGTTGCGATCTCCGTGTGAACCGCGTTATCAATCGGGACGATCGACCAACCCCCCATCCGAGCGAAGCCTCGAGAGGGAAGCGTCCGGCTCTCTTTCCCGTCGGCAAGGCGCGGGTTTCCGCACCGTCACCGTGTCGCCGCCCGCGTCGCGCTAAACGTAGCTCGGCGGGGGCCCCCGGAATGGGACGAATTCCCCCGGCCCGGACCATGCATTGAGACGCGGTGCCCCGCGCTCGGACGCATTTCCCGCGACGCGCACGTCTTCCAGAGCGAAACGATCAGCGCGACATGGAAACAGGAACGACTCCCGCCGTTTTCCTCGGTGTCGGCACGAGGCGCGCACGACCAAGGAAAGGCAGGCGATCCGGCTTCAGCATTGAAGGGGAAACGAGGCGTGGTGCGGGCCGTTTCCGAGGCGGCCTTGTCTGCGCGTCGTGAAAGCCGGGCGGTGGTGGGGCCACGCGGAGACGTTGCGGCGCGTCGTGAGGGAACGGGATGACGCCCGCAGGGAATTCGCAAAAGAACACTCGACACCGCTGTTCGAGGCGTGTGACATGAGCACCCACGCGCCATAGCGAGTCAGCGTGAAGTTCCTGCGCAGAAAGGTCGATGAGGCCTGGTGCGTCGCGGGCGGTCGGAGGGGGGAAGTGACGACCGCGATGCAGATGATGAGGCTAAGCGCGACACGAATCCAGACGCTATCCCGAGCGCCGATTCGCATGAAACGATCCTTAAGTCACCACGAACGTCCACGGGGCGACAGCGTAACGCAACCGGGTAAGCTCGTCAAACCCGTTTGTTCGCAAGTCTCGACACGTTGCGCCCGCGCCAGAGCGATTTCGGACCGTGCGCCGGCTTGGTCCGAACCGCTTGGCGCGTTCTCGGCCGCTTGACAGCGCATCCGCCCCCTCTTACGGTGGATTTCCGTACGAGCAAGATCACCCAAGGCGCGTCGCGATGCACCGTGAGTACCACCCCTCGGACATGCACCACTTGCGCGCGCACGCGTTCGAGGAGGGGACGGACCACGCCCACCACGAAGAGCACCGGTCGCTCTATACGCTGACCGCCGTCATGGGGATCCTGATCGGCGGCGACGTCGTGTTGAACGCGCTTGGGCTCGAGGCCTGGCGGGCGCCTTGGGGCTTGTCGCTGATCTGGGCGGCGGCCTTGCTGGGCGCGGCACGCATCGTCTACGGCGCCCTCGCGGCCCTGTTTCAGGGGCGGATCGGCGCTGACATCGCCTTGGCCCAGGCCTGCCTCGCGGCCCTCGTGATCGGCCAGCCGTTCGTCGCCGCGGAGGTGGTTTTCATCGCCCTCGTCGGCGAAGTGCTCGAGGCCGTCACCTTCGAGCGCACCCAGCGCGCGCTGCACCGGCTGCTCGACCAGGCCCCGCGCACGGCTCGAGTGCGACGCGACGGCATCGAGCTCGAGGTTCCCGCTGCGCACGTGGCCATCGGCGACCTCGTCATCGTCCGGCCGGGCGAAAGGATTCCCGTTGACGGCCCGGTCGTCGCGGGCCGCTCGGCCGTCGACCAGGCCGCCCTCACGGGCGAGTCGCTGCCGGTCGACAAGGGGCAAGGGGACCACGTCTACTCGGGCACCCTGAACCAATTCGGCGTCCTCGACGTGCGGGCGGAGAAGGTCGGCCACGAGACCACGTTCGGCCAGGTGCTGCGGCTCGTGGCCGACGCGCAGCGCCACAAAGCACCGCTCCAGCGCACGGCCGACCGCCTGGCGCGCTGGTTCCTGCCGGTCGTCGAAGGAGTGGCCGCGGCGACGCTCCTGGCGGGCTACGCGCTCGGTTGGCCCGACGTCTGGTTCCGGACCGTCGCCGTGCTGGTCGTTGCCTGCCCGTGCGCGCTCGTCCTGGCGACCCCGGCGGCGGTCCTGGCGAGCATGGCATGGCTCGCCCGCCACGGGGTGCTGATCAAGGGGGGCGCTGCGCTGGAGCGGCTCGCGGAATGTGACACGTTCGCATTCGACAAGACCGGCACCTTGACCCGCGGCCAGCCCGAGCTGGCTGGCGTCGCCGTGTTCGATGACGGCGACGAAAACGAGATGCTTCGCCTGGCTGCCTCCGCCGAATCGGCGAGCCGCCATCCGCTTGCGCTCGCCATCACTCGCGAGGCCCAGCGGCGCGGCCTGAAACCGTCACAGGCGAGCGAGGCTGTCGCCCTCCCGGGCGCGGGTGTCTCGGCGGCGTGCGAGGGCCGGACGATCCTCGTCGGCAACGCCCGGCTCATGGCCGAGCAGGGCGTGGCGCTGGGGACGGACGTGGAGGGCGTGCTGACGGCCTTCGACGCGCGGGGGGAGACGCCGCTGATCGTCGCGATCGACGGCCGGGTCGCGGGTCTGATCGGGGCCAGGGACGCCGTGCGCCCGGAGGCGCACGATGTAGTCCGCGACCTGAAGCACCTGCGCATCTCCGAGATCGCCATCCTTACGGGCGACCCGGCGAGCGCGGCGAGGGCCCTGGCCAAGCGCACCGACATCAACACGGTTGAGGCCGAGCTGCTCCCCGAGGACAAGGCTCGCTGGGTCGAGCTGCGCCAGGCGTCGGGTCGCAAGGTGGCAATGGTCGGCGACGGAATCAACGACGCGCCGGCCCTCGCCCGCGCTCACGCGGGCATCGCCCTCGGCGGCATCGGGGCCGATCTCGCGGCCGAGGCGGGCGACCTCGTGATCCTGGGCGAGCCGCTGAGCGTGCTCCCGGATCTCGTGCAGCTCTCCCGCGCCACCGTGCGGGTCATCCGCCAGAACATCCTGATTTTTGCGTTCGGATTCAACGCCGTGGCGATGGCGTCCGCCGCGCTCGGGGTGCTTGGGCCGGTCCCGGCCGCGATCCTGCACCAGGCGGGGTCGCTGCTGGTCCTGCTCAACGCGATGCGGCTGCTCGTGCACGGCGACTGGGCGCAGCTTCCGCCGATCCGTTTCGTAAGACGGGCCGGGCAAGCCGTCAACCGGCTCGACGACCGGCTGGACCTGGGAGATCTCGCCGACGCCCTGTTCCGCCGCGGCAGGATGCTCGTCGGGCTGACACTGGCGGCGGGTGCCCTGGTGTACCTGACCTGGGGCTGGACGGCGATCGGACCGGAAGAGGTCGGTTTGGTCCGCCGACAGGGCCGCTACGTGGGTGACTTGCAGCCGGGACTGCACTACCGATGGCCGCCCCCCTTCGAGACGGTGACCCGACTCGCGCCCGCACAGGTGCGGAGCCTGGAGGTCGGGTTTCGTACGGGCCAGACATCCGCGGCTGGACCGCAGCGCTGGGAATCGGCCCACGCGCGGGGCGTCGCCGTCCGGGCCGAGGACGAATCGCTCGTGATCACCGGGGACGGGCAGCTCGTCGAAATGACGGTCTCCGCGCACTATCGGCTCGACCCCGCGCGGCCGGAGACGTGGCGCGCGTTCGCGTTCGGCGTGGCGGGGGGGCAGGACGCGCTCCGGCCGCTGGCCGAGGCGGTCGTGCGCGAGGTCGTCGGTCGCCGCCCGCTCGACGCCCTGCTCACCCGCGACCGTCACGACGCGGAGGTCAGTGCGGCCCGATTGCTCCAGGACCGTATCGACGCTTACAGGATGGGCCTGATCGTCACGGGCGTCAGCTTTCAGGACGTACACCCGCCCGTCGCGGTGGTCGACGCGTACCGCGACGTGTCGCGGGCCGAGAGCGATCGCCAACGCCGGGTCAACGAAGGAGACACGTACCAAGCGGAGGCGCTCGCAACGGCCAAAGGGATTGCTGCGGTGACGGTGAACCGGGCGGAGGCATTGCGAGTATCGCAAGTGGCACGCGCCTCGGGCGAAGGGGATGCGTTTGTGTACCAAGTGGAGGCCCGCGCTTCGGCGCCCGCGCTCACCGATCTCCGCCTGTACTGGGAGATGATCGCCTCGACGTTCGCCGGTAAGTCGAAAGTCGTGCTGGATTCCGAGCCGTCCCACCCGCGGCGCCTGATCGTCCCGGGCGTTCCGCCGAGTCTCGCGCCCCCCGTCCTGAACGCCGTTGTCCCAGTGAACAAGTGAGCCGATTACCCATGGACCCACCGCCCGCCCCGACACGCGCGGCTCTGACGACCGGCCCACTCATGATTGTGGTGCTGGCGATCGGCCTCGCGCTCCCCGTCTGGCAGGTCGTCGCCGGCCATTCCGGTACGGGGTCGGTGATGCGGACCGTCGCGGTGGACCTTGTGCTGGTCCCCCTGGCGTTGTCGGGCGTGCTCGTCTGCGCCATGAACCCCGGCCCGAGGCGCAGGCAGAGCCTGGCGCTCATCTGGGTCGTGCCGGCGGCGTCGCTGACCTTGATTGTGTACGTGATGTTGGTCCTCTCGATTCTGAACGAGCGGACGCGGTTCCTGGATCTCGGATTCTGACGGGCCGCCGCGGTGCGGCCGAGTCGCGAAGTTGCCGTTGTTGGGCCGAATTCTGACCGGATGCCAAGATGAAACACGTGCGCGGGTGGATGATCGTCCTGGCTCTTCTCGGTGCCGCGGCGTTGCTCGCCTGGCGCTGCGTTGTGACGGTTGACGAGACGGACTACGTGCTGGTGACGCAGTTCGGCAGGATCGTCGCCGTCTATGGAGACGCGTCGGACGAGACCGGCTTGCACCTGAAGTGGCCCTGGGAATCGACCCTCATCCTCGACCGGCGGCTCCAGGTCTTTGACCCGCCGGCGCGCGAGATGATCACGGGCGACAAGCACAACCTCGAGGTGGCGAGTTACGTCGTCTGGCGCGTGAACGACCCTGCGCAGTTCGCGCGAGGCTCCGTCACGAAGGACGCCGCGGAAGCCCGGCTCAGCGAACGGGTCGCTGCGGCCTTGAGTAACGCCATTGGTCGCCGGACGCTCACCGCGCTGGCATCGACCGATCCCAAGGCGTGGGCGCTCGACGCCTTGGCCGAGGAGGTGCGCGACGACGTCGCCCGGTCCGCGGCCGCGGAGCTCGGCGTCGCGGTTGTCGACGTCCGGCTGAGGCGGTTCAATCATCCGGTGGAGGTGCGCCCGGCGATCTTCGACCTGATCCGGAGCGAGCGCAAGCAGGTCGCCGCCACGCTGCGCGCGGAGGGGGAGGCCCAATACCAGACGATCGTCAGCCAGGCCGATCGTCAGCGCGACGCGCTCCTGGCCCAGGCCGACGCCGAGGCGGAGCGGATCCGGGGTCAGGCCGACGCCGAGGCCACGCGACTCTCGAACGAGGCCCACGCGCGCGACCCCAAGTTCTACGAGTTTGTGCGCACGCTCGACTCGTACCGCGCGCTGCTCGACGAGAAATCGACGGTCGTCCTCTCCTCGACCAGCCCTCTTTTGAAACTGCTGACGCAGGGGCCCGGCGGCGAGTTGATGAGCCCGGCGCCGGTCCCCGCGGAGCGCAAGCCATGACCCGGCGCGTGGTCGTTGCGGCCCTGCTTGCCCTGCTGGTTCTCGCCTACCTCGCGACGGGCTGGATTGCGGTCGCCCCCGGCGAGGCGGTCGTCGTGCGCCGGTTTGGCCGGCTCTTGCCGCGTCCCTGGACATCGGGGCTGCACTGGGTCTGGCCCCTGGGTCTGGACCGGGTGGCGCGCGTCCGGACGGACGAAGTCCGCCGGCTCACGGTGGGCCTCGTCGGTACGCCTGGCGCAGCCGACGCGCCGGATGCAGGGGAGTACCTCACGGGGGACCTGAACCTGCTCCGTGCCGAGGCCGCCGTGCAATACCGCGTGAGCGATCCCGCGGCGTTTGTCACGCGCGCGTCGGCCGTCGGGCCACTGCTGGAGCGCCTGGTCGAGGCGAGCTTGAGCCGCGCTTTGGCCCGCCACGGGATCGACGCCGCCCTGCGCGCTGAGCGAGCCGCGATCGCGCGGGAGGTCGAGTCCGATCTCGGTGCGGTGCTCCAGCGCGAGCCTCTCGGGGTCTCGGTCCTGGGTGTGAGCCTGACCGACGCGCGGCCGCCCCAGGAGGTTGCCCCCGATTTCGCCGCCGCGCAGGCCGCGCGGAGCGAGCACGATCGCCGGATCAATGAGGCCAGGACCTACGCCGCCACGACCCTTCCCGCCGCCCGGGCCGGCGCGCAGGCCAAGACGGACCAGGCTCGCGCGTACGCAGAGCGCACCCTGGCGTTGACCCGGTCGCGCGTCGGCCGGTTCGAGGCCCTTCTGGCCGAGGCCAATCGATCGCGCCCCTTGACCGTCCGGCGCCTGTATCTCGATACTCTGCGTGAGTTGCTCCCCAAGGTGCGCAGAAAGATCGTGCTTGCGCCTGATGAAGCGGTGGACTTGAGCCTTTACGGCGTAGAACAACAGTGACCCGATTGGAAACTTATTGATGAATGCTGTGCTCGGGATCGTTCGCTCGTTCGGTCTCTTCGTCCTGGCCGGGCTTTGCGAGATCGGCGGCGGCTGGCTCATGTGGAAAGCGTTGCGCGAGGGCCGGCCGCCGCTTTGGGGCTTTTTGGGAGGAGCGGTCCTGGTTCTTTACGGCGTGATCCCGACGTTCCAGCCCAGCACGTTCGGGCGGACGTACGCCGCGTACGGCGGGTTCTTCATCGCCCTTTCGCTCCTCTGGGGCTGGGCCTTCGACGGCAGCCGCCCCGACCGCGCCGACGTCCTTGGAGGGGGGATTGCCCTGGTCGGCGTCGTCCTGATGTATTACTGGCCGCGGCACTGACGAGAACGACGTTCGCAAACGAAATCCTTGTGGGGTAACGCCCTGCCATGAACGCTCAATCCGCATACGATCAATTGACGCGGTGTTCGCGCGAGCAGACGCTCCTCGGGTCCTGTTCGGCGCTGCTCGGCTGGGACGAGCAGACCTACATGCCGGCCGGGGGCGCGCAGCATCGCGGGGAGCTGATGGCCTATCTCGCGGGGCTGCACCACGAGAAGGCGACCGATCCACGAATCGGTGAATGGCTCAGCGAGGCGGAGCAGTCTGACCTGGTCGCCGACCCGGTGTCTCCGGCCGCCGTCAACATTCGGGAGTGGAGGCGCTCGTTCGATCGTCTGACGCGTCTGCCGCGCACGCTGGTCGAGGAGATGGCCCGGACGACCTCGCTCGCGCAACAGGAGTGGATCGAGGCGCGCAAAGGCAGCGATTTCGAACGCTTCCGCCACTGGCTCGCCAAGATCGTCGGTCTCAAGCAGCGCGAGGCCGAGTGCTTGAGCCACGGGGGACCGCTCTACGATGCGCTGCTCGATGAGTACGAGCCGGGGGCCAAGAGCCGCGAGATCGCGAACCTGTTCGCGGCCCTGAAGGCCGAGCTCGTGCCGCTGGTGGCCGCGATCGCGGGCGCGACGCGGCGACCGGACGGGTCGCTGTTGCAGCGGGAATATCCCGTCGATCGCCAGCGCGTCTTCGGCGAGGCCGCGGCGTCGGCCGTCGGCTTCGACTTTCAAAAGGGGCGCCTCGACACGACCGCGCACCCGTTCTGTACCGGCATCGGCCCGGGCGACTGCCGGATCACCACGCGCTTCGACGCTCGCTGCTTCAGCGACGCCTTCTTCGGCATCCTGCACGAGACGGGGCACGGCCTGTACGACCAGGGGCTTGCCCCCGAGCACTATGGGACGCCCATGGGCGAGGCCGTCTCGCTCGGCGTGCACGAGTCGCAGTCGCGGCTCTGGGAGAACGCGGTTGGCCGCTCGCTGCCGTTCTGGGAACACTTCTTCCCGCTCGCACGGCAGGTCTTCCACGAGACACTTCACGACGTGACGCTCGACGCGTTCCACTTCGCCATCAACCACGTCGCGCCCTCGCTCATCCGCGTGCAGGCCGACGAGGTGACGTATAATCTGCACATCTTGATTCGGTTCGAGCTGGAGCAGTCACTGCTCTCGGGCGACCTGGCCGTCGAGGACCTGCCCGGGACGTGGCACGACCACTACTTCCGGGCCTTGGGCGTGGCGCCGCGGAACGACGCCGAAGGGTGTCTCCAGGACATCCACTGGAGTGCGGGGCTCTTCGGGTACTTCCCGACGTACACGCTCGGCAACCTCTTCGCGGCCCAATTGATGGACCAAGCCCGTCACGAGCTGGGCGACCTGGACGCGGCCTTCGCTCAATGTGAGTTCCAGCCTCTCCTCGGCTGGCTCCGCGCCAAGGTCCACCGCCACGGCCGCCGGTACCACGCGCCCCAACTCATCGCCCAGGCGACGGGTAGACCGCCGGATCACCAGCCGCTTGTGAACATGCTCCGGCAAAAATATGGCGCGCTCTACGGGTTGTAAACAATCGCCGCGGGGTGGACTCGAAGCGGAAGGGTTTCACCGCAGAGCTCTGCGGTGAAATCTTTTCCGGAACCTCTTTGCAGCCGGCCTGATATCCTGTATAACTCGTACAGGATTAGCGGAAATGGCCCTGGGAGTGCCGATGCGCCTTTCGTTGCAGACGGACTACGCTCTGCGGACGTTGCTGTTTCTGGCAACACGGTCGGGGCGGACGACGGTGTCTGACGTGGCGGAGTTCTACGGGATTTCCGCTCACCACGTCGGCAAGGTGGTGCATCAGCTCGGGAAGCTGGGTTACGTCCGGAACCAGCGCGGCCCTGGCGGCGGGATTGTCCTGGCGAAGCGGCCGGAGGCGATTACCGTAGGGCAGGTGGTGCTGGATTTCGAGGGGAACATGCACTTGCTCGACTGTGTGGGCACGGCGGGTGTGTGTGTGATCCAGCCGGGGTGCTCGTTGCTGGGTGTCTTCGCCGAGGCGGAGCGCAGGCAGGTCGAATACCTCAACAGCGTGACCCTCGAGGCGCTCCTGCCGAATCCGCTCGATCTTGCGGTGTTCAAGGGCTGACGGCGCGCGGTGCGGCGTCGGACCGAGGGGACACTGCGCGCTGAGTTGACGCTGAAAACTCTCCTTGAGGAGCACGACCGATGCTGTGGAACACTCGCCGGTGGACGGTCCTGGGATGCGTGGGCTGCCTGGCTGCCTCTGCCGTGCTGGCGGCGGCCGTCCTGGGGACGTGGCATGCGCCGGCTGCGCGGGCCGAAGACAGGGTCAGTGCGGCCAAGGCCTCGACCGACCCCGCGCTCGAACGCACACGCGAAGAGGTCAAGATGCTCGACGACCTCTACAAGAACGCCGTCGTGTCGATCACGCGAACCTACATCGACCGCGACGACAAACAACCGGCGATCATGGTTGCCAAGCAGGTGTTCTCGGCCATGCGGAAGCAAGGGTGGCACTCGGCCCGGCTGGTGGACGCGACGGGCGAGCCGTTCAACGACGAGAACGCGCCGGTGACCGACTTCGAGAAGGCCGCCTTCAAGGCGATTCGCGAGGGAAAGCCCTATTATGAGGAAGTCGTCGGTACCGGGGACCAGCGCCGGTTGCTCGCGGCGACGGTCGTGCCGTCGGTTATGCAGAAGTGCTCGGATTGTCACACGAGCAAAAAAGTGGGCGATGTGCTTGGGTTCTTGCGGTATGACCTCAAAGTGAGGTGAGGAACAGGCGGCCGACGGCTTTCCGTTTTGTCGTGCTGCATCGATGTAGGGTGCATGAAATGCACCGGTGCATTTCATGCACCCTACAAAGTAGCGACGACGTTTCTGTCGGGTCATCCTTTACCGCGCCGCCGCGGCCGCGGAGGGTACGGCGGGCGGTGCAGGGAGGGCAGGGGCGTTGGTGTCGGGCTTTTGCTTGAGCAGTTCGCGGAAATGGAAGGCGTGGTACGGCTGCGTCGCGGCGGGTGCTCCCTCGGTCGAGGCGTTGGCCACCCAGAGGCGGGTCGAGCTGGTCTCGAAGAGCACGCTGTGCAGGTTCGACTTCATCGCGACCGGGCGGTCCATCAAGCGCCTGGCGCTGTCGGCATCGAACGTGCCGTGCCCATCGAGCACGCGCTTGGCAAGTGCCTCGTAGCGGTCCCCCGCCGAGAGGAGCACGCCGTCCTTGACCGCGTGAGGCAGCCTCGGGTGCGACTCGCCCATCCGGATCACGCCGAAGCGGTCCCAGCACGCTTCCATCCCGACCCCTTGGCCGGTCTCGCCATCGGCGACGACGTAGTAGTACTCGCACGTCCGCGGGTTGTCCCGGAAGATGGAAATGGCCTGGTCGAGGGAGTCCGCCTCTTCGAGGGCCATCCGGACCAGGAGGGCCATTGGCACGCCGTCCCAGTGGCCCATTCCGCGGCCGCCCATCTCGCCGACGGAGATTCGCTCTGCGTTCATACCCGTCACGCTGCCGATGAACCCGGCGTAGGTGACGTTCACGAACGGAATCTTGCCTTCCGGCTCGGCGATCGTCAGCACGGCGTGGTCCTGGAGCTTCCAGTCGCAACCGTAGTCGAGAATGCGGCCGTGGTAGAGCGTGCCTTCCCTCGTGGCCGAGCCGCTGAGGGCGAACCCCGAGCAGTGGAACATCTCGGGGATGAAGTTGGCGACGATCAAGTCCTGAACGTCCATTCCCGCCCCGTCCGCGACCCCGCGCATCTCCTCGTAGAACCGCGCAGGGACGTGCTTTCTCTGCGTCGCCGCGATGCCGGCGATCGCGCGTTTCGGGTTCAGCAATTTGACGCCGCCGACTTCGACGGTGATGGCCTTGGCCTTCTCGTCGAGGAGGAAGCTGACAAGTGAACGAATGTCGTCTTTGAGCAAGGCGCCTTGCTGGAACCCCATCTCGTAGGGGGTCCCCTTGACGTGGAGGACCCGGTAGCCGTCCACCTCCTCGAGGAACCCTTGGCCGCAACGGGCGGTCGTCTTCGAATCGGCCCGTGCGAGCGACGGGATGACGCCGATCGCAATCACGACGAGCGCAAGAGAGCGGGCGAGACGTGAGGACATGAAACTTCTCCCGATGGGGGGGCGGGCCCGGCCGTCGCCGCGACGGGGGTCGCCACATTATGGCCGCATTCCCCCGTCGGGGGGAGCCGGTTCGTGAGCGGGCGACGGGATTTAACGGTCCTGGCGCATCTTTCGGTCATTGCGCGAGGACGGTTCGACCGATTCTAACAGCAATGAGGCGCTGCGAGCCCCCGATTGCGCCGGTAATCCAGGTGCTTCCGGGTGTTTCAGCTCATTCGGAAGCGCCGGTTGTGCCGATACCGTAGATTGCCGGGCGTCTCGGCCTCGGTTCAGGAAGGACGAGTCCAGCCTTAGGAGAGAATGGAATGTCTCACCCATCCCGACCGTGGACGCGTGGCACCTTGCCGCGGCGCGGCCGCGCCTTCCGGCTCGACCAGATCAACCCCCTGGAAGAGCGCTACCTGCTGGCGCCCTATCTGCCGCTGACGCCGAACACCGCGACGTTCACTGCGGCAGCCACTCCGACAAACACCGACCTGGGGACCGTCACGGTGACCCCCGGAGCGGCGGCCCTCGGAGCCGGGCAGTCCCCGACCGCGGGCTTCATCACGGCGGCGCCGGTGACCTCGGTCTCCGAGCTCACGCCGGTGTCTTCATTCGGTGGCGATATCGTCCGGCTGGCCGCCGGTCCCGGCGGCGTGTTCGGTAACGGCCTGTACGCCATCTCGCGAGGCGCCGGCGGCAATACGGGCGCAGTCAATAACCCGGGCGTCATCTATCGCGTCGACCCTGCCACCGGCAAGGCGAGCGTCTTCTTCGACCTGAACACCGTGATCAGCCAGAAAGAAGCCAACGGCAACGCTTCGAACTCGGTCGGCGCTGCGACCGGCCTCGTGAACTGGTACGACATCACGTTCGACCCCGAGGGCTATTTCAACGGCAAGCCGTCGATGTTCGTCGCCAGCGTCGACCGCTCCGACCCCAACAAGAACGCCGTCTACCAGATCGGGCCTGATGGCTCGTTGCTCGGGGTGTTCGTCCAGTTCACCGCCGGACAGAACGCTCTGAAGTTCGACATCAACCCGAGCGCGATCTTGGTCCCCCCGGTGCAGGACCAGAGCTTCCTGCGCGGCATGTTTGCGGGCTCGGGGATCAGCACGACCGGGGGAACCTTCAGCGCGTTGTACTTCGACGCGAACCAGTACCAGCCGGGCCAGGTGATCAGCAACGCGACGCTCCCCACGGGTGTCAGTACCACCAATTTGACCGAGGGCCCGATCGTCGGCCTGACCGCCTCCAACCCCAACTACCTGTCGTCGGTTTATTCGGCCTTCACCGATTTCGGCACACCTGCCGCCGGCGGCATCCCCGCCCGTCCCGGTTTGAGCGGCGTGCAGGGCTCGGGCGGAGAGGCGCTGATCCAGCCGCCTGCCGGCACGGCGCTCGTAAACACGCTACCCCTCGACGAGCAACCTGTCGTCTCCTCGCTCGGCCGGCGCTTCGAGGACATCGCCTTTGACCAGTACGGCTATTTCTCCCAGGGCTTCACGATCGGCACCACCACCACCACCGGCAACGGCCAGGGAAATCTCGTCGACGGCGCGTTTTCGATCAGCGCGCCGATCAATGCCGGCAGCGTGTTCGTGACGGACCTCGCTTCCGGTCTGCAAGTGCCGGTCACCCCCCTCGCGCCGCTGCCGACCACGTCGATCGAAGTCCCGGTACAGGGCTCGGGCGTCATCGGCGTCCAGAGCGACGGCGCGGGAGGGGTCGCGCCCATCCTGACCAACGGCAACACGACGGGCGGCACCAACGCCACCGGCGGTCGCATCCTGCGCATCGAGCCCAACGGCACGGTCACCATCTTCGCCGAGGGCTTCAATACCTCCGGCGCCCAGGACTCGACCAGCTTCCAGGACTCGTCGCTCAGCATCGCCTTCTCGGCCGACGGCACGACGCTCTACGCGTCGGACAACGACGCCATCTGGCAGTTCAAGACCGTGACCTCCCTCGCCAGCGCGACCAGCGGCTCGCTCATCGGCTTGAACGACCTGCGGACGCTTGCCGTTCCCTACGACGGCCAGGGTTCCGCGGTGGCGATTGTCGACACCGGTGTCGATGCCAACACGAGCGCGTTCCGGGGACGCGTCGCCAACGGTGCCGACGTGATCACCAACGGCTTCGGCAATCAGGACAACGCGCCCGGTACCACCAGCGGCACAACGACGACGACCACCACCAACGGCACGACCTCGACCGCCGCCGGGACGCTGACAAGCACCGGCGCGGATGGCCACGGCACCCTGGTCGCGGGGGTCGTCGCCCAATTCGTGCCGCAGGCAACGATCGTTCCGGTCAATGTTTTCAACCCGTTCCAGGTGAGTACCGGCTTCACGCAGACCAGCGGTTCAGGTACCACCACGGGCACCAACAGCGGGACCACCAGCACGACCGGAACAACCGTCAGCAACACGTCGAATGCCGTCACTTCGTCCCAGAACGTCTGGAAGGGGATGAAGTACGTGGCCACGCACCCATACGTGGCCGACCCGATCCGGCCGAACACCGTCGACCGCGTGGTTGCCTCGACGTTTGCCTTCGGCACCCTGGAGACTTTCGCCAGCGAGGGGGACGCCTATCGCCGCTACCCGCAGGTCGTCAACGCCCTGAAGTTCCAGTTGCACAAGTTCCTCAAGCTGGGCATCGCGCCGATCGCCGCCTCCGGCGAGCTGGGTGAGCCCTACGCCGCCGCAGTCGCTTCCACGAGCAGCACCGGTGGTACGACCACGGGCAGCACCAGCAGCAGTACTTCCGGCAAGGGGAGCAGCAGCGGCAGCAGCGGGACCAGCGGCAATGGCAACGGGATTTTCGGCAACGACAACTCCGACAACAAGAACGTCGGTGATGACAACGGCATGTCGCTGCCGGCCATCCTGAACGAGGTGATTTCGGTCACCGGCACCATTCCGTTCCCGTTCACCGCGCTGCCGAGCACGCCGCCGACCGACCCGCCCCAGGGCGTCGTGCCCCGGCCGACCGGTCCGATTCTGGTTTACAACGGCAACACGATCGGCGGCACGTCCAGCAGCACGACGTCGACGACGACCACGACTTCCACGGGCGGCAACAACCTGAACCTCCTCACGGCCGGCAATTTCGCGATCTACAGCGACCGCATCCTGGCGTCGGCCAACCGGAGCAACACGACCGACTTCGCCGCCCCGGCGCTCGACGTGCCGACGTTCCGACGGACCTTCGTGACCACGGGCACGACCACCGGCACGACCACGGCTACCGACAACACGGACAACCTGGTCTTCAACCAATCCGGCACGTCGCTTTCCGCGGCCGAGGTGACCGGCGCGTATGCGTTGGTCTCGTCCGCGCTCAACTACTGGACGCAGCTCAGCCAGGCCAACGGCGTCACCAGCGATGCCTACCTGACCACGCCCGTCGGGGTCGACAGCCTGAACTTTGGGGCGGGCTCCGTCCTCAACCTAAACGCGTGGAACAACCCCAACGGCATCAACGGCATCCTGGCCTGGACCGCGGTGCCGGTCACCGACGCGAACGACGGCCTGAGCGCGTCGACGCCCGCGACCATCACCGGCAGCAACAATTACAAGAGCTACGCCCGGCTCAGCGTCGGTGACGCCGTCGCCGCCATCGAAGGTTATGAGGCGCTCAACTACCTGATCAGCCACAACGACCTCCAGTACCTCGAGTCGAACAACAACGGCATCATCACCGCCCAGAGCATTCAGGAGTTCGTCAACAACTCCGCCAAGATGGGACTGCCCGAGGCCGGCGCGATGGCTCGCCTCCTCGGCGGCACGGCCACCACGGACGTCACCTCCCCGACGGCGGCCGGCGAGAACCCCGACCAGCCGGGCGCCCTCCAGCGCAGGTTCAATTTCTTCGACTACGCCGCCGACGGGCAACTTAACGGCGGCATCACGGTCAGCCAGCTCCAGATGCTGGCCCATACCCTTCTGCCGACTCCCGACGCCTACGTCGTCACGAACCGTAACGCCGCCTCGGCCAACGGCTTCCTCATCGACCCGAGCGCTCAGCGCAACTTCAAGAACCTGCAACACATCCTGCCCCGCTTCGAGTACGCCCCGCTGACGCTGAACCGCTCCTATGCCAATTCGTCGCCGGCCAGCTTCAAGGTCGACCGCGGTGTGCCGCCCGGCGTGAACTTCCCGATCTACTCCCTCTTCAGCAGCGGTGCAATTCAGGTGGCCAAGACGCTCCAGGCGTCCTCGTCGACCGGCAGCACGACGCCGACGACCACCACGGGGTCGAGCAACAGCACCACCGGTTCGCAGACGACGACGTCGACCGCCGCCCCGATCAGCACCACGAGCACGACAACGACGGGGAGCACAACGACGACGGGGAGCACAACGACGGGGAGTACGACGACAGGGGGTACAACGTCGGGAACCACGACAACGACGGGGACGACGACCCAGACCGAGGCTCAGCAACTGATCAGCGATGCGCTCAGCCTCGCCAACAGCAACTCACCGAATGCGCCCCAGCCGGCGGGCACAATCGGGACTTCCACCCCAGTATCAACCAACGGAACGACTTCAACCGGTGGCGGTGCTTCGGCGGGCAGCACGACCACCACCACCCCGACGACGCTCGTGTCGAACCCGACGCCGATCACGCCGACGGCCGCCACGTCCACGCCGACGGCCGCCACGTCCACGCCGACCTCGTCGACTACCGGAAGCACAACCACTTCCACGACGTCGACAACCGGCACGGGCTCGAGCACGTCGTCAACAAACTCGTCGAGCAGTTCAACGTCGTCGACGTCCGCGACCATCGCGGCCGCCGGCAGTGCGCCGAAGGTCGTTACGGTGGCGAAGAAGAGCACCAACGTCTTCACCCAGATCGGCAACTCGTTGAAGAAAGCGTTCGGCCTCTGAGCCGAGCCCTGCGTCTCGAATCAACGGCCGGTCGCACGTGCAAGCGCGTGCGGCCGGCCGTGTCGCGCGCAGAGTGTCGTTCTACGTCTCAGGCGAGCGGGTTTCCGGCCTCGTCGTCTTCGGGGTCGTCCAGCCGGGGGACCGTCACTCGCTCGCCCATCCTGAGCCAGACGGCTTTGAGGTACGCACCCTCGAGGGCATCGAGGGCCACGGGGTGATCGGGTGCAGCGCCGGTGACTGCAAGCACCTGGGCGGAGCGTCCCGCCTTGCGTGCCGCCGCCCGGAGCAGGATCACGAACTCTTCGGCCGAGAGCAGCCCGGAGCAGGAGCAGGTCAGCAGGAGGCCGCCGGGCTCGACCAACCCCATCGCGAGCACGTTGAGGTCGAAGTACTTCCGTTTTCCAGGCGCGATCTCCAGACGGTTCGGGATCAACTTGGGGGGATCGAGCACGACGATCCCGAACGTCCGGCCGTTCTGCGCCATCTGGCGCATGTAACCGAAGGCATCGGCATGGACGAAGCCCGGCCGCACCTGGTTGGCGTTCGCGTTCTCGCGCGCCAGGGCGATTGCCTTTTCGTCGAGGTCGACGCACGTCACCTCGCGGGCCTGCCCTTTGACCAGCGCGTACAGGCCGAAACCGCCGGTGTAGCAGCAGAGGTCGAGCACCGCCCGATCGGAGCAAAACCGCGCGAGCGCCAGGCGGTTATCGCGCTGGTCGCAGAAGAAGCCGGTTTTATGGCCCCCCTCGAAATGGACCCGGAAGCGAACCCCGTGCTCTTCGATCGTGACGCGCGGCGGTAGCTTCGGGCTGGCAACGGGCCGGCCGGAAAAGTCCTCCGCCAGCGCGATCCGCTCGTCCACGTGCACGCGGAAGTGCCCGGTGCCGAGTCGGGCGGCCGCAGCGTCCAGGATCGGACCGATCCGCTGGTACATGCCCAGGCTGAACACTTCCACCGACAGCACGTCGTCGAAGCGGTCGACGATCAGGCCGGAGAGCCCATCCCCCTCCGCGTGGATGACCCGGTAGGCACTCGAGACCGCGTCGAGTCCCAGCGTCTCGCGGCGGAGCGCGATAGCGCGGTCGAGCCGGCCTTCCCAGAACGTCTTCCCCGGGACGTCGATTCCCGAGGTCAGCAGCCGGACAGTGATCTGCGAGCGTTCGTTCCAGAGTCCGAAACCGAGCGGCAGGTGCTCGCGGTCGACCACTCGCACGAGGTCGCCATCGCTGGGGCGGATGCCGCCAACAGGCCCGATGACCATCTTACGGAAAATGAACGGATGGTTGCCGGCCGCGCGCACCGCCACGGTGGGGAGTTCGGTGCTCGGCTCGAGAGGACGGTCCGGGACGGGCGCGGTGGCAAACGCTTCAGGCTGGATCGGAAAACGGGGGCGGGGCATAGGGGCCGTCTGATTTTCGAGGTTGCGGGGACTGATCAACTGGGCACCCCCGTATTCTACCAGGCGGCGCAAGGCTACGGGCGCCCCAGGGGCGCGACCAGCGAACTGGGATTGATCCGTGCGCGGGCCGGGCTAGAGTGGTTCGGCTTCGCGGAGCCGCTCTTCGGCAGTGGAGTCACCGCCTTCAATTTCCCGATGAGACAGTAGATGCGTCGTCGTCGCGACGAGTTCAATGAAAGGACGGGACCGATTGGCTCCGCGGAACCCTGCTTCACTTTCCCAGAGCCCTGGATGGCGTCCGGTCCGAGGGTGGTTGCTCCGCGGCAGCGCCGTCTTCATGCTCGGTATCGGCTTACTCTTCTTTCGCTATCTCTTCCTGGGCAATTTCGCCGTGGTTGACCCCGGGAAAGTGTACCGCTCAGCGCAGCCCAAGGGCGCGCTGGGATGGGTCCGCGACTATCATCTGGCGTCGATCCTGAACCTGCGAGGCGGCTCGCCCGCGGATGCCTGGTATGCGTCGGAAGTGCGTGCCTGCGAACGGGAAGGGATTGATTTCTACGATCTGCCCATGGTCGCGACGCGTCGACCCACGCGGGCGGAGCTGCTCGTACTGCTCGACCTGCTGGAGCGCTGCGAGTACCCCCTCTTGATTCATTGCAAGTCGGGGTCTGACCGCACGGGCCTCGCCAGCGCGCTCTACCGCCTCAGCGTCCTGGCCGAGCCCCCGGAACGAGCGTCCGAGGCGTTCTCGGTCTGGCGCGGTCACTTCCCGATCGGTGGCCCGGAACTGCTTCAGGAGCCCGTCAAGGAATATTCCGAGTGGCTCAAGAGCCGCGGCATGACTCATACGCCGCAACGGTTCCGGCAGTGGGTCGAGCACGACTATCGGTCCGGCGGCTCCGATAGCGATCTGGAGATTCCCCTTCGACCCGGCGCCCGCCCGCAAATCACGACAGCCACGGAGCGGGCGAGAAAATAGCTGACCACGACGGAGCCCGCTTACGCGCATTCCGTCTCGAACGTGTCCACAACGAGCGATGCGACGAGCCATTCCAACGCCACGCCCAGCGCGGTCGCCTCGGCGTTCAGTTGCTTGTACAGTTCGTCGCTCAGGGTCACGGTCACTTCCGACTTGGCGTTCATCGCAATGATCCTCTTTGACAATGGTGCCGCTCGAACCGATCCCCTCGACTCTCGGACCGGCTTCACCGCGTCCGAGCCCACCAACACCCTCTGTAGTGATTCGCATGCCTCAGGTGGAAAGTTCGATGATTCGGGACTTTCCTCAATTACGCTTGATCGAGCCCGCTTGGGACACCCCTCCGAGACTTGCGGTTCACAGCCGCGGTCGGCAGTGATAAGCAAACGGGATGCCAATCGCGTCGATCGGGCCAATAAGGGGCCTTTTCGTCTCCGGCCGTGACTTATTAGCGAGCGCCGGCCTGTCAGACGCTCCGATCCAAGAGTCTGAAGGAGCCATCGTCTTTCCGCCGGTAGGCGAACGCGAAGGGAAATGATGTGCGCATCGCCGACTATTGGGAGGTGAAGTGCGCAGTACGGGACGATTACCGCTGCGTCGTCGGCGTGTCGTGGGCTGCCAGGGTCTTTTGCGTCGCGAAAACTTGCCCGAGGTCGTGTTCGGTGACCGGCCCGAATCGCATGTGTGTCGTAAAGCCTGCCCTGGCCAGGAGGTCGGGGAGATCCGCGCCGAGCTCGGTAAAGACGAGGTACCCGGTGTCGCCGGACGGATGGTGGATCGGCGGGTAAAGGTGGTTGACGGCGCCGTCCTGGCCGAGCACCGCCCGGGGAAAGGTACGGGGCACGTGCGGCAGCAGGGGAACCGTGAAAAGGTGCCAGCCGCCGGGTATCAGGACGCGCCGAATCTCGCGCAGGGCGGTCTCCAGGTCGGGGACGTGCTCCAGCGTCTCCGAGGTGAGTACGACGTCGAACGCGGCGTCAGGATAGGTCAGTCGCATGAGGTCCTCGGACCGCACGCCCTGGATGGTCGAGCCCGGGAGCGCACCGGGCGCGAAGTCGGAAGACGTCAAGCCGGGAAGCGGCCGCAGTGCCTCGTGCAGTCCCTCGATGCGGTTGATCTCCGCGATACGCAGCGCCCTTGCCTCCGGCTGGCGGACCCACTCGGCAACCGACGTCGCTTTCCCGAAAGGGAACGTCTCGACGAGCGCCTGTCCGAGCCGCCGGACGCGGAGCTTAGCCCCGCACCAGCCGCAGGCGCTCGATTCCTTACGCGCCAGCGCCTCGGCCAAACACGGCGAAAGCCCCCAAAGTTGCTCCAGCCGCCGCGGGATGATCTTCCGGTAAAAAAGGATCGTGGCATACCGTCCGCAGACCGTACACCGCTCGAACCGGCCGTGCGCGACCGCGTCGAGGTAGAGCGCAGCGCGCCGGGCCGACCAATAGCCGCGGTTGTAGAGCGGCACGAGCAGGCGTTTCAATCTCGCGGGAACGCGCGCCAAGAGGATCGGCCTCGTATCAGTGTTCGGTAATGTATTTGCGACCTTGACCCTTTTTCCGGCGAGGACTACGATAACCTGTAAGTCGCGGCCCTCGCGTAATTTTCGTTAAGATGAGCCGTGGCAACAACCTAGGATGTCGGCGATGGCTTATAGCACCGTGGTGGTCCGGCACAAGACGCGGGAAGTGAACGTGGGGGGCCGGGTGGTCGGCGGCGAGAACCCGATCTGGGTCCAGTCGATGACCACGACGAACACCTTCGACGCCGAGGCAACCATCGCCCAGATTCTCCGCCTGGAGGAGGCTGGTTGCGAGATCGTCCGCGTGACGGTCCCGAAAAAGGAGGATGTCGAGGCCTGTCGTTTGATCAAGGCGCGCACGAACCTCCCGGTGATCGCCGACATTCACTACGACTACCGGATGGCCCTGGCCTGCCTGGACGCGAAGACCGACGACGGCCGGCCGGCGGTGGACAAGATCCGGATCAACCCGGGCAACATCGGCGGCGAAGAGCGGTTCAAGGAGGTCGTTCGCAAGGCCCGCGACAAGGGCATCCCGATGCGGGTCGGCGTGAACTCCGGCAGCCTCGAGAAGGACCTGATCGAGAAGTACGGCTACCCTTGCCCCGAGGCGATGGTGGAAAGCGCGCTGCGGAGCATCGAAACGGCCGAATCGCTGGGCTACCGCGACATCATCGTCTCCCTCAAGGCGAGCCACGTGCCGACGGCCGTCGAGTGTTACACCCTCTATGCATCGAAGTGCGACTACCCGACCCACGTGGGGATCACCGAGGCAGGCTCGAAGGAATACGGCACCTTGAAAAGTGCGGCGGGCATCGGCGCGATCCTGCTGCGCGGGATCGGCGACACGATCCGCGTGTCGCTGCTGGGCGACCCAGTTCCGGAGATCGCCGCCGGCTTCGACATCCTCCGCGCCTGCGATCGGCGCGTGAACCGGCCCGAGGTCGTCGCCTGCCCGACGTGTGGCCGGCTCGACATCGACCTGGAGCGGATCGTTGCCGAGGTCGAGGCGAAGATGGCCCACCTCACCAATCCGATCCGCATCAGCATCCTCGGTTGCCTCGTGAACGGCTTCGGCGAAGCGAAGGAAGCCGACCTCGGGATCGCCGCCGGCTCGGGCAAGGGCATCATCTTCAAGCGCGGCGTGCCGATCCGGCACGTCAAGGAAGAGGAAATGGTCGCGGCCCTGCTGGAAGAGGTCGGGCGGTTCGACGAGGAGACCCCGGCGCTGAAACCTCACCAGGAGAAGAAGAAAACACTTCTCCCCGTGCTGGGTTGACCCGCCGTCGCGATCGCGGGAGCGGCCACCCCCGCCTGACGGTCAAGGAGGACCGATCCCTTGTGGAAGTACTTGAAGAAGCGTAAGAACCTCGGGGCCCTCGCCCTCGGCGGCTGGCTGGTGATTTTTGGGCTGTCACAGGCCATCCAGCTCAGTTTCCTCTTCCGGGACCAGATCCTCGGCGCGATCGCTATTGTAGCGGGCGCTTTGGTCCTGCTCGATCGCTGAAGATCGACGTCACCAGGAAGCAATCAGGCCGCGCCCGAAGTCCAGGCTCGTCGATCCTTGGCCGAATCGTTGGCGCCCTGATCTCGCGATGGGAGTGTGGCGCAGAACACGACGAGTCTGGGGCGACGGCTACGCCATCGCCCCGATCGTCTTGCGGAAGCGCGCTAGCGCGATGCCGAAGAAGGTGGCGCCGATCAGGGCGAGTGCGAGGAACTGCGGCCAAACGGTCTCCGGCCCCGCCTCACGAAACAGGATCCCCTGGGCGAGCGAGACGAAATGCGTGTTGGGCGCCGCGAGCATCATCCGTTGAACCCACTCGGGCATGCTCTCGCGGGGCGTTAGGGCGCCGGACAGCACCTGCAACGGCAGCAAGACGAGCATCGCCAGCAGGCCGAATTGCGGCATCGAGCGCGCGATCGTACCCATGAAGATGCCCATCGACGTGGTGGCGAACAGGTGCAGCGCGGTGCCGAACAGGAACAGGGCGAGCGAGCCTTTAACCGGGACCGACATCAGCCCCTGGACGACGACGACGAGGGCGAAGCCGCAGGCGACCAGCACCACGAGCCCCATCGCCCAGATCTTGCTGCTCATGATCTCGAACGGCGTCACCGGCATCACGAGCAGATGCTCGATCGTGCCGCGCTCTCGCTCCCGGATCAGCGCGGCTCCCGCCAGCACGATCGACAACATGGTCACCTGGTTGATCAATTGCATCACGGCCCCGAACCAGAACTTGTTCAGCTCGGGGTTGAATCGCACCCGCAGCGCCAGGTCCGCCGGGGGTCTCGGGTCGGCGCGATAACGCCTCGCGAACTCGTCCACCTCCTCGCTGATGATCGTCTGTACATAGCTGCTACCGCTAAGGGCCTGGCTGATGCGGGTGGCATCGACGTTGAGCTGGACCGTCGGCGCGCGCCCGGCCAGCACGTCGCGCTGGAAGTCGGGCGGAATATCGAGGGCGAAGGTGTCGAACCCGGCATCCATCCGGGAATCCATCTCGGCCTGCGTGACCAGCACGGGCCGGACGAAATAAGGGGGATAGAAGGCGCCCACAATCCGCGCTGATAGGGCCGAGTGGTCCTCGTCGACGATGGAGATCGGCGCCTTGTTGAGCGTCTCCGGCATCGCCGTCGCGGCCGTATAGACCGACACGGTGAAGGAGTAGACGATCAAGACCAGCATCATCGGGTCTCGGGCGAGGCTCCATAATTCCTTGACGCCCAGGTTCCGGATGTTCGAGAGGCGCACGGCTCAATCCCCCTGTTTCTTGAGCGACGCTACGGCAAGTCCGACCAAGATCGGAACCGCGACCAGCAGGGGCAGGAACGAACCGTAAAGGTCGGCAAGGCCCAGCGCCTTGGAAAAGGTGCCGCGCGAGATCGTGAGGAAGTGGGTCGTGGGGTAAATCCGCCCGATCACGGCGGCCGCGCCCTCCAGCGAAGGGACCGGATCAATCATGCCCGAGAATTCCACGGCGGGCACGATCGTGAGAACCGCCGTGGCGAAGATCGCCGCGATCTGGGTGCGCACGAAGGCCGAGATCAGCAGCCCCATGGCGGTCGCGCAGATGACGTACAGCAGCGCGCCGGCGGCCTGAGCCATGAAGCTTCCTTTCAGCGGCACCCCGAACACGGTCACCGCGAGTGCCGTCAGCAGCAGGAAGCTGAGCATCCCCAGTCCCACGTAGGGGAGCTGTTTCCCGAGCAGGAACTCCAAACGCGTGACCGGCGTGACGTAAAGATTGACGATCGAGCCGAGCTCTTTCTCGCGCACCACCGACAGCGCCGCCAGCATGGCCGGGATCATGAGCAGCAGCAGCGGGACCATCGCCGGGACAATTGCCGCGAGGCTCTTGACGTCGGGGTTATACCGGAACCGAGTCTCGACGACCGCCGGACCGATCGGCCCGCGCCGGCCGAGCGTGTGCACGGCCGTCTCGGCCATCCAGCGGGCGTGCACGCCGATCACATAGCTCCGAATCGTCTCGCCGCGCTGCGGCATGGCGCCGTCGATCCAGACACCAATCTGCACCGGAGTGCCCCGGCGCAGGTCTCGTGCGAATCCGGGGGGGATCTCGAGGACCAGGCTGATCTCTCCCGACCGCATCCGCCGGTCGAGTTCTTCGTAATCGCCGACGGGCGGCCTCTCGACGAAGTAGCGCGACCCGGAGAGGTTGCGCACGTAGTCGCGGCTGACGGTCGTCTGGTCGCGGTCCAGCACGGCGTATTTTAGGTGCTCCACGTCTAATGTGATACCGTAGCCCATGATGATCATCAGGATCACGCTGCCCAGGCCGGCCATCGTCAGGCGGATCGGGTCGCGGGTCAGTT
>JARLIH010000299.1 GCA_031291845.1 Isosphaeraceae bacterium | reverse complement strand
CTCGTGCCGAGCCCCAAGTTCGCGCTCGAGTACGCCGTCGACGAAGCCGGTCCGAGCGGACCGGCCGTCGTCGAACTCTGGATCACGCGCGATGGCGGCCAGACTTGGATCCGGCTCGGAGAGGACCCGGACCGGTCCTCCCCCTTCCCCGTCGACCTCGGCGGCGAGGGGACGTTTGGCCTGGCACTCGTCGCCCGTGCCGCATCGGGACTCGGGGACCAGCCCCCCGCCTTCGGCGATCCTCCGCAGCTCTGGGTCGAAGTCGACAACACGCCCCCGGCCGTCCAGCTCGATCCGCCCATCGTCGGCGCAGGCCCCAACCTCGGAAAAGTGGCGATCACGTGGCGCGCCAGCGACCTGCACCTGGCGAACCGACCGGTCACCCTGCTCTGGCGCTCCGATCAAGAGGGGGGACAGTGGCAGCCGATCGCGGAGTCGCTGGAAGGCACGGGACGGTACGTCTGGACCGTGCCTCCCAACATCCCACCGAAGTTCCATGTCCGGGTTGAGGCGGTCGACACGATGGGGAACCGCGGAGGCGCCGATACGACGGCGGCCGCCCCGGTGATCGTCGATCGCACGCGGCCCCGTAGCCGGATCATTGGACTCGACCGCTCGTCGCTCAACGCCAACGGTCCGCAGATCAAACCGCTACGCTAGGCTATGGGTGCCTCCGCGTGCGTCATTCGTTAATTTGGCACGGCGGTCGAACACCTCCCGGCCGGAAGCGTTGCACGCCCAGGTGAGGGAGAGCGCGCTGCCAGCGACGCACGCCTCGGGACGCCCCTCACCGAGCCGCTACGCGGCAGACCTCTCCCGCAAGGGGAAAGGTGGGAAGAGCGCCCGAGGCGCAACAAGCATCTGTCCGGCGACGCCGCTCCAGCGCCGCTACAAGCCCAGCTTTTCAGCGGCCCAGCCTCGGCGTTCCCTCTTGGATCAGGCGCCGGGGCCGAGCAGATCCTTGACCGCGTCCCGCTCGGCGACCAGCTCGGCCGCCGAGGCGTCGAGCCGTTTTCGAGCATCGTCATCGATCGCCAGCCCCGGGACGACCGACCATTTCTTGCCATCTTGCGTACGAAGCGGGAAGCTGTAAATCAGGCCGCTCGGGATTCCGTAGCTACCGTCGGACACAACGCCGGCACTGAACCAGTCGTCGCTCGCCGGCGTGACGGCGGACCGCACGCTGTCGATCGCCGCGTTCGCGGCCGACGCGGCCGACGAGGCGCCGCGTGCCTTGATCACCGCGGCCCCGCGCTTGGCGACCAACGGAATAAATGTCTCGGACAACCACGTGTGGTCGGCAATCGCCTCCGTCGCCGGGCGGCCCTCGATCAGCGCGTTCTTGTAGTCGGGGTACTGGGTGTCGCTGTGGTTGCCCCAGATGGTCACGCGCGAGACCGACGCGACGGGGACGCCCGCCTTCTGCGCGAGCTGTCCGGTGGCGCGGTTCTGGTCGAGGCGTGTCATGGCAAACCAGCGTTCCGCCGGAACCTTAGGCGCGTGCGAGCGGGCGATCAAGCAGTTGGTGTTGCACGGGTTCGCAACGGTCAGGACCCGCACGTCGGGACCGGCGGCTTCGTTGATCGCCTTGCCCTGACCCGTGAAGATCGGGCCGTTCGCCCGGATCAGGTCAGCGCGGGTCATGCCGTCCTTGCGCGGTAAGCCTCCGACGAGGATCACCCAGTCAGCCCCCTCGAACGCGACTTCGGCCTGATCGGTCGCCTTGACGTCGGCGAGGAGCGGGAAGGCGCAGTCCTCGAGCTCCATCAGCGTTCCCGTCAAAGCCGGAAGCGCGGGGGTGATCTCCAGAAGGCGGAGTGAAACCGGCTGGTTCGGTCCGAACACGGCCCCCGACGCGATTCGGAAGATCAGGGCGTAGCCGATCTGGCCTCCCGCTCCGGTAACGGCGACGCGAATGGGTGCAGACATCAGTCTCTCCTTTCAAACCTTGTGGTGCGGAGCGGCCTTCAATTTCGCCTGCATCAGCGCCATCTCCCTGGGGAGGTGGCGGACACCGGACAAGAGAACAATGGACGAAAGCAAGAGCGCCGGGACGACGCAGAGCAGCCCGGCCACCAGGTTCTGAGGGGCGTGGCCGGAGACCTGCGTGGGCGTCGCGCCGATGCGTGCGAGGACCAGTCCGACCGAGCTCTGCATCATCAACGGGTCGCCGAACCAGTCGGCAGCCTTACCGATCAGGTAGGGCGACCAGATGTCGCCCAGGAAGTGGATCCCGAAGATCGCGATCGCGTAGGCTGCGGCCCGCAGGTTCGGCTGGACAACGTTGGCGATGATGGCGTTGCAAGGGCCCGTGTTGATGAACATCAACGTCTCGGCGGCGAAGATCGCCGCATAGATCAACGGCTCGGACGTCGCCAGCAGCCCCAGTACCACGAACGGAATCGACCCGAGCATCGCGACGCCGGGCACGAAAAAAAGCGCCTCGGGCTTCTTGAGAGCTAGCCTGTCGGCCACCCAGCCGCCGACCGACATCCCGAGAATCGCCGCCACGAGCGTCACGAGACCGAGCATCATGCCCGCGCGCGACTGTTCGATTCCGCGAGTCTCGAACAGGTAGTTCGGTATCCACACCAGCAGCCCGCCGATGGCGAACGTGTAGGTGGCCATGCCGAACACCGAATAGGTATAGGAGGAGTTTACCATCATGTCGATATAATCTTCCCGCGTTGCTCCGGCCCGCTCGTGCTCCACGAGGCGTTCGACATCGACCTTCTCGCTCGCCCCGCGAACGGGCTCAGGCAGGAACAGTGCCAGGAGGGCGGCCGCGAAGCCCGGCGCACCGACCAGGAAAAAGGCGACGTGCCAGCCGTGGTGCTTCGCGATATACGCTCCCAGCCCCATCCCGAGCGCGCTCCCGAGCGGCATCGCGAGGTAGAATCCCGACATCAAGCGGGCGCGCTGTTCGCGTGAGAAGAGGTCGAGAAGAATCGTGGGCGCGATCACACCGTACGTCGCCTCTCCGATCCCGAGGAGCGAACGCGCGAGCGCGAGCTGGTGATAGCTTTGGGCCAGCCCACTGCCGACGGTCGCCACGCTCCAGAGCCCAACGCCGATGGCGAGCAGCCGCCCGCGCCGGTAGCGGTCGCCGAGCCACCCCATGGCCGGGCTGACGAGCGAGTAGCTCACCAGGAAGAAGCTCGTCAACAATCCCCACTGCGCGTCGGTCATCCGGATCTGCGACGCGATCTGGGGCTTCATCGACATCAGGATGTTGCGGTCGAGGTAGTCGAGCAGGTTCATCGCGAACAGTACGACGAACGTCGTCACAGCCCAGCGCGTCACGCGGGCGGGTTGCTCGATACCGTTGATGTCAGCGGTCGGACGCACGTCAAAGCACCTCAAAGAAAGCGGCGGCCTGGGCCGCGGACGCACCAGATGCTACGGCAAGGGGCGAGGCCCGTCCAGGCGCGGGCGCATTCTCGGCCGCTGGTCTCGTCAACCGCCGCTCCCCGGCCTCGACCTGTCGTCGACCCGGACGACCAGCCGGAAGGCCTGGAGGAAGCGCTCGAAACTCGCAGCCGTGATCGACCGAGGGGCGCGGACGCGGATGACTTTGCCCTCGTCTTCGTCCCAGAGACGAAGGTCGAGTCGCACGTCGTCCGACCTACTCCGGGACGCTTCCACCGGACGTGCCGGCGGGCTCGGAGCACCCGGAGGCGGTGCCGGGGGAGCGCCCGCTGCGCGGAAGATCTCATCGGCGCCGAGCGCGCCGGCGAAGCGCGACGACTCGAGGAATACCTCCGCCGCTGCCTGCTTTGCCCGCGCTGTGATCTGGTGATGGTGGTACAGGATGTTGCCCAGGATCGAAGCCTCGGGGACGCGCTTGCCCCCCAGGCGATCGACGAGTTCCTCGTAGAGTGGAGGCTTCAAGAGCGCCTCGCGGCGCAGCCGGGGAACGTCGGCGGGATCGCTCGGGTGGAGTAGCGAGCGGGCCAGCGGCGTCAAACCGTAGCCCCCGCCGTCCAGGCTCAAGAGCCCAAACTGCCTCGCGGCGCTCAGGCGGGCCGAGAACGTGTTCGTCTTGATGCTCGAGTACCCTAGCCCATCGGCGATCGCTTCCGCGGACAGCTCATCGAGGCCCAGTCGGTCGATCGCCTCGCAAAAGCCGAGGCTCTCTTCTAGGGATGCCCCCGGATAGCGCGCACTGCGTTCGCGCCGGGGGCGCTTTGGGGCCTCCTCGGCACTCATCGCCCCGCGCCCGGTTTGGCCGGTGGCGCGGGCTCCTTCAGGGTTTCCAGGTACGTCACCAGGTCCGCGAAGTCCTGGGGGCTCAACCCCTCTGCAAGACCGTTCGGCATCAGCGACACGTCGCTCTTCTTGCGCTCGTCGATGTCCGTCTTCGGCACTCGGAGATGCTTCGCCTCGGCATCCTCGATCTCGATCGTTTCCGGGGTCTCATTCTTGACGATTCCGGTCACGATCCGTCCGTCGCTCAGGGCCACGACCACGGGCTCGTAGCCCGAGAAGATGCGGGCCGAAGGGTAGAGCACGGAATTGATGATCTCGTCACGCGGATACTTCGCGCCGACGCTTGAAAGCTCGGGACCAACGGTCCCTCCTTCTTTTCCGACCGTGTGGCACTTGACGCACGCCAGGCCCTTCAGGTCGAGGAACAGCGTCCGGCCGTGATCGGCTTTCCCCTTGTGGTGCAGGGCATATTCGCGGTAGGCGTCGGGATTGAAGGCGCCGGCGGCCGGGGCCTTCAGGAACGCATACGTTGACGGACTTGTCACCCCCACCGCGAATTGCCAGCCGCCGCTGTAGTTGCCGAGCGCGAAGCCGCCGGTGGCG
>JARLIH010000298.1 GCA_031291845.1 Isosphaeraceae bacterium | reverse complement strand
CCGGGGAGCAACCGGAGGCGGACAACCACCCGTGGGGCGCGCCCGCGCGCGCGCGGAAAGAGTCGCCCGTCGAGGCGTCGGCCGACTACTTGCGGCACATCCGGGACGCCTGGAACTTTCAGTTCGCCACGGACCGGGAGGAACTCCGCCTGGAGCGGCAGGAGGTCGTGCTCACCGTGCCTGCGTCGTTCGACGAGGCCGCACGCGAGCTGACGATCCTCGCGGCGAAGCGCGCGGGGCTCGAAGGGATCACGCTGCTGGAGGAGCCGCAGGCGGCGTTCTACTGCTGGATCGTCTCCCACCAGGAAGGGTGGCAGCGCGAGGTTCGCGCGGGGGAGCTGATCCTCGTCTGCGATATCGGCGGCGGGACGACGGACTTCAGCCTCATCACCGTGGTCGAGACCCCGACCGGCCCCGGCTTCCGCCGCGTCGCGGTGGGCGACCACCTCATGCTCGGCGGCGACAATATCGACCTCGCCCTCGCGCACCACGTCGAGAAGAAGCTCGGCGGCGCCCGGCTCGACACCGAGCAGTGGAGCGCCTTGCGGTTCGCCTGCCGGACGGCCAAGGAAAAGCTGTTGAACGACGCCCCGGCCGAGCGCTGGCCGGTGACGATCGCGGGGCGCGGCTCGCGGATCATCGGCGGGAGCCTCCAGTCGGAGCTGTCGCGCGAGGAGGTCCTGGCGATCGTGCTCGACGGCTTCTTCCCGCGCGTCGGCCGGGACGAGGTCCCCGCGAAAGGGGCGAAGATCGGCCTTCAGGAATTCGGGCTGCCGTTCGTTTCCGACCCGGCCATCCCCCGCCATCTGAGCGATTTCCTCCGACGGCACCGGGCCGAGGCAATCGAGCCCGCGGGCCACACGTCGGACGACCGGCCCGCGCGCCCCGATGCGATCCTCTTCAATGGTGGCGCGATGACCCCGACGATCGTCCGCCAGCGCCTGGTGGACGTGGTGGCGTCGTGGTTCCCCGACGATCCCGGGCCGCCGTATGCGCCCCGGGTCCTGACGAACGCCTCGCTCGACCTGGCCGTGGCCCACGGCGCGGCGTATTACGGCGTCGTCCGGCGCGGCGGGGGGATCCGGATCGGCGGGGGGACCGCGCGTTCCTTTTACGTCGGCTTCCAGGCCGAGAACACCGACCGCCCCTGGCTCTGCGTCGTCCCCCGCGACGCCCAGGAAGGGGACGAGATCGCCCTCGACCAGCGCGACTTCGATCTCCTGATGGGCCAGCCGGTCAGCTTTCCGCTCGCGAGCAGCTCGGTCCGGCCCGACGACAAGCCCGGCGACCTCGTGCCGTCCGACCCCAACTCGATCCTCTCGCTCCCGCCGCTCCAGACCCTGATGCGCGTGGGCCGCAAGGCGAAGGCCGAACGCGTCCCCGTGCGCCTTGCCGCGCGGGTCACGGAGGTCGGCACGATCGAGCTCTGGTGCCAGTCGCTCAGCGACGACCGCCGCTGGCGCTTGCAGATCCAACTGCGAGGGCCCGGCGGCAGCCCACCGCCGCGGATTCCGCTGGGGATCGGTGACGCGGACAAGGAGCACGTCATCATCGAGCAGTCGGAGCTCGACGCCGCAATCGAGGCGGTCCGCGTCGCGTTCGGCCCGGTCACGCCGCCGGAGGACCAGGGGCCCGCGCGTCTCATCAAGCGCCTGGAGGACGCGATCGACGCCCCCCGCGACCAGTGGCCCCCGTCGGCCCTGCGGGCGCTCTGGGAGCCGTTGCGCGACCTGGCCGAGCAACGCAACAAAAGCCCGCGCCACGAGTCACGCTGGTTCAACCTCGCCGGGTTCTGCCTGCGCCCGGGCATCGGATTCCCGCTCGACGAGGCACGGATCAAGGCCCTCTGGCCCGTGTTCCACCAGGGGGTGCGGCACACGAAGGACCTGCAATGCTGGGCCGAGTGGTGGATCCTGTGGCGGCGCGTGACGGCCGGGCTCAACCGTGCGCACCACGACGAGATCTATCGCCGGCTCGCGCCGTTCGTGCTGCCGCCGAAGGGGAGTGGTGCGGCAAAGAAACAGGTCCGCAACAAGCCGGAACCTCACGAGCTGGCCGAGATGTGGCGCTGCGCGGCGAGCCTGGAGCGGCTCGGTGCCGACGTGAAGGCCGCGCTGGGCGACGCGCTCGTCAAGGACCTGGGGCGCCCGAACGCGCCGGGCCATGCGCTCTGGTGCCTCGGCCGGCTGGGCGCGCGCGTGCCGCTCTACGGGCCGGCCAACACAGTGGTCGCGCGGGAGACGGTCGAGCAGTGGCTGACCGCCCTCGTTGACCGCCCGTTCGCACCGGGACGGGAAACGGCCGACGTCATCTTCGCGCTGGCCCAGCTCGCCCGCGTCTCGGGCGACCGCGCCCGCGACATCGACGAAGGGCTCCGCGCGCGCGTCCTCTCCCGCCTCGAAACTCTCGGCGCCGATGTCGCAATGACGCGCCCGGTGCGCGAGTACCACGAGATCGAGGCGGCCCAGCAAGAACAGGCGCTCGGCGATGCGTTGCCGATCGGCCTGCGGCTGAAGGAAGACTAACCGCCAAAACGCCAAGAACGCCAAGGTAAGAAGAGAGAAGAACACAAGAGAGGAATGGAGAAGAGAAACAAGGAGCAAGCAAGTAGGGAAATGCTTTTCTTGCTTGTCCGGCTTCTCTTCTCTGTTCTTCTCTCTTTCTCTCGTCTTACCTTGGCGCCTTGGCGGTTAGTCCGTCAGCTTCGTTCAGTGCGTCTTGGCGGTGAGCGTGACGCTCTTGTCCCCGTCGTCCGCGAAGGTGATCGGCACCGTCCAGACGTAGTTCTTGATCTGGCACAGGTTCGAGCCCGTGTCGCAGACGAACGCTTGGACCGAGAGCTTCACTTCGAGCGAGTCGCCCGCCGTCGGTTCCTTGGTCAGCGGGACGGTGACCGAAAACTTGTCCGTGGGCGGTTCGACTTTGTGGACCGTGGTGGCGAGGTCACTCGCCACGAGTCCGTTGGTGCCGTTTGCGTCGATCACGTAGGGCATCGACGGCGCGTCGGCGTTGATCTTGGTCTTCTCGGCCAGCGGCAGCTTCACGTTGAGCGTGACGCTCTTGCCGGGGACGACCTTGACTTTTGGTGCGGGCGTAAGCAACGCGTGCGCAAAGCTTGGCACGGCCTTGGGCTGGACGGGCGGGTTGAGCCCGCTGAGGGCCAGCGTGCGTACGGCGTCGGTTTTAAGGTCGATCGCGCGGATCAGGAAGTTGTTCGTATCCGCGACGTACAGCGTTGAGCCGGCCAGACTGAGTCCGCCGGGCTGGTAGAAGTGGGGCGGGTCGTCGGACTCGCCGGCCTTCTTGTCTCCGGCCAGGGTCTTAACGTCCTGCGTGCGAAGCGAGATGACCTTGATTTTGTTGTTGTAGGTGTCGGCGACATAAACCTTGCCGTCGCCGAAGGCCACGCCGAGGCAGTGCTGGAGCCGGGCCTCGTCGGCCACGCCGTCGGTGTCGCCGAAGGCGAAGAGGCTCTGCCCGTTCGGCAGGTCGTGCGTGCCGGCAAGCGTCAGGACGCGGCCCGACTTCAGCCCGATCACGCGGACCGCCGACCCTTCCGAATCGGCGACGAAGAGCGACGTTCCGTCCGTCGCCAATCCGCTCGGTTGGGCGAACGCGGCCTCGTGGAGCGGTCCATCGATGATGTCCTCGCGGCCGGTGCCGGCCCACACGCCGACGACCCCCGACTCGATGTCGTACCGCCAGATCTGGTGGTGCCCCGCCATCGCGATGAGCAGGTGCTTCGTGCCGGGGATCAGGACGACGTCCCAGGGGCTCGTCAACGCGGTCTTGGTCCCCGCGCCATGGGAGTCGTACTTGTAGGTCTGGTGCCCCGTCCCGGCGACGGTCTTGACGTCCTTCGCCTTGAGGTCGATGGCGCGGATCGCGTGGTTCTCGGTATCGGCCACGTAGAGTGTGTTCTCCACGAGGCACATCCCCTGCGGCCGGTTGAACTGCGCCTTGTCGGCCGGACCGTCCTTCAGGGCCGCCGTGCCGTCGCCGTAGACCTGCTGCACCTTACCGTCGAGGTCGGCCACGACGATCCGGCTGTGTCCGGTATCCGCAATGAAGAGCCGCTTCCCCGTCGCGTCTGCCAGCACCTTGCCCGGGAACAGCAGCGGGGAGCTGTCGGGCTTGTCGATCTCGGCCTCGAACTTGACCGGCGTCTCGTTGATCTCGTTCTTGGCCTTGAACCGCCGGACCTGCTTGCCGACGAACTCGTCGAGCGCCTCGAAGGGGACCTCGCCCGACTGCTTCGCAAGCGGCTCGCCGTGCGGACCCAGCACGATGAGCGTCGGCCAGCTATTCACCCCAAAACGGTCCCAGATCTTCTGCTCGGCATCGTTGATGACCGGGTGCTTGATCTGATATTCCCGGACCTTCCTGCGCAGGTTTTCGGTGTCGCGCTCAGCGAAAAACTTCGGGGTGTGCACGCCGATCACGACCAGGTCGTTCGGGTACTTCTGCTCGAGCTTCGCCAGGGCGGGCAGAATGTGGTGGCAGTTAATGCAGCAGTACGTCCAGAAGTCGAGCAGCACGATCTTGCCGCGCAGGTCTTCCATCCGTAGCGGCGCGGTGTTGATCCAGGCCGTCCCCCCTTCGAGGTTGAAGTGGGGCGCCTGACGGAGCGCCACCGTCCGGACTTGTGCCTGGTTCGTCGCGGGTTGTCGGGAACCGTCCCGGTCGTCGGCAGATGCGCCGCGGTTTGGCCAGATTGCCCAGGCTACGGCAATCGCCGTGGCAAGGCTCAAGAGGACTCGTATCCGGGACTTCGATCGACGCATGCCTGCGGCCTCAAGAGGGAAAAGGGTCCGGAGTATACGACGCCTGTATTACGCCTTTATTCTAGTGGCGAGTCGAGCGCGGGCGGTTTTTTTTGACACCAGCGATCGAACGATCCTTGTGGGGAGCCAGGTTCGGGGGGATCGTGGGACCGGCGGCCGGGGAATCGGCCGGCTCCGGTCGATCGCGGTTCGCCCGTGCGGCGTAACGGTTTCAGTCGATTCAACACCGCGTTGCCGGAAACGCGTCGGCCCCTCCCCGATCTCCGCGCTGCGGCTCGGCACCTTTCACTCGGCTTCGTTCCCGGTGTGGCGTCTTGCTCTGCCCTGCGCGGGCGACTACCCTCGGAATGAATCGGGGTGGCGGCGTGCATCGGAGAAGGGGGACGGAATGACGGCGACGAATCGGCGGACGTTTCTGGGGGCGGCGGGACTGCTGGCGGTGTCGGGGCGGCTGGCGCGGGCCGCGGCGTCGGACCGCGTGCGAGTGGGCGTCATCGGCATCAAGAGCCGCGGGCACGACCTGGTGAAGGAGTTCGCCCGCAACAAGGGGGCCGAGGTCGTCGCCTTGTGCGACATCGACGACTCGCTGTTTGCCAACCCGGTGAAGTCGGTCGAAGACATCGGCGGGAAGGCCCCGCGCACCGAGAAGGACTTCCGCCGGTTGCTCGACGACAAGTCGATCGACGCCGTCGTCATCGCCACGCCCGACCACTGGCACGCGCTCCTCGCGGTGATGGCGTGCCAGGCGGGGAAGGATGTCTACACCGAAAAGCCCGCCAGCCATAACGTCGTCGAGGGGCGGCGGATGGTCGAGGCAGCGCGCAAGTACAACCGCGTCGTCCAGCTCGGCACCCAGCGGCGCAGCATGCCGCACGTCAAGGAGGCCGTCGAGCACGTCCAGTCCGGCGCACTCGGCAAGGTCGGCATGGCCCGCGCGTGGATCCACCAGCAGCGCAAGCCCATCGGACACGGCCAGCCCGGCGAAGTCCCCAAGGGGGTCGACTACGCGATGTGGCAAGGCCCCGCCCTCGACCGCCCCTTCTATCCGAACCGCTTCCACTACAACTGGCACTGGTTCTGGAACTGGGGCACCGGCGAGCTCGGCAATAACGGCATCCACGGCCTTGACGTCGCGCGCTGGGGCCTCGGGGTGGAGGCGCCGTTGCGGGTGTCGTCCGGTGGCGGGAAGTACGTCTTCGACGACGACCAGGAAGTCCCCGACACGCAGGTCGTGACCTGGGAGTTTCCGAACGCCTGCATGGTGTGGGAACACCGCATGTGGTCGAAGCACGGCAACGAGGGGAGCGGCTTCGGCATCGCCTTCTACGGCGATAAGGGGACGCTCATCGTCGATCAAAAGGGATGGCACGTCGAGGACGGCGAGAAGGCCGAGGGGCAGTCCTCCGGCGGCCAGGAAGCGCACGTGCAGAACTTCCTCGACTGCGTCCACTCGCGCAACAAGCCGAACGCCGACATTGAAATCGGCCATTTGAGCACGCGGCTCTGCCACCTCGGCAACATCGCCTACCGCGTCGGCCGGAAGCTCACGTTCGACGGCGCCCGCGAGGCGTTCGTCAACGACGCCGAGGCGGATAAGCTGCTCTCGCGCGAGTACTCATCGCGGTTCGAGATGCCTTCGCAGGTGTAGAGAGATGAGGGTTCAATCGGACGGAGACCGTTGATTCGTAGGGTGCGTGGAACACACCGGTGCATTTCATGCACCCTGCGAATGCGGGCGGTCGATCGCGCGCGTCTCGAAACCTCTGCGGCCGGTCGGTTATAACAATACGTTCAGACCCACACCGTCCGAAACATCGCCAGAGGGGGCACCTCGATGAGAGGATCGTGGAACGTACCGACTGTCCTTGCCGCGGTGCTCTCGCTCTCGCTTGCGACCGAAGTCGCCGCGGCGCCCGAGCGGGTCAAGGTCCTCTTCCTCGGCGACAAGGGCCATCATCAGCCCGCCGCACGGTTCCGGCAGATCGAACCGGTCCTGAAGGCGCGCGGAATCGACGCGACGTATACCGAGAACGCCAAAGACCTCAACCCGGTGAACCTCGGTTCCTACGACGCGCTGATCCTCTACGCAAATATTGACGCGATCGAGCCGTCCGAGGAGCGCGCGTTGCTCGATTACGTCGCGGGGGGCAAGGGATTTGTCCCGCTCCACTGTGCTTCCTATTGCTTCCGCAATGCTCCGGAAGTCGTCGCGCTCATCGGAGCACAGTTCGACCATCACGGCACGGGGACCGTTCGCGAAATCGTCGCCGAGCCCGAGCACCCCGTGATGAAGGACTACGCGGGCTTCTCGAGCTGGGACGAGACCTACGTCCACCGCAAGCACAACACGAAAGACCGCGTCGTGCTCTCGTACCGCCAGGACGAGCAGGGGAGGGAGCCCTGGACGTGGGTCCGCACGCATGGCAAGGGACGCGTTTTTTACACGGCCTGGGGACACGACGAGCGCACCTGGGGGAACCCCGGTTTCCACAACCTGCTGGAACGCGGGATCCGCTGGGCCTCGGGCGGCGACCCGGGCCAGGCGGGGGCCTTCGCCGACCTTGGGGCCTTCCCGGTTCCCAAGATGACGGCCAAGCGCACCGACGTCAAACCGTTCGAGTACGTGCCGGCCAAGATCGCGTTCTATCCGCCGGACGCCCGGGGCAAGGGCGACGGGTCGTGGAACAAGATGCAGCTCCCGGTCGACCCGGCCGAGTCGATGAAGCACACGGTCGTTCCCGAGGGGTTCGAGGTCCGTCTCTTCGCGGCCGAGCCCCAGATCGGCAAGCCCCTCTGCATGAACTGGGACGAGCGCGGGCGGCTCTGGATCGCCGAGACGCTCGACTACCCGAACGAGCTGAAGCCCGAGGGACAGGGGCGCGACCGCATCAAGGTGCTCGAAGACACGGACGGCGACGGCGTGGCCGACAGGTTCACGGTGTTCGCCGACAACCTGAGCATCCCGACGAGCATCGCGTTTTCCAGGGGCGGGATCGTGGTCCAGCAGGCGCCCCACACGCTCTTCCTGCGGGACAACGACGGCGACGGCAAAGCGGATGAGAAGCGAGTGCTGTTCAGCGGCTGGGGCACGGGGGACACGCACGCCGGCCCGAGCAACTTGCGCTACGGACTGGATAACTGGCTCTGGGGCATCGTGGGCTATTCGGGCTTCCGGGGCACGGTCGGGGGTGAGGACCTGCGCTTCGGCCAGGGGTTTTATCGGTTCCGGCCGGACGGGTCGAAGTTCGAGTTCGTGCGCAGCACGAACAACAACTCGTGGGGCGTCGGTTTCAGCGAGGAGGGGATCCTCTTCGGCTCGACGGCCAATCGCAACCCGAGCGTGTACATGCCGATCCCGAACCGCTACTACGAGTCGGTCCGGGGCTGGTCCGCCTCGACCCTGGGAACCATCGCCGACACGCACCTGTTCCACGCGATCACGGACAAGGTCCGCCAGGTCGACCATCACGGCGGCTACACCGCCGGCGCGGGGCACGCGCTCTACACCGCCAGGACCTATCCCGAGCCGTACTGGAACCGGACCGCGTTCGTCGCCGAGCCGACCGGTCACCTCGTGGGCACGTTCGTGCTCGCGCCCGACGGGTCGGACTTCCATTCGACGAACCCGTTCAACCTCTTCGCCAGCGACGACGAGTGGTGCGCGCCGACGATGGCCGAGGTCGGTCCCGACGGCCACGTCTGGATGATCGACTGGTACAACTACATCGTGCAGCACAACCCCACGCCCGTCGGCTTCAAGACCGGCAAAGGGGGGGCGTACGAGACCGACCTGCGCGACAAGCGGCACGCGCGGATCTATCGGCTCGTCTTCAAGGGGGCGAAACCGTCGCAGCCCCTCACGCTCGCAGGCGCTGCGCCGGCGACGCTGGTCGCCATGCTGAAAAACGACAACATGCTCTGGCGGCTCCACGCCCAACGCCTGCTCGTGGAGCGGGGCGAAAAGGACGTGGTCCCGGCCTTGGTCGCCCTGGTCCGCGAACCCAGCGCCGATGCGATCGACCTGAACGCGGCGGCCATTCACGCGCTCTGGACGCTGCAAGGCCTGGGCGCGCTCGACGGCTCGAACGCCGAAGCAGTCGCCGCCGCGACGGCGGCCCTCAAGCACCGTTCGGCCGGCGTGCGGCAAAATGCCGTGAAGGTTCTGCCGCGCACGGCGGCAACGGTCGCCCTCGTTTTGAAGTCGGACCTGCTCGATGACGCCGATGCCCAGGTGCGGCTCGCCACGCTCCTCGCGCTGGCCGAGCTTCCTCCGTCCGGCCCAACAGGCCCGGCGGTGGCCGCGGCTCTGCGGCAGCCCGTGAATCTCTCGGATCGCTGGATCCCAGAGGCCGTGACGAGCGCTGCGGCGGCCAATGCGGCCGGTTTCCTCGAGACGCTCGCGAGCGCCCAGACCGTGTCGGGCCGCGAGCGGTCGATCGTCGCGATCGTCGCCGAGCATTACGCGCGGGGCGGTCCCTCCGAGACCACGAGCCAATTGCTGGCGGCACTGGCCGGTGGCAACGCGACCGTGGCCGAGGCGGCCGTCGAAGGGCTGGCCAAGGGCTGGCCGAAAGGCCGGCCGGCCCGCCTCGACGACCGGGGCGAGAAAGCGCTCGCGACGCTCCTGAAGTCGCTTCCGGCCGGCACGCGGGGGACGGTCGTCCGGCTCGCATCGGCGCTGGGCAGCAAGAACCTCGAGCAATATGGGCGGGAGATCAGCGAGTCCCTCTTCGCCGCCGTTGGGGATGCCAAGCAGAGCGAAGCCCAGCGCGTGGAGTCCGCGCGCCAGTTGATCGGCTTCCGTCCGGCCGACCCGCAGGCCGTGGCGGCGGTGCTCGAACAGGTCTCGGCGCGCACCGCGCCGGGCCTGGCCGCCGGCCTGATCGAGGTGCTCGGAGCGAGCGAGTCGGAGGCCGTCGGCACGGACCTGGTCAAGCGCTTGCCGAGCCTTACACCGTCGGCCAAGGCCGCGGCGGTCCGCGTTCTGCTCCAGCGTCCGAAAGCGACGTCGGCCCTGCTCGACGGCCTGACCCAGGGAAGCGTGTCCGTGTCCGACCTGAGCCTCGACCAGAAGCAGGCCCTCGCGGTCCATCCCGACGACGCGCTGCGCCGACGTGCCCGCGAGCTCCTGGCCAAGGGGGGAGGCTTGCCCAACGCCGACCGCCAGAAGGTGATCGACGAGCTCGCGCCGGTCGTGCTCCGCAAGGCCGACGCCGCGCGGGGCAAGGTTGTCTTCAAGGAGCAATGCGCCAAGTGCCATACGCACGGCGGCGAAGGAGGCAAGGTCGGCCCCGACCTGACGGGAATGGCCGTGCATCCCAAGGAGGAGCTGCTGGTCCACATCCTCGACCCGAGCCGGAGCGTTGAAGGGAATTTCAAGCAGTACAGCGTCGCCACGAAGGACGGCATCGTCCTGACCGGCGTGCTCACCGGCGAGAGCAAGACCGCGATCGAGCTGGGGGACGCAGAGGGAAAGCCGCACGTCGTCCAGCGCGACGACATCGAAGAGCTGGTGGCCTCCCCCAAGTCGCTGATGCCCGAGGGGTTCGAGAAGCAGGTCCCCCCGGCCGACATTGCCAACGTGCTCGAGTTCCTCACCCAGCGCGGGAAGTACGTGCCGCTCGACCTGTCGAAGGTCGCCACCGCCGTCAGCACCCGCGGCATGTTCTACAGCGAGGACAGCGACGTCGAGCGCTTGGTCTTCCCCGACTGGAAACCGAAGACCTTCGACGGGGTCCCGTTCCAGTTGGTCGACCCGCGCGGCGACCGCGTGCCAAATGTGGTGCTGCTGTACAGCCCCAACGGCGCGATCCCTCCGCGCATGCCGCGGTCGGTCAGCCTGCCCTGCCACGCGCCGGTGAAGGCGATCCACTTGCTCAGCGGTGTGAGCGGCTGGGGTTATCCCGCCAGTGACGAAGGGACGGTCTCGCTGATCGTCCGGCTCCACTACGCCGACGGCAAGACCGAGGACCATCCGCTCAGGAACGGCGTGGAGTTCGCCGACTACATTCGCCCCGTTGACGTTGCCGGGTCAAAGCTCGCGTTCCACCTGCGCGGGCAACAAGTCCGGTTCCTCAGCGTGCAACCGAAACGGCCCGAGCTGATCGAGCGCATCGAACTGGTGAAGGGGCGTGACCAGACCGCCCCGATCGTGATGGCCGTGACGCTCGAAACGGCCGAATGACGGGAAGCCGGTGTTCGGCGTCTCAGATCGCCTGATTCGTGGTATGGCCAAGTCGCGTTGCCGTAGGTGTGGGTTTGAAAACCATCCCTACCGATTCGTGATGGAGCCAAGCCGCGCGACAACCATTGACACACGACTATGGCGTCACGCGCACCCAAGGGCGGCAGGCGGCGCGCTCATACTGCCGCGCCCGCTTCAGGTGATGGCACCGGAGTGCGGCCTCCGGCCCGGACTGCCCGTCCAGCGGGGCGGCTCGATGGCGGTGGTGTCGCGCGAGGCGCAGGTACCGTTCTTTGCGCCGGGTGTAGAGGACTTCGCCACCCACGACTATCGCCGCGAGGCCTGCGAACAGGATCGAGCGCCGCGTTGCCGTCTTCGAAAGTAACATGGACTGAACGTCTCACCGGAGGGGGGCCGGCAACGCCCCTCGCTCCGCTGAGGGCAGGAAGTGCGGTCCCGAAACCAGACCGAACTCGAGCGGGGGGCAACTTATCGATAGACGCAACCGGCGGAAAGTCGCGGCCACAGTTTGTGTGGAAAAATTGGCCGCGAACATTGGGGCGGACTGGGTCTCGACAGCTCGGGCCGTTGTTTCTAGACGAGCGGTCCGGCCCGCCCACGTCCGACGATCGCCGAGACGATGAAAAGCACCAGGAAAACGAACACCAGGACCTTCGCGATGTAGCCGAAGTCTCCGGCGAGGCCGCCGAAACCCAGCAGTGCCGCGATCAAGGCAAGGATGGCGAAGCCGATCGCCCAGCGAATCATGACTCGGTATCTCCTCTTGGGGGGAAGGGAAGCAACGACAAGAGCAAGTCTTGAACTTCTGCAAGCAATCTTGATGCCGGATTTGATTCGTCACGCCGTTCCAATTTCGAGCGGGCGGTCGCGGACCTTCTGGGCGAATGAGCGCGCGACCGCAATTCGTCGCTACGTCAAAAAAAGGTTCAACAAATACGTTGAGCCACCACACGGCCGGTGTTAAACTACGACGTGCCAACCTTGCATACGGGGTTTCGGAATGATCAGGCGGGGGCTGGCGTCGTGGCCAGGCACCGGGCCCACCCGACGGGAGAAGGGACGATGCATCGACACGGAACGCCTTGGTTCCTTGTGGGATTGGGAGTGTTGCTCGCGGCCGGGAACGCAGGCCTGGCGGATACCGCGAAAGAAATCCCTTCCAACGTCGTGGCGGGTGTCCTCAAGACGGTGCCGGTCGAGGTCGCGTTGCGCGGGCCGGACTCGGTCCAGCAGCTCGCGGTCGAGGGCCTTGCCGGTGTCGGTAAGCCGCTCGACCTGACGACCAAGGCAAGCTTCGCGAGCTCGGACCCGAAGGTCGTCACCGTGGATGCCTCCGGCACGGTTACCGCGCAGGGGGATGGGCAGGCGGTCGTCACGGTGCGTGTGGGGAGCCAGGAGGCGAAGGTCCCGGTTTCGGTGAAGGAGTTCGCCGCGGGACTGCCGGTCCACTTTGCGAACCAGGTCGTGCCGATTTTCACGAAGCTCGGCTGCAACTCGGGTGGCTGCCACGGTAAGGCGAGCGGCCAGAACGGATTTCGCCTGAGCTTGCTTGGTTTTGAGCCGTCGCTCGACTACGAGACGCTCGTCCGCGAAGGACGGGGCCGCCGGCTCTTTCCCGCCGCGCCCGATCAGAGCCTCTTGCTCCTCAAGGGAACGGCCAAGATGCCGCACGGGGGCGGGCGCAGGCTCGAGCCGGCCTCGCACGAGTACCGGCTGATCGCGCGCTGGATTGCCGCCGGCATGCCGCTTGGCAAGGCGACGGATCCCACGGTCGCGCGGATCGAGGTTTATCCGAATACGCGCGTGCTGGCTCGCGGGACGTCGCAGCAGGTCGTCGTCACGGCCCATTACACCGACGGCAGCAAGGAAGACGTCACGCGCTGGGCGCAGTACCAGTCGAACGACCCCGAGGTCGCGGCGGTCGCCGACGGGGGGCTCGTCGAGACCCGGACGCTCTCGGGACAGGCCGCGATCATGGCCCGCTACCAGGGGCAGGTCGCGGTCTTCCGGGCGACGGTGCCGCTCGGGCTGCCGATCGCAGCGTACCCCGAGTTCCCGACGGATAACCTGGTCGACGCGGCCACGCTCAAGCAGTGGAAAGCGCTCGGAATCGTGCCGTCGGAGCTCTGCACCGACGCGGAGTTCATCCGTCGCGTTTCGCTGGATGTGCTTGGGACGCTGCCGAAGCCCGAGGAAGTGAAGACATTCGTTGCCGACCCCGACCCGAAGAAGCGCGAGAAGCTGGTCGATGGTCTGCTCGAGCGGCCCGAGTACGCCTCGTTCTTCGCCGTGAAGTGGGCCGACGTCCTGCGCAACAAGCGCGAAGGCAACGCGATGTACCAGCGCGGGACGTTCAGCTTCTACGACTGGATCCGCGAGAGCCTCGCGCGCAACGTGCCTTATGACAAGTTCGTGCGGTCAATCCTCGCCGCGAGCGGCACGCCCCAGACGGCCCCGCCGGTGCAGTGGTACCGCCGGATCCGGGCGACGGACGCGTTTGTCGACGACACCGCGCAGGTCTTCCTCGGCATGCGGCTCCAGTGCGCGAAGTGCCACCACCATCCGTTCGAGAAGTGGAGCCAGGACGACTATTACGGCTTCGCCGCGTTCTTCGCCCGGGTCGGCCGTAAGCCCTCCACCCAGGCCCAGCGCGCCGGGCGCGACGACGAGGTGATCTTCACCGCACGCACGGGGGCGGTATCGCACCCGAAGACCGGCCAGGTCATGACGCCCAAGGGGCTCGGCGGCGACGTCGTCACGGTGGCCGCCACGACCGACCCGCGGCAGAAGCTGGTCGATTGGATGGCCGACCCCAAGAACCCGTTCTTCGCCAAGGCCGTCGTGAACCGCTACTGGGCGCACTTCTTCGGCCGAGGCATCGCCGAGCCGCTCGACGACCTGCGGCTGACGAACCCGCCCGCGAACCCCGAGCTGCTCGACTCGCTCTCGGCGGACTTCGTGAAGAGCGGCTACGACCTCAAGCACCTGATCCGGACGGTCTGCGCGAGCCGGACGTACGGCCTCTCGAGCGTGCCGAACGAGTACAACGCGAAGGACAAGCAGAGCTTCGCCCGGCACTATCCCAAGCGGATGGGCGCGGAGGTCCTGCTCGACGCGATCGCCGAGGTTACCGGCGTGCCGACCCCGTTCGGCGGCCTGCCCGCCGGCACCCGCGCGATCGAGCTGCCCGACGAGAGCGTGATCTCCTCCTTCCTCGACACCTTCGGCCGCCCCAAGCGCGATACCTCGTGCGAGTGTGAGCGCGTGACCGACGCGAGCCTCGGCCAGAGCTTGATGCTGTTG
>JARLIH010000029.1 GCA_031291845.1 Isosphaeraceae bacterium | reverse complement strand
GCGTCACTCCTGGGGTTTATGGTTCGACGCAACCTCCGCCGGCGTGAGCCGACGAACCTCGATCTTGCGCAAGGCGCCGCCGGTATCCCAGGTGGCGAACCCGAGCGGCTGGCACGAACGGCTCTCGATGCGGGTGCCGACCTTGCGGTCCTGGTAGTTCACGGCGGCCACTTCCTTATCGTCGACCCAGCACCGGACGGTCGTGCCGGTCACGCGCACGCGGAACTTGTACCAGGTCTTGTCCTCATACTTCACGAACCGGCTGGTCTCGTTCTCCGACGCGTCGGCCCCGTCGAGGCTCGACAGCCCGGTCACGCTGCCGCCCCAGCCGCCGTTGACGAACGTCAGATACGAGTCGCCCACAGGAAACGTCGCGGCGGCGAAGAAGTCGCGACCGCTGAGGCGCTGGGCTTCGTAGTTCAGCTCGTAGTCCTTCCGCGGCAGGTCGGCGCGGGTGCTCGTGATTCCCGTCATCGCCCGGCCGGTGGACAACACGATCGCACCGTCCTCGACCTTCACGTCGCCCGGGTTGGCGAAGTCGGTCTTTTTCCAGCCCTCGAGCCCCTTGCCGTCGAACAGCACCAGCGCGGCGGGCTTACCGCCGGCTCGGTCTCTGTCCTTCTCGCCGGCACCGGCGGCCAGGACGAGCGCTGCCCACGTGGCGGCCACGGCACCGAAACGACCGAACAAGTGGAAAGGACGGGGACTCGGCCCAGTGCGGCCAGTTGTTTCCATGGTGAATCCTCGAGCGGCTCGCGCGGGGGGCCCGGCCGATCGCCGCTTCAGCCCCGCAACACTCCAGGATCTTAGCCCAATTGCCACGGTCGCACCATCAGAACGATCGCGATCTCGGGACGATTGCAAAGTCGACTGAGGACCGATCTGGGTGGAACGCCCGGAGTCTTTGACGGGCGTGGCGCACCTCGAGAGCGGGGCCGAGCACGCCCGTTGAAGACTCCGGGCGTGCCACCCAACGTGCGCAAGACCCTCGCGATGCGACTTTGCAATCGTCCTGATCGCGATCTCCGTGCGTTCCGAGACCGAGAGCGCGCGACCGCGGCTGCACGTGAGCTCACTTCACGGCCTGCGCCGCGTCAATCAGTGCCTGGGTCGTGTGGCGGTCGCGATACCCTTCCAGGAAGAGCTTCGCGCGGATCACGCCCGTTTGGTCGATGACGAACGTACCCGGATTGGGGACGCCCTCCATCTTGCCTTTAGCGGCCTCGTTACGAATGTGGTAGGCGTCGATCGTCTTGCTCGCGGGATCGGCGAGGAGCGGAAAGGTGATCTTCATGCGGTCGGAGAAGGCTTTCAGAACCCTCGTATCGTCATAGCTGATGCCGACGACCTGCACCCCGGCCTTCTCGATCGTCTTCAGGTCGCGTTGCAACTGGACCAGTTGCGTGCGGCAGAAGGGTCACCAATCGGCCGAGCGGTAGAACACGAGGGCGACCTTACCCTTGCGCAGAAGCTCGTCGAGCGAGCGCTCCTTGCCCTCCTGGTCCTTGAGGGTGAACCCCGGCGCCTTGGCGCCAACGTTGAGACCGGTCTGGTCCTCAGGTGCCGGCCTTCCCTTGCCCTGGGGCCACGCGGCCTGCGCGGCAAGCAGTGCAATAAGCGCTGCGAGCCCCAACGATCGGGTCGAAAATGACATTCGGACTCCTTGCAGTCGAAAGCGACGAGCCCGTCGACACCCCGCCGACGGGGCGGGGCCTGGGGCCCACAGGTGAAATCGAAACGCTCGGCAGGTTCATGGACGATCCGTCGCCGGGTCTTCGGCGCGTCCCAATGGGATTGGCATCGTCGCGGCACGGCTCAACCCATGCGATCGCGATGCCGCCCGGCATGAAAGGAGGTGAGCGGCCGCCCTAACCCAATTTTCTGAAGAGATTTACATCTTTTGTTCCGCCGAAGGATGGAGCAGGCCGCCGTCACGCTCGGGCGAGGCAATGCCACGACGTGGGGAGGGAGGCCACGAGCTTTCGCGGGACGGCCGGGACAGGCCGAGCCACTTCCGGAGATCGAAGAACCAACGGCCGACGGACATCGGAACTTCGGGCGGCCGAGAGTTGGCCGAGGGCCGGGCGCCCTCCGCGGGAGCCAGATTCGTCGCGCCATCGATCGGCCCTTCCGGCCCACTCACAGCGCAACGCAGCGATCGTTTGACACCGACGTACCAGGTCGCTGTCCCGGCAATCGTGATCTGTACGAGTGGCAGATCGGCAAGCATGGCGATGGCGAAGGGCAGACGCCGATTCACGTGGAATCCCATGCCGTCGGAAGCCCGGATCGGCCAGCGGGAGAGCTTGTAACCGACAAGCACTGTGAATCCAACGGCTCCGAGGCACGCCAACACGATGCCTGTGTCCCGGAGCGCCCGGGGCGATCGCGCGCGGAAGAGCCACGCCAGGCCCGTGACCATGACGAAAGTCCAAGCTCCATGGACCGCCGCCACGGCCTGGATCGGGGCAACGCACCCCCAGGGACCGCAAAGACGGTGCGAATCGTTGCCCGGCAGCGCACGCAGGCTCAGGATACCGTACAAGAGCCCACACCACGCGAGGACCTTCAAGAGCCTGTGTCTCTTCGCTCGGCACCCACAATCGATCACGGCCTCCGTGTGTCCTGCCGCTGGCTCCTCGTTTCTCACGTTCATGTGTTCCAATGGAATATCCTTTGCTAAGTTGTGGCGACGAGCCGAAGGACCGCCTGTCTTCCAGGGGCGTTTCGGCGGCGAGCGTGACAAGCGATGCGCCCCGGTCCCGGTCGACCGAGACACCGGGGCGAGCCTCCGTCCGAGCCGCGGTTTCGCCCGACCCGCACACTGGAGGATTCGTGGATCGTGAGCGAGGGACCGACCGAGTCAGTTGGCCAGCAGGCCATCCCCGAAGGTCTCGGGAAGGACCCCTTCCAGGTTTTGCATCGGGACCAGGGTTCCGTCATTCTGGATCCAGAAGACGCCGATTCCCCCCGAACCTCGGTTCAGCACGTACAGGACCCGGTTCTCCAGGATCGCCATCTCCGTCGGCGCAGCCGCAGCCCCGCCGGTGGTGACCGTTCCCCCGTTTCCATCGATGCGGGTGAGCGTCCCCTGGCCACCGACGGCGAACCCGGTGATCGTGCCGCTGCCCGCGTTGCCTGTATAGGCGTATCGTCCGTTCTCGGTGACCGCAACCCAGCAAGCCGCTGTCTGCAACGTGGGAACCGACCCGCTGATGACACTGAGCGTGCCATGGTCGTTGACCGCATAGGACGAAGCAGCCGACAGGCCGTTCGCGCCACCGGCGGCATCCGAGATGATGAGGAAGCCGTCCCGATTCACTTTGAAGCCGAACGGGGTGGCGCCCGCCGACGTCATCGGCTGCGGCGTGCCCGCCACGCCGGACTTATCGAGCGTGAAGGTGGTGATCCGGTTGGTGAGCCGTTCCGTGACGATCAAGACGTTGCCATCCCGGCTGAAAGCGACCTGAGCCGCCCCTGTCGCAGGAGCGCTCAGCGGCCGGGACGAGTTCGGGATCGGACTGAGTGCGCCGCGCCGGCCGATCCGGAAGCCGGCGATGTTGTCGACGCCGCCCGCGACGCTGCCGGCATTGAGAACGTAGAGAAGATTGTCCCGAACGGCCAGGCTGTTCGGGAGTTGCCCGCCGGACTCAATCTGCTGAACCGGTACCGGGCCGCGACGCGTGACGGAGAACACCGTGATGGTGTTGTCGCCGGGGTTGACCGCGTAGATAAATCGCCGGTCATCGCTAAAGGCGAGGCCCCCCTGGTTTTGGGTGTTCTCTCCTGTTCCCAGGCCGCCCGTCGGCACGAAGCCGGCCGGAGTCAGCATCCCGCGGCCGTCGCGCGCGAAAACGGCCAGCCGATTGCCCGTCGCTTCATTCGTGAGGGCGTAGACGGCTTTCGCAGAGTTAACGTTGTCGTCCGCCCAGGCATTCGAGGCTCCCACGAACGCGACGATCGCGCCCAGGGCACCGCGAACCCATCCGTGTCTGATGCCGATCGACTTCCTCATGTGTTGACCATCTCCCGCTCTTGTCGTTCATCACCGGCCGGCCGCACAAGTGACCCGAAGCCGGCGTCGGTTAGTCGCAGCTCGACCCGAGGCATGACACGAATTTTGCCCGTGTCCGCAGTTCGCGTCGCGGATTCGCGAGCGGGTCGGGATCACGCTCGACTTTGTCCTGGCGGACTCAGCGGTCCCGAGCCATCGAACCCTGGGAATCGTTGATGCTGAACCGTTCCAGTTCGGCCGCGAGCGTCCGCGCGGCGGAGTTGACGGCGACGACGCCGACCTCAACCCGATCGTTCAAGCGCGCGTCGACGCTGGCGAGCGAGACCCACCGGCGCCCGTCGCGGCTGTGCCACGCGGAGAATTCCTGACCCCGGCGCCGCAGCTTCAGGAACAGGGAACGGTCTTCGATCGTGATCCCATGCGACACGGCCAGACGGCCACCCTCGCGCAGCTCGTAATTGACGTAGGGGTGAGGCCGCCCGTCGATCAACCCGACGGCTCGTTCAAGCCGGAGGTAGTTCGACGAGTCCTGCCAGACGATCAACCCCGCGCCGTGGTAGGGGTCGTAGTACGTCGTTTTGGACTTGCCTGGTTCGAGCCGCCCGAGTACCCGGACCTCGGCCGTGAAATCGCCCCTCACAGCGCGGATGATGCGAGGGGCGTTCATGGGCAGCGTCGGGTCCTCGGCGCTCAGGACATGAGGCGTCCCGGGAACCACGATCTTCAACCGGTCGCGTTCGATATCGAGCGACACCTCGCAATCGCGCGCAGGGTCGAACACGCGGCCCCAGCCGGGCAAATCTCTGGGAGTCGCTTCGTCCCCTGCAAGAACCGCCGCGGTGGTTGTGCACAGGGCGATCATACTCGCGAATAGGCGTTGGGAATGATGAATCATCGGGCATCTCCCTCCTCACCAGAGCCATCCCCACGGTCGATCCTGTTGGTCGGTCAGCACAGGTTCTCCATAACACGCGGCGTCATCGAATTCTCAGCGCCGTCCGCTCGTACCCACGCCGGAGAAGCGGGAAAGCCCGCCCCCCAAGGTCGAGGAGCGGGCCTAACTGCCATCCGGGCGGCCGACGATGAACGGTTCGTCCGCATCAATCGACGGAGAATCCCCTCACAGGCTGCTCAGGTCGAGGGCCTGGACGCTGATGCGCTCCTTGAGCTTGAGCCGATTCACAACGTCGGAACTGACCGGGACCGTCAGGCTCTTCTTCGGCGGGAGACTGATTCCGAGCAGAAGCGATGGCTTCGCCTCGGAGTCAGCCGCGGCTCCGCCCAGCGCCAGGCCGTGCAGCACCAGGGGGCTGCCGTTGTCGATACGGATCTTGTAGGTCTCTTTCCCCTTGACCCGGGGCCCCGGTGTCACGTGGACTCGCACCGTGCAGTCGACCAAGTGTGCCGCGAGCGCGTCGGCGATCTCCAGCGCCGACCGCTCGGTCCCCTTCGAGTCGGCCAACGCGATCGAGAATTTGCCGACGTTCCGCAAGGGTATCCCACCTTCGCCAGTGGCCAGCACGTGCGCGCTGGCCGCCCCACGTTCGAGCCGGACTCGGCAGGAGAGCACCGAGCCGCGAAGGGGCTCGGCCTGCCGAACACGAACGATGAGGCCGAGCATGGGACGGCCGTCGAGCGTCGAACGGAGCCGCGTAGCCAATGCCTCGGACCGGGAATCGGCCGCGATCAGCTCCAGGTCGAGGGTGCAGCGCGCCACGGGGCTGGTTTCGCTCGCCGTCGCGTCGAGCTCGCTCACGAACCGGCGCGCCAGGGCCAGCTCGCTGGCGTTGGCCCACGGCCGCGCGAGCCGCTCCAGGCTGGACCAGTCGATCCCGCTGCCGACGTGCCAGAGGACGAGCTGCGCGACCGTCTCCGGGGCCTTCTCCTGAGCCAACTGCTTCACCGCCGCGCGGAGCCGGGGTCCGGCTCCCGCAAGGGCGTCGATATCGACGATTTCGAGCGGCTCACCCTCGCGCGGCATCGGGAGGTTCCCCTCGGCCGAGGGGCCCGAGAGGCTGACGAGTGGCGTGGCGATGCGTCGCGTTTGCCCCGGCTTCACGAGCGCCGAGGCCGCTGCCGTCGGCGGCAACGAGCGGAACCCTCCGCCCAAGCCGCCCCCCAAGCCGCCACCACCGAGACCGCCGCCGCCCAACCCGCCGCCACCGAGCCCGACACCACCCTGGCCGCCGAGGCCCCCCGTGAGCGAGCGGTAGTCCCAACTATCGCGGTCGCCGACCAGGCCCATGATGAGCCGGCCCAGCATTACCATGCCAAAGGACGCAGGAAGGACGGCCGCGGTCTGACCGCCACCAAGACCACCACCACCAAGGCCACCACCGC
>JARLIH010000028.1 GCA_031291845.1 Isosphaeraceae bacterium | reverse complement strand
GCTGTCGAGCCGGAAGTTCACCAGGTCCGATGGCTCGTACTCTCGCGAGAAGTAGCTGTAGTGCGAGACCAACGAGCCTTCCGTCTCCCGATACGGCAGGACGTACTGCGCCAACAGCGGCCACAGGTAAGGCGCCAGCACCCGCCCCTGCATCGGCTTCCCCTGCTCGTCGCCCGGCAGCCAGTGGGCGCGACCGATGATGTCCAGGCAGAGCGACGTGTAACGGATCAGCCGGCTGTGATCCCAATTCGGGTTCACCTCACCGATCAACGACAGGAGCGGGTGCTCCGTCACTTCGTCGATCTCATCCGCCCCCTTCAGGTGCCGCCCGTACTCCGGCTGCGAGCGCAGATAGACCTGGCCGGCGCGGGTGAGCGGCCGGCCGCGGAGGTAGCTCTTGGGACGGTGCTGTCCCAGCGCGGTTGAGACATACAGCCGGAGCGTCTGGCGGCTGACCGCGTTGGCGTTCAGTACCGAGCAGCCGAACGTGAGCTGGCGCTAGGCTTCGACGAGGTCAAACGGCGTGGGAGCGCGCCGGGTGCGGTTCCAGTCAGTGAAGGCGGGTCCGCTGTTCCAGCCGCCCGTCGAGCGGGCGGGCGGTCCGCCCCGGGCGCGCTTCTCGGTCAGCTCGCCCCGTTCGGTAGCGCGGATCCAGCCTGCCGCCGCCTCGTCAAAGTCGCGGTCGGTCGTGCGAGTCAACGTGCAAGGTCTCCGGGCACACGCCGGGGGGGCGGACGCCGGTCAGAGGAGGAAGGATCGAGGTGGACAGATCCGCGGGCGTCGCTGGAGAAGAGCGCGCTGTCTCAGGTCATGCTCGCTGAGGCGTTGTGTGCGATCGGAGATGTCTCCGAGCACGAAGGCTGCCCTACGTCCGCCTGAATGCGGACGCGAGCGCAGCCGTTCTCTTCACCGTTGCTCCCACGCAGTGTGCAGGGGCGCCACGATGGCAATGTTCACCAACGGGGATTTCGAAATGGATCGCGGTCAGAATTGAATTCGATAAGCCAGTACGAACGGCCCGATCGGCAGGGCCCGCCAACCGGCGCCGCGCGCTTCGGGCCGGCGCTGCCACGCGTTGCGGGTGCCCCACACGAGGGTCAGTTCACCGAGCTCGCCATTGGGCAACACGAAGTGGTCACGCCAGTATCCCCGCACCACCATCTCGCACCGGACCTTGGCCGTGTTCCGTAACCATTTGGCCTGCTCGCGCGGTGCTGACAGCATGGAACCTGCCCTCGGGCCGGGTGTTCGGTCGCTGGAATAGTGAACGTTTGTACTGTATCCCGTGGGAGGCGGACCGGCAAGGAAAAACTGGTAACGGGAAACCGAAGCTCCGGGGCCGCCGTTCCGCAGATGGCCACCCGGTTCGTGACGCACACTTCACTCCTCTTGGTAGGTCCCTCCCCCGGCCAGGCGGCGGATATCGGCCGCCATGGCGCGGAGCGCCAGCTCGAGCTCACCGCGCAGCAGCGGATCGAGCCGCGGACGACGTCGCGCGGTGATCTCGTCTCCGGCGGCGGACGGATGGAGGAGGTCACCAATGACCCTGATGGCCTCGGCGTAGGCATCGATCCGTTCACTCCCAACTCGCTGCTCGCGCCGACGTCGCGCTGCTTCATCCTCGGCCGCCTGCCACACAGCGTCGGCCTCGCCCCGCGCGTCGTCTGTTCCCGCGCCTGCTCGCGGTTCCGTACACTCGGGCTGAGGCTCGTCGGGTTCGATCCGCTCGGTCATCGCTTCGCGGCCGTCTCGGGCCGCCCCAAGGCGGGGGAAGTGGTGTACGGAACAGCGACGTGCGCTCGTCTCGCGCCAATCCGATTTTTCGAAAAACAACAGGGGGGCCGTTCGCCGGTCGGCGTGCTTCACGGTATCTGAGTATTCGTCCACCGATCGACCGCGCGTTTGCGGCCTTTCCTGCTTGCCAGTTCTCCAGGAAGCGTGATAACTTAAGGTGGGACCCGATATCCCGTAATCCGACACCGACATCTGTCACGAGCCGAGCGGTCGAGCGTAAGTGCACCGGAGGGTTCTCGGCGCGCCAATCGCACCGGATCCTTCGCGTGGGCAGACCGACCACCGATCGCGGGCCGTTCCGGTCACTTACGTGTGCCGGTGTGCAAGCCATGTTTGACTGCAAGAGTTCGCCCAGGGACGACCACGACCCGCGAAAACTCGATCCGGACCGACATTCGAGCGCTGTTGAAGGGCACAGGGTCCGGCGCAACGACCCGAATCACCCGATGCACCCCTGAGCGGGAGATCGAATCCATGGCACGAACCGGCCCACGCCGCCCCCCGGCCTTCACGCTAGTCGAGCTTCTGGTCGTGATCGTGATCGTCCTCTTGGTCTCGGCCGTCACCCTGCCCGCGGTGCTCCCCGCCCTGAGCCACCGTCAAGTTAGCGAGGCCGCGCGCATCCTCCAGGCGTCGCTGGTGCAGGCCCGAGACACGGCGATCCGTTTCAACGCCCCGCGCGGCGTGCGGTTCCTGCCGGACCCGACGTATGCGAGCACGCCTTCGATCTTCGCATACAATCGTATGGTGCCCCTTGAACCGGGGCCGGAGTATTCGAATGGGCTGGTGACGATCTGGCCGGCAATGTTCGCGAGCGACGGGACGGCCCAACTGTGGAGCTACGCAAGCGCAACATTTCCGCCAGCATACCCCGCGGGAACAGTCTTTGGCGCTACAATCGGCGGTGGCGGCAACGGACTATATCCCCTCCATCCTGCGGGCAGTACCGGCAACCCGACGACTGGCCAAGTCCTGATGATCGAGCAGGCCCCATTTGTCAGTAACGACGCCAGCCAGTTCGTCAACGCTCCAACGAGTTGGTTCTGGAACATTCGGGTGGGTGATCAGATCCAGATCAACAACACCGGACAGACTTACACTGTCGTTGGGCCGTGCACCATCAATCCCTTTGCCGCTGGCGGTGGCAATCCGGAGCTCTTTGTCAACAACGGTCAGCCCGGCGATAGGAATGCATACCTTCAGCGAACATATACCGGACAAGGTGGTACCGGCGCGGCAAACCCCGTTACTGCCACCGCTTCCGTTGAGTTCCTCCTGCTTGTCAATGGGATCGACGACGACAAAGATGGATATGTAGACAACGGCTGGGACGGGGTAGATAACAACCAGGGGTACATCTACAATGGGACTATCGACGACCAGGGTGTGCCCGGCCCGAACGGCACGCCTACTGAGTGGGAGGTCGAAAAGTTCACCGGCACGTTGGCAGGATTCGGAAGCGTGTTGGCCCCAGCTCCCGCATATGACACGACGACCAACTTCCTGCCCAAGCCCATGTCCTACACGATCACCCGCCGCCCGGTGGTGAGTCAGTCGGCTCGCGAGACGATGTTGCCGAACAACGTGGTCATCGACGCAACGACCATTGGCGGGAATAACGAGCGCTCCCGCTTGCCAGCCGACCCGTTCAGCGGATACGTCGACATCTTGCTCCTTCCGAGCGGCCAGGTCGTACCGACAACAACCTACTCCAGTCCAGCCTCGTTCACGCTCGGCGACAGCTTCTATCACTTCTGGCTCTCGGAGCGGGTCGATGTTCACGCGCCTGCCGAACTGTGGAGCAGCACCACGAACCCAAACGCACCGACGTCGACGTTTCTGCTGCCCATGCCCCAAGACGCGTACAACGCTTACGGCCTGTCGAACTTCAAGACCCAGCCGCAAATCGCCCTGACGGGCGAGCGGATGATGGTAACGCTGTTCTCCCGCACCGGGCAGATCACTGCAAACTCCATTGAGTTCTTCAACGTGACAGATCTCAACACGCCGTACTACGACAGCCAGCTCGGGGCACGAGAGGCGAAGTAGTAGATTCAGCCGTCCAGCGGGACTATCGCGGAGGTACATTCCAAACATTCCCGCAGGCTGACGTCGCGTCGCTTCCACGAACACCCACGGCAACCGCATCCGCGCCAACCAAATTGACTCGCGTAGAAGCAGGGTGCGGCCATTAGTTTCAGTCGTCGGATGGCTGCCGGCGTCAACGGACCCGGCGCGAGATACGGGGGGACTGCAGGACGATCTCCACTATCGGCAGGCCCAATCGCTCGACCCTCGGCGATTGCACGCACCGTGGCCTCGTAGGCCGGGTTGAAATCAGCGTGGGAGGGGTCGAGCAGCTCGGCAAAGCGCCCATGCCCTGTCCTCGCGATCGCAAGACGCACGGCCTCCGAGAGTTCCACGTGTTCACTCCGAGATCGTGAAGTTTCCCTTGACGGGCAGGCAGGGTGGTGCGGGTCCCGTCGACCCTTCCCACGTGCCCGAGCCCGAAAAACCATCGGGGGGCTCAACGGACACCGACCAGTCCGGGGACGCGCCGAACCGCAGGAAGCGATCCCCAAAATAGAAATTCAGGGGGTCCGTGCAGGGGTTCGACCAAAAACCGAATGTCCCGCAACCGAGCGAATACGGACCGTCGACAAAGCCGCATCTTTCGTAGTTAAACACCTCTCCGGAGGGGGCGTTGGCACAGTCCGTGTACTCGCCGAAGGGGTTGAGCGGTCCGCACCCCACCGTGGGATAGGTCAGGGATGGCAGCGGGCAAAACCCCACTTGCAGGGGGGTCACTCCCGCTCGCGGGTTCTGGCAACCGATGTCGGCGACGACCATCACGGGGGCGTCATAGCACAGCTGCCAGTTCCCGCTTGTACAGAGACCATCGAGAACGCTCGTTTTGAACGGGATGAAGACCAGAGACTTCGTCCCGTTTTGGTCCGTGTAGTAGAGCGAAGTCTTCAGTGGGTACGCATATTGTGAGCAACACCCGTATCCACCAGATGGGCCTGAGACCCCACAGATGTCCATTGGAGCCGATCCGCCGCACGCGAACGTGAACTTCTTCGAGAAAAAGTTGAAGCGCTTTGCGGTAATCGTGCAGACGTAGATCTGGCCGGCTGTGCCTCCGCTGAACGCAAACTGGCCGTCGGCGTCGGTTGTGCCGTTGGCCAACTCGTTCCCGGCAAGGTCTGTGATCGAGATAGGGGCGTTGGGAAGCGGCCAGGGGACGTCGCCGAAGTTACGGCAGCCGAGGGCCGTCAGAGTCATCGGAAAACATTTTTGCTTGCCGCAGCACTGACATCCCGGACTCCACCTCAATGCTCCTGTCATCAGCGAGTTAACTCCCCTGGTTCTGCTGCGGGCACGCTTCGGCGACGACGGTCCACGCACCGTCGATCAAGGCACAGATGAGCAGCCGGTTCTTGTCCCCGGCCGGGGCGGGGAACGGGTTGTAAATCGTCAGGCTCCGCCCCCACGACACCAGTTCGTTCGAGCCTCGATCCCGGTAATACTGCGTGGCTGTTCCGGAGCCCAGTGTGAGCACTCCCGGGAGCGTGCCACCGGCGGCGGGGATCGGGCCGGACGGAAGGAAATACTGGACGTCGACGGTCGGCCCCGACCAGTGAATGGCCTGTCCGCCGGGGACCTGGGTGATGTTGATGGGCGGCGTGGCTTGCAGTCGCCCAAGTCCCTCGACGGCGCGCTCCAGGTCGTTGATGTACTGGGTCCGAATCAGGGCGCCCCGAACCGCACGCCGAAAGAGTTTGGTGAACATTTTGCTCCTACGGAAGGACCGAGAAATCGACCGTGGGATAGGGGCTGTTGCCCGCCCTGTTGGTGATGAGTTCCCAGTCGCCGTTCACCGGGTGAATCGCGAAATTCCAGGGATACTGCCGGTACATGAAGGCGTAGTCGGCGGTCTGGAGCACGGTGCCATCGCTGTTGAGCGTGACTTCGGTCGTACCGCCGCAAAACAGCACGGTCCCAGTCGGGCAGGTGAAGTTGCCGAGCTGCACTGGGGCGCCATTGACGCCTCCCAGGATTGAGAAGATCTCCATGACGGGGATGTAGGGCAGCATGTACCGCTTCAGCGTGATCTGAGCCTGTGGCACGATGATCGGGAACGGCGTGCTGTTGGGAACGCCGTCAGGGAAAACCAGCGAGAAGTCGGGGATTGTTGCGATCTCGGCCGACGCCTGGATCGAGGTCGAGGTAAGCGGCTTGCCGCTGGCGTCGCCCGACTGGCCCGCGCTACCCTGGAAGGGAAAGTAGCTGAACTGCGCCGTGACGAGGGCCTGCTTGCGGGAGAGCCACGCGCCTTTCGGCAGCCACGAGAGGAGCAAGGGCGCGCCGAAGGGCTCGATGCTGTTGATCGCGCGACAGTAGAGGTTCGGCGAGCCGGGGTACTGGTAGGGTAGGTCAGAAATGATCGTTGCGGCCCCACCCCCCGACGGGACGGTGTACGAGGCGGTACCGGTCAGTTCCTGAACTAGCGTATAGTGGTCGTTCCACGCGCAGAGGAACTTCACAGTGGCCGTGGCGCCGGCGGTCGCGTCGTAGCTTTCGGCGAGCCCCGAATCCCAGAAGACGGTAAACGGGACCGAAATGGTTTGGGCCATCGGTGGTGGACTCTCAAGAAGTGGTCACTGAAATCGGTCGCGGGCGGCCTGCTGGTCCTCGGTCGCTTTCTTCAAATCCCTGGTGGCATCCCGGATCTCGCGCTGCATCTTGAGCGTCTCGCGCTGCCAGGTGCGCGTCTCGAACCCGCCCACGGCCAGCTTCTTGGCATAGTCGGTGAGGCCCATGAACTGGGGCTTGTTGTGCTCGCGGATGCGCTCTTCGTAGCGCCATCTCAGGTCTTCGACCTTCTCTTCTCCCTCGTGAACGCGCTTATCGGCGTCCTCCAGGGCCCGCTGGCGCGTGCGAGCTTCTTTCGTGGAGATTCGAGCGCCTGCATCCGCTTTGGTCCCACCGTGCGCGCCGATCTCGGCGTCGATGTCTGAGTTGACCTTCTTGCGCATGTGCCCCACGACCTGCGGGAGCAGGTGCTCGATGAGTGCCTTGCCGTAACCCATGGCGGTCATCGCGGCCCGGACGTCGTTGTTGATATCCGCGTTGGGGTTCGCCAGGAGCTTTCCGCGAATACCTCGGTTCTTCTCTAGGGCCTTGGCGGCGTCACGCGACATCTCCACGTCAACGCGCTTATTGGTGTCGTATTCCTCTTTCGCAATCTTCGCGCGGTCGCGTATCCATTTGGCCCCAGCCTGGGCCTGGCGGTTGAGCCAGTGAGCGGCCTGTTGGCGAGCGTGCTCTTGGGCCTCGTGTTCGGCCTTTGCCTTCTTGTCAGCTTCCTTCTTTGCTTCGGCCGCCTCGACGCCTTCGGGGGTAGCGGCTTTGAGCTTCGTCAGGAGGCCCTTGGCTTTGGCCTCACCGCCGAAGTGCGCGCCTTTGGAGTTCACGATGTCGCGATGGACCATATTGATCAACTCTTGTTGCCGTTGTGGATCGATGCCGGCGTCGGTGATCCATCGCCTTGCAGCAGCTTGTTGACGTATCGTGATTTTCTTATTGAGTGCCTCTTGACGTCGATTCACTCCCTCCGTACTCTCGCCCTTCAAATCAGCGAGCTGTTTGATTCCAGGTATTTTGTCTCTTAGTGGCGCAAGATCACGGGCCCGATCGATTGCGGCTTGTTCTTCTGCCTCCTCAGGCGTTGTGCCCCAATTCAAGTAGTGGCCGACGCCTGCGGCTACTGCCTTGAGACCTTGGCCGGGGCCGAATCCTTCGGACGCGATAGCATCCTTAAACGCGTTCTGCGCCTTGGTCGCCTCCTTGGACATGTCTCCAGCCATATCCTTCTCGGTCTTATCTTGTGCTTTGAGCTGCTGGTAGCGCTCTTCTTGGTCCGCGCTGCGTTGGGTCTCATCGGCCAGCTTCTTCATCTCTTCCGCGGCCGTCTGAATGTTTCCGTTCATCCCGAGGTGACCCATCAACTCATCCCAATGTTGAACCAACTGATAGATCGCTGTGGCCGCGATCGAGGCCGCGCCAGCGATAGCCATACCCATTGGACCACCAGCCCCGGCAGCTTGTGCCAACCCACTGACGATCATCGGTATGTTGTTCAGAACCCCGCGAAAGCCGTATTGGGCGTCGTCGACCGCGCTTCCAAGCTGCATGAGGGCCATCGAGAACTGGGTCGCGCCTCCAGCGGCACTCTTTGTGCCTTGCGCCATGACATCAAGCCCACCGTTCGTGGTGTGAAGTGACGCGTAGGCAGCTTGCATGTTCGTGCGAAGGGAAATCGCATTGTCATTTAGTACTTTCAGTCGCGCGGCATAATCAGGCAGGCTGATCGCACCTTCTTTGACTTCTGCGTCGAGTGTGGCGATCTCTGCGCTGATCATCTTGAGAGCTTGCCGCGCATGGGCGAGCCCTTGCTCCATCTTTCCGGAGTCGACACGAAGTTCGGCGTAGATGTCCGCGATCTTTAGCCCTTGCGACATCAGGAGATTCCTTTACCGGAATTGCTTGCGTTGCTCAGTTTCGCGCCGTAAGTTGGCGGACTATTTGGAGGTGGTCCATGCGAAAAGTGGCGATTGGTGTCACTGGCGTTATCGTCGTAGTTTTAGTGGCGGTGCCGTTTTGGTGGTGGTGGTCAGCGGTGAACGATCCACAGACTAGCGTTCTTAAACCCGGCACCCAGTGCGTGGTCACGCCTGAAGGTGTTGTGCGGACTGAGGAATACGTAATGTTTGAGGGTCCAGATATAAAGTCCATGGCAACATTGGAACCCGGAGTCGTCGTTAGAGTTGGAAAGGATCCCGGCCCTGAAGGACAGACCGCGAGCTGGATGCGGAAGATCCAAGTTACCGTCGAGAGCGGCGAGCACAAAGACACATCGGGCTACGTCAGCCGCGAGTACCTCCGCCCCCTGCGGTAACCCCCTCCCCGCCGGAACAGGGGGCCGCTTTCGCCGTCACGTGACGATGTACCGCGCGACCAAGAGCGGCTCGACTTCCATCACGGCCGCATGGCCCTTCCACCCTCGTCGTGCTAACGTCTCCTCATCGCCTCAGCGTGCCCACTACCGCGCTCGACACCGACGCAAGGCGGGGCCGTAAGGCCCCGCTCCAAGCCGCCCCCGTGGTGCGTAGTGGCCCACACGGGGCGGCTTCTATTCCCGAGCAGCGCCATGTCCATCGATGTTATCGCGATTCTGAAGCCTCTCTTCGGCACCATCGACGGGCTTCGGACTACGGGCGTTCAGACGGAGCGAATCCCTCTCTTGAAGGATCAGGTCGAGATAATCCGCGATCGCCTCATAGCATTGGAGAAAGAAAACGCCGATCTTGTAGCAGAGAGCGCCAAGCTGGTCGAACAGTTGGCGTCCCACGCGGTATCGGAGGAGTTTGTCAATCACAAGGGAGCGCTCTTCCGACGTGATATTACAGGTCGATATACAGAAGAGCCGGTTTGTCCGGGTTGTCATAGTGCGATGATCTCTCCAGGTGCGACGGGGCGATTTCCAATGAAGTGCTCTGATCCGAAGCGCGGCCGCGTTGCAGGGTTTAACGGCGGTGAACTCCGATGCATTCTCACGCGACTTAACGGGCCGTAAATGGGTTCGCCTGACTCGTAATCTGTCAGGCCGGGACCAGACCTCTTGCCCGCTCCTCTATCGCCACTACGAACCCCTCCAGCCTCCCCCACAGCCCCGCCGAGATCGGACCCACGTTCAACACCTTCTCATACTGTTCCGGGGTGATCTCGTAATTCCGCGCCAGCAGCAGCCACGACAGCTCCACGACCGCGCTGACCCGCTGTTCCGCCGTCTCGGCTCGCACCAGCTTCCCCAGCACCTTGTACAGGGCATCGCAGAGCGCGACATTCTCCTCATCGCTTGCCAGCCCGAAGTCCCAGAGCACGGCCGAGACCCCGGCTTCCTCGACGAGCTCCGGCTCGGGCTCGTAGAACCACCACGCCTGGCCGTCGGGGAGGAGCAGCGGCGTGCCCCCGGCCCACTCCGGCCGGCGCAACCCTCTTTCGTCATAGACCGCGGACATAGAGTCTCCAGTTCCGATCGACGTGCGCGGCATCGTCGGCGTCCTCGACCGGCACGCCCTTGGGTTCTTTGCCGCCGAGCCACGCCGAGCGAATGGCCTCGAACGACAGACCGTCCACGTACTCGAACGTCCAGCCGGTGTATTTCTCGCAGAGCGTGGCCCGGATTTCGGCGTAGGACGGGGAGGGACCCGTCGAGTCGGGGTCGATCACGTCGCCGAGCTCGCCGGGCGAGACGAGTTCCCAAAGGTGGAGCTGGTCCTCGGCCGTCATGACCCCGGCCGCGGCGCGGCAGAGGTCGAGCGTAAGGGAGGGTTCGGCGCGGCACGCCGCCGTGTGCAGCAACCGCGCCTGCCCCTCGACGGATGAGAGCAACGTCACGCCGATCTCACTCCCCAGGTCGGGCGGCCAGTCGAGCGCCGCCACGGCGGATTCGGTCCAGATCTGGCGGGCCAGGGCGTCGTCCATGTCCGGGTCGGCGCGCAGCCTTTCCCTGGCCTGTACCCGAGGATCGACCAGCACGCTCTTGAACCACGCCTGAAGCGTGCCGATGTCGCGGGGCGACAGTTTGCCGACGAAGAACGCGCGGCCTCCGATGACGACTTCCCGCGGGACGCCGCACGCGCGGGCGTAGTCTTCTGCCACGATCAACCTCCGCCCAGCGTGTACGGGCCGTTCGAGTTCAGCTTGCACGAGAACGTGTACATCGTCGCGCCGGGGACGGTGAGGTTCACGCTGCCGCTCTCGACGTTGAAGTTGCCCGTGGCGAACGTCGTGGTGGACGACGAGTAGATCACGGCCGGCACGAGGCCCCCTTTGCGGATCAGGCTGATGACGTTGGCGGAGGTCGTTGCGAGGTCGAAGTTCCCCTCGACGTCGATCTCCAGGTGCGTCTCGCCCGGCTGCTGCGAGCTGAAGAGGATGTCGTCGGTCGCGTCGTAGTCGGACGAGTCGGTGGACTTGGCCCACTCGGTCGTGACGTTCGACTTGAGCGACGTCACCTCGACGCGGTTGCCGTTGAGGGTCAGGTAGGCACCTTTCCCTGTTCTGCGAGTCTCGGCCATGGCCGGTGTGCTCCTGTCGTTAGGTGGTGAAGGTCAGGCTGCGTTGCACGCGGTAGAGGAAGGTCAGCGCGAAGTGGTACGCCGTGACGACGCCCCCCGGCCCGATGTCACCCTCGGGGATCGCATGCATCGAGTCGAGTCGCAGCTCGAGCAAGACGCCGTCAGCGAACGTGAGCGGGGCGTCGTTCAGCGAGGCTGCCACCATCTCGGCGAGCACCCTTCCTTGTCTCTTACCGGCGGCGAAGATGCTGATCTGGAACTGACCAGTCGGGAACCCGTAAACGACGCCCCGGCTGTTGGGAGACTGGTAGTTGCCTGGCCCCTCGAACAATTCCTGGTAGACCAGGTAGGGCATCGGCGACTTCGTTGAGTTCCAGTCTCCGAACAGCTTGTAGACGGGGGGCGTGGTCGTCAGGGTCTCGCCGAACGCGGTGACGATCGCCGGGCTCAGCCGCAACCACGCAATGACGGCGGCCGGGAGGTCGGGCGGCAGTCCCGTGACGCTCCAGGAGATCGGGTTGCAGGCCCAGAGCGGTTGCGGAGCGCTCCGCTTCGGCCACCGGCCCGACGGCACGATCAGCGCACGGGGAATCGGGCCATGGGCGAAGGGCGAGGCGATCCAGGTCTGTTCGTCGACAACACGGCTTGGTCGTCGGGGAAGCAAGGCGGCATCGACGACATCCACCACCGGTATCGGAATGAGGATGCGCTGGCGGCTCTGGATCTCGAGGAGTCGGCCGGGCGATGGGGCTCGCTTGACGGGGGCGACGACGCGCGACGGTGTCGTCGGCGTGGGGCCCGCTGGCGAGCCGATCCGCACCACCCGGCTCGCACGCTTCGGGATCTGCCGAGGTACGATGAGTCGCGGGACCGGGCGAGGGGTCGTGAGAAGCTGCGCGGCGACCTTCGCCGTAGACGCAAGGACGGGGCGGGGCGCGACCCGGCACGGGGCCTTCCCAGCCACGACGATGCGCGGCGTCGGAGTGGCCTGGACCGTGAACGCCGGGGCGTGTACAGCGGAGCCCTGTCGTCCGGCGATGCGTGGCGCGAGCCCAGCCCGCAGTGCGACGGGGACGGGGCTGGGCGGAGTGGGCGGCGTGGCGGTGCGAGCTCGGAGCGCGCTCCCGGAGCGTCGCGGCAGGCGCACGGGCGTAACGATGTCGGCCACCGGCGCAGGAACAGCGCGGCCCGAGGTGAGTGCCGCGGTGGCGACCAGGTGTCCTGCCGAGCGCCGGGAGGCTGCCGCTGGGACGATGGCCGGTTCGCAAGCGGACGGCTGCCCGAGACGACCCTCCGTGCCGGCGGTACGGATCGCGACCACGCGCCCGGACGCCGGCTTCGTGACCGGCCGGACCTGATGCGGCGTACTGACCGGCGTGGCCTCGATTGCCTCCGGTGGTGTGGCGTTGCGAGTAAACGCCACCAGCCCAGCGAACCGAATCAGAGCCGCCCGGGTGATGCGCGGTGGGCGGGAACGGGCCTGCGGGTCGTCGCTCCAGGTGCGAACGAGGAGCGGCTGAGGGGCGGGGCGCCGGGGTCCACTTGCGGCGGAGATGACGTCAGGGCGGACCTCGCTGGCGCTGGGCGTGCTGATCGGGGGAATCGTTGCGCGGAGCGCGACGACGCGCCCGGAGAGCCGGGCAGAACGTCCGGCGTCGATGATCGCCGAAGCCGATAGCCCGAAACCGGCCCGAGCGCGAGGCACATCGGTTTGGACTACGGCGATCGTGGCGGACCGCCGGATGCTCCGCGCCTTGACGATCATCGGTGGCGGCGACGTCTCGGAGACCAGGCTCGTGGCTTCCTGCGCGGCGTCGCGGATGGTGATCGACCCCGCGCGTTGGGGCAACGGCCGGGCCGCGATCAGCACACTGGGCGTTGGGTTCGTCGTCAGGATGAGGTGCGGCGACGGGGTGTGCTGCGCAGTGACGATCGCTCCTGCGCGCCGCGGCAACGGGCGCGAGGGGTTGGCGACGCTGGGCGTGGGATTGATCGTCGTGACGACGTGCGGTGCCGCGGTATGCAGCGCCGTCGCCACGCGGCCGACCGGCGGACGCAGCGGGCGCGCGGGGACCGCGACACTGGGCGTCGGGTTCGTGGCGAGCACGGCGTGCGCGACGGCCGTGGACGTAACGAACAGCTTGGTACGGCGGCTAAGGCGGTTGAGGAAGTTCATGCGAAAATCTCAATGTAGGGTGCATGCAATGCACCGGTGCATTGCATGCACCTACCCCTGTGAACATGCGGACTTAATTGTTACAACCTCCTTGGAAGGAACGGATTGCAGAGTTTTTCCAAGGAGGGTCTTATGCGTCTCCCCGCGATTCTCGATCCATTCGTAAAAGGGGCGGCACCCGCGGT
>JARLIH010000027.1 GCA_031291845.1 Isosphaeraceae bacterium | reverse complement strand
GGTCCGAGCCGAGCAACAGGCCGGGGCTCTGTGCTGGGCCGAAGCGCGGCATGCGCCGTTGGACGTGATCGACGCCATTGGGGGATCCGGGCCGCTCTCGCAGTTGCGCGGCAAAGCCGTTGCCGCGTTCTGTGGGATCGGCAATCCCGAGGGATTCCGCCTTACGCTCGAGGGGCTAGGGGTGGGTCTCAAAGGATTTCGGGCCTTCCCGGACCATCATCCTTACACGGCCGCTGACGTGGCTGAGCTGGCGGGTTGGGTTCGAGGGCTCGGCGTGGAACTGGCCTTGACCACGCAGAAGGATTTGGTGAAGCTTCGCGCCGACGCCCTGGCGCAAGCCGCTTTGCGCGCGGTGCGGATCGGGCTGGAGATCATCGAAGGGTCCGAGCTGCTCGAAGCACGCCTGGCGCGTTTGTTGCCATCGGGCCGATGATCGGCCGGCAATGGCCGGCCCTACAAACGCGGGCGCGGACAACGCACGGATTCGACCCCGGGAAAGGACTCCCCGCGATGCCAACCGACGGCGACGAGCTTGACCTGAGCGCGCTGCGATTCGAACCGCTTGCGGAACGGCCGAGCAAGGTCTTCCTCCGCCATCTGGGCCAACCTGCCGGCCCGGGGGCGACCCTCGAAGACTGGCTCGACAGCCTCCCTGGCGTCCTGGCCGCGAACGGCCTGAAGCGGCTCCGTGATGCCATCGTCCGGGCTCATGACGAGGGTCACCCCGTCGTCGCTGCGCTGGGCGGCCATGTGGTCAAGACGGGTTGCGCTCCTTACCTGGTCGACTGGATGGAACGCGGGGTCCTGAGCGGCCTGGCACTCAACGGCTCCGCCGCGATCCACGACCTGGAGCTCGCGATCGCCGGGCACACCAGCGAAGACGTCGGCTCTCGGCTTGCCGCGGGGACGTTCGGGTTCGCCCGCGAGACCTCCGACCTGTTCGCACTCGCGTGCGACCGCGCTGCCGAAACCGGATGCGGGCTGGGGGCCGCCCTGGGTGAAGTCGTCCTGGAGCATGGCGGACCCGGCCTCGACACGAGCCTGCTCGCCGCAGCCCGGCGCAGGGAACTGCCGCTCACGGTCCACGTGGCGGTCGGCACCGACATCGTGCACATGACGTCCCGCCTCGACGGTGCCGCGCTCGGCCGGGCGACGCTCGACGACTTCCGCACGCTCTGCGGCGTCGTCAGCCGCATGGAGGGGGGCGTGTGGCTCAACCTGGGCAGCGCGGTCGTGCTCCCCGAGGTGTTCCTCAAGGCCATTTCCGTGGTCCGGAACCTCGGCCGCTCGCTCGACGGACTGACGACGGCCAACCTCGACTTCGACCAGAAGTACCGCGGCCTCCTCAACGTCCTCCAGCGCCCTGGCGCCGAGGGGGTAGCGCTCACAGGTCACCACGAGCTGATGATCCCCCTGCTCCACGCCGCGGTCGTCGCCCGCCTCGGGGCGCCGGTCTCTGCGCAGAACGGGCACGGGTGAGGCCCGATGGTGCCATGAAGATCGTCGTCTTTTGCCCGAACCTGATCGGCGACACCGTGATGGCGACGCCCGCCTTCCGCGCTCTCAGGCGCGGGTTCGCCGGGGCGACGATCGTCGGAGTGATCAAACCGCATGTGGCCCCCGTGCTCGACGGCCTCCCGTACTTCGACAGGCTGGTCGGCTTCGATCCGAAGTCGCGCGACCCGCGGGCGCGGACACCCCGCGTGGTTCGCACCCTGCGGGCGGAGCGCCCGGACCTCGCCGTGCTCTTCCCGAACTCGTTTCGCTCCGGCCTCATGGCGTGTTTGTCGGGGGCGCGGCGACGTGTCGGATATGCCCGCGGCGGCCGCGGCCTGCTGCTGACGGATCGATTGACGGAGCCGAGGGACCAGCACGGCAAGCGCGTGCCCAACCCGATCGTCGAGTACTACCTGGAGCTCCCGCGTCGCCTCGGCTGTCCCACGGACTCGCTCCGAACCGAGCTCGCAACCACCGCCGCGGACGAAGCCGCGGCCGACCGTGCGTGGGATGAGCTCGGGCTGCGCCGCGACGAACCGGTCGTCTGCCTGAACACCGGCGGCGCCTTCGGCCCGGCGAAGAACTGGCCCGTCCCCCATTTCGCGTCCCTGGCCCGACGCCTGGCGACGGAGAACGGATTGGCCGTTCTGGTCATCTGTGGACCAGGCGAGCGCGCGAACGCGCAAGCGATCGTGGCCGGGGCAGGACACCCTCGCGTGGTCAGCCTCGCCGGCCAGCCGCTCAGCCTCGGCCTGAGCAAGGCGTGCGTGCGCCGGTCGTCGCTGCTGATCACCACCGACTCCGGCCCGCGCCACTTCGCCGCCCCGTTCCGCGTGCCGGTCTTGTCGTTATTCGGGCCGACCTTCATCGCCTGGACCCGCATGCACGACCCGCTCGCCGTCCATCTGTTCCAACCGGTGCCGTGCGGGCCGTGTCAAAAACCGGTCTGCCCGTTTGGTCACCACCGGTGCATGCAGGACCTGTCTCCGGAAGCCGTCTACCGGGCCGCGGTCCGGATGCTCGCGCACTCAACCACCCGCACGGGAGGCTGAGGCAATGACGCGTTGGCTCGTCACCGGCGGGACCGGCTTCCTCGGTACGCATCTGCTGAAGGCCCTGGAGCCCAGAGGAGACGAAGTCATCGCGCTGGGCCGACGGGCCGTTACCCCCGCCCCCAGCGCTCGTTTTCACGAGGCCGATCTGGACGACCCCGTCCGCGTTCGTGCCGCAATAGCGGAAATCCGGCCCACGATCGTCCTCCACGCCGCCGGCCGGACCCCGCCCGCCGATGCGTACGACCTCTATCGCGGCAACACGATGGCGACCGTCCACCTGCTCGACGCCCTCCGCGCCCTGGATCAGCCCGTTCGGGTGGTCCTGGCCGGGTCCGCGGCCGAGCTCGGTCCCGTCCCGTGTGAGCACCTGCCGGTCGCCGAAGATTACCCCTGTCGCCCAGCCGACGCTTATGGACTGAGCAAGTTCCTGGCAACGTCGGCCGGCCTTGCGGCCAGGCCACCCCTCGAAGTGCTGGTTGCGCGCGTGTTCAACCCGATCGGCCCGGGGCTCCCGGCGACCCAGGCGTTCGGCCGGTTCGCCGAGCGCCTGTGCGCGGGAGAGAGTGACCCGCTGACGATGACCGTCGGCGATCTCGACGCCCGGCGCGATTTTATCGACATCCGAGATGTGGCGCGCGCGTTTCTCGCCCTGGCCGACCGCGGCCGGCCCGGCCTGGTGTATCACGTGGGAACGGGCGGCTCGCGACGGGTCGGTGATGGGTTGGACGAGCTGATCCGTCTCAGCGGGCGTGCGGTTCGGGTCGTGATGAGCCCGGCACTCGCAGGCCGAGGTGGGCCGAGCGATTCGCGGGCGGACATCGGCCGGATCGTGGCCCACACGGGGTGGCAGCCGCAGGTTGCGTTTGAGCGGAGCCTCGCGGAGCTTTTCGTGGGGGGCGTGGAACACAACGGTGCATTTCATGGACCCTATGAATAGCCATTGACCCCCTGGGCCGGCCTCCTATAATGCGGCCCGAGGCCGTAGCGACGGATCGCGCCGCGCCTTTTGGGTTTCAGGGAGGAGCCATGACCCGCCGCGCTCTGCTGGCGATCGTCCTGCTGGCGGCGGTCTTGCACTCGATCGGCATCGCGCGCACGCTCCTCCCGGCGCAGGACGGCTTGAAGTTCCTGCGGGTCGCACGCCAGTTCCACCATCAGCCGTGGACCGACGTGGTCCGTGGGACCGACCAGCACCCCCTCTACCCCGCTCTGATCGCCCTGGCCGAGCCGGTCGTTCGTGCCGTTCTCGGACGAGGGCCGGCGACCTGGCGTATCGCCGCGCAGCTCGTGTCGGCCGGCGCGTCGGTCGCACTCCTGTTTCCGCTCTTCGGCCTGATCCGTGCGTTGTTCGACGAGCGGATCGCATGCGTCGGGACGCTCGCCTACGTGCTATTGCCGTTCCCGGCCGCCGTCGGGCACGACACGCTGAGCGACAGCCTGGCCTTGCTGGCGTTTCTGGTTGCGCTGCGGGTCGGGGAAGTGGCCTTACGCCGCGACGGCTGGTTCCCCGCCGTGGGTTGCGGACTGGCGGCGGGCGTTGGCTACCTCGCGCGTCCCGAAGTGCTCGTCGTGCCGGCGGCGGTCCTCTTGACCGCTGCGACACGCTGGCGCATGCCGGCCGAGGCTCGGCAACGGCTCGTCCCGCGGCTCGCCGCGCTCACCGTGGTGTTCCTGGCGACGGTGGGAAGCTACACGCTCGTCAAGGGGGAGGTCTCGGAGAAGCTCGCGCTGCGCATCGGTGCGGCGCTGGGGAAGCGTCCCGCGATCACCCGCAAGACGCCGCAATGGCTGCCGCGGGGATTGAACGACCCGCGCTGGGACTTCTCGCCCAAGGAAGAAGCCGAAGATGCGCCGCAGACGAAGCCGTTGCGGATCGTTGGACGGCTGGCCCAGCAATGGGGCGAAGGGCTCGGCTGGATCTTCGCCTTCTTCGCGCTCTGGGGCGTTGCGCGTGACCGGTTCATCCGCCGGTTCATCAGGCGCGACGAGGATCCGGAGGCGAACGTCGGCCGGCGCTTGATCGCCATGTACCTCGCCCTGTTCAGCGCGGTGCTCGTTCGGCACGCCTGGAAAATGGGGTACCTCTCGGGCCGGCACACGCTGACGCTTGTGGTCGTCTCGGTCCCCTGGGCCGCGGCGGGAACAACCATCTGCGCCTGCCGGCTCGCGTCGGTGCTGCGCTGGGGCCCGCGACTGGCGCGCGGTGTCGGTGTGGCGACGTTGCTGGCGGCGGTTGCCGCGAGCGCGCTCTTCCAGCTCAAGCCGAGCCATCCGACCCGCTGGGGCCACTGGGCGGCGGGGCGCTGGCTGGCCGCGCACGCGCGGCCGGCCGACGCGGTGCTCGACACGCGCGGCTGGGCGGCGTTCGTCTCCGGCCGGTCGAGCTACGACTACTGGCACGTGCGACAGGCCTTCACCGACGATCACCTCGCCTACATCGTCGTCGGAACGGACGAGCTCGAGGCCGAGAGCCGCCGCGGCGCGACCCTTCGGGCGGTGCTCGCGTACGCGGCCGAGCCCGTCGCGGCCTTTCCGGAAATCCGGGGCGGCGAGGGGACCGGCGTCCAGGTCTTCTACTACCGCCGCCCCGCGTCGTGGGAGGGCCTGCGGCCATGACCCACGGCCCGCTGTGGAAGCGCCTGGTGCGCGGGACGCGCTGGGTCTGGAGCGCGCAGCGCTACCGTGACGCGCTGCCCGCGGACCTCGACGCAACCGTCATGGCGCTCGACGCACGCGACCGCCTGCACGCCAAGCAAGGGCGATCCACCGCGCGCGTGGTGTTCCATTCGCCGGCCGGGCCGCTGCCGGTTTATCTCAAACGCCACTACCGGCTCCCCTGGCGCGACCGGGTCGCGGCGGTCCTCCAACCGAACGGCCGCCACTCCCCCGCGTCGGCGGAGTGGGCCCACCTCGAGCGCGCGCGGGCACTCGGGATTGCCGTACCCGACGCGGTCGCGGCGGGCGAGCGCATCGGCCCCTGGGGGGAACTCCAGAGCTACCTCCTCGTTGCCGAGCTCACGGGGTGCGAAGCCCTGAACGAAGTGCTCCCGACGCTCGTGGCGTCGCTCACACCCACGCGGTTCGCCGCGTTCAAGCGAGCGCTGATCGCGGAGATGGCCGACATCACGTCGAGACTCCATCAGGCCCGGGCGTTCCACAAAGACCTGTACCTCTGCCACTTCTTCCTCGACCTCAGCCGCCTGAACGAGGCGGGGCCGAAGCTCACGCTCATCGACCTGCACCGGATGGGCGAGCACCGCTGGTGGGCCGACCGCTGGCGCTGGAAGGACCTGGGTCAGCTTCTCTACTCGACCCACGGCGTCGCCGGCATCGACGACCGCGATCGCGTGCGGTTCTGGACGCTCTACCGCCGCAAGCTCGGCCTGCGACGGCCGCGCTGGCACCGGCGCATGGTTCGACTCAAGGCCGCGCGTTACCTCGCGCACAACCGCTGACCCGGAGATGTTGCGAATGCGATTGGCCCTGAACTTCCAGCGCGTCGACCCGACTCGCGGCGGCGCAGAGACATACGTCGTCGACCTGTGCCAGCACCTGATCCGTGCCGGGCACCAGGTGGACCTCTACGCCGAAAGCTGGTGCGACGGAGTCCTCCCCGAGGCCGTCCGTTGCGTCGCCGTTCCGGTCGCGGGTGAGTCGCGTCTCGCACGGCTCAAGAGCTTCGCCCGGAATTCCGAGGCGGCCCTTCAAAAAGTCACTTACGACTGCACGGTCGGCTTTATCAACACCTGGCACCACGACATCATCATCCCCCAAGGGGGCGTCCATCGCGGCAGCCTCGAGGCCAACGCGAAACGCTTCCCCCTGGCCTGGCAACGCGGCCTGTACCGGTTCGCCAAGCAGGCCAACCCGAAGTTCTGGGCGTACCAGGCCATCGAGCGCAAGCAGTACGACCCCGAGCGCGGGGCGCGCGTCGTGGCCGTCGGCCGGATGGTGCAAGACCATTTGATCGAATACCACAACGTGGCGCGGTCGCGCATCCACACGATCCCGAACGCGATCGACCCTGACCGATTGCTCGTCCCGCAACCGGGCGCGACGCGTTGCGCGTTCCGGAACCGCATGGGCCTCGCGCCGAGCGACCTGGTCGGGCTCTTCGTCGGCCACAACTTCTGGCTCAAGGGTCTCAAGCCGTTGCTCAAGGCGCTCCACGCCCGCAAGGAGCACGGCCGGCCCGTCCACCTCCTGGTGTGTGGCGGAGGCAAGCTCCGGCCGTTCCGGCGGCTCGTGAACCGCCTCGGCCTTGGGGATACCGTCCATCTAGTCGGCTTCCTGCCGGAGATCCGCGACGCCTTCTGGGCGAGTGACTTCTTCGTGCTTCCCACCTATTACGACCCCTGCTCGCTCGTCGTCTTCGAGGCGCTCGCGTGCGGCCTGCCCGTGATCACCACCTCGTGCAACGGCGCGGGGGACTTGATCACCGATGGCCGGGAAGGATACGTCATCACCGCGCCCGACGCGATCGGCGAGCTGTCGGCCGCCATCGACCACATAACGGATGACAACGTGCGGGCCGCAATGTCGGCCCACGCCGCACGGCTCGGCCGCGAACAGTCGTTCGAGCGCCACGTCGCGCGGCTTATCAGAGTCTTCGAGGAGGCCGCCGCGGCCAAGGCGCGGCGAGGGCCGCACGTGTCGCTGTCGGGAACTCGCAAACCGAGGCTGGGAACGCTCGGCCGCTAGGGGCGAGAGGGTTATCGGCAGATGATGCAGATTTACGCAGATAAAAGAACGATGATTCGTAATCGATCGTCAGTGGTTGCGCCATTGCGGATCGAGGGTGGCACGCCCTGATCAATCAAGTATCCCGTTTTGAGGCTCGGACCGGCGAACGCCGCCGGAATTCTCGCATCGATCCGCGCAAATCTGCGTCATCTGCGGATAGACGCATTTTCACTAGGGAGCAAGCGCCATGCAGGCCATTCTGCTCGCGGGAGGCAAGGGCACGAGGCTCCGGCCGTTCACCCACGTCTTCCCGAAGCCGCTCATGCCGCTCGGCGAGGCCGACCCGATGCCCATCATCGAGGTCGTGCTGCGCCAGCTCGCGCGGTTCGGGTTCCGCGACGTGACGATCATCACCGGATACCTGACCGAACTGATCGAGGCGTTCTGCGGCGACGGCCACAAGTTCGGCGCACGCCTCGACTATCAGCGCGAGACGACGCCCCTCGGCACGGCCGGCGGCCTGACGCTCGTCGAACGGCCGGACGAACCGGTGCTCGTGATCAACGGCGACATCTTGACGACGCTCAACTACGGCGAAATGTACAAATTCCACTGCGAGCGAGGCGCGGCGGCGACCATCGCCTCGTACCCGCGCGAAGTCCGCATCGATTTCGGCGTGCTCGAGTTCGCCAACGACCCGCACATCATCGCCGGATACCGCGAGAAGCCCGAGTTCTCGTTCCAGGTCAGCATGGGTGTCTACATCCTCGACCCGATCGCCTGGGACTTCCTCGCGCCCGGTACTCCCTTGCTCATGCCCGACCTGTTGGAAATGATCCGGAAGTCGGGCCGATCGGTCCACTGCTTCAAGCAGAGTTGTTACTGGCTCGACATCGGACGGCATGATGACTATGCCACGGCCAACGACATTTTCGAGTCGCGCAGGGCATCGTTCCTCGGCGAGCCCGCGCTGCCAAAAGTGAAGATCGGACGCGACCAGTGAACCCTTTTCTCCTCTCAGCGCTCGCGATCCTGGCGGCCTACCTGATCGGGGCGATCCCGTTCGGCTACGCCATCTACTACGCGATCCGCGGCGAGGACATCCGCACGGTCGGCTCCGGCAACATCGGCGCAACCAACGTCGGCCGCCAGCTCGGCTTCCGCTTCTTCGTGATCATCTTCGCGCTCGACGTCGCCAAAGGGCTGCTGCCCACGCTCTACTTCCCGACACTCGTTCAAAGTGCGACCGGCCAGCCCGTCCCCGACCTCCGGGTGCTCATCGCCCTGGCGACGATCCTGGGACACAACTTCCCGGTTTATCTGAAATTTCGCGGCGGAAAAGGGGTCGCCACAAGCCTGGGAGCCCTCTTCGGGCTCGACTGGGTCGCCAGCGCGCTAACACTGGCGGTGGGGGCGTCGCTCGTCGTGGTCACGCGTTATGTGTCCCTCGGCTCACTGGGCGGCGGCATCTGCTTCCTCGCGGTCCACTTTCTCCGGACGGCTCGCCCCTGGAGCCCGGAGCAACGGGCGCTCAGCCTGCTGACGATCGCTCTCGTCGTGATGCTGTTCTTCCGGCACCGCAAAAACCTGGAGCGCATCGGAGCGGGGACGGAGCCGAAGGTCATCCTCTGCAAGTCGAAGAAGAAAGAGGAGAAAAACGGTGGATAAGCCGCTAACGACAAACCCGCTGGCCGGCGCGGGCAAGGTGAGCTGGTTGTTCTTCGTCCTCGTCGCACTGGCGGGCCTGGGCATGATCGCCGGACTGTCGCTGCGTTCCTCGCGCCCCACCTCCACCGTTGCGGGGCCCGTCGTGCTGACCGAGGTCGCCCGCGCCGGCACGGGCCACCAACGGGCCGAGCGCATCGCGTTCGCAGACGGCGGCCGCGTGCTCGCCGTGACCTGCCCGCGCTATAACCGGGTCGTCCTCTACCGCGTCACCGATCACGAGACGCTGGAGCCGATCCGCGACGTCGAGCTTGCCGGGCGGCCGGTCGCGTTGGCCGCCGCGGCCGACCGCTTCTACGTCCTGCAAAATCCGTCGGGCGACGCGCGCCACCTCGAGCCCGGCTGGTGGGAGACGATCGACCTGCGGGGGAACCGGATCGGGTCGCGATTCGTCACCGGATTCTACCCCGACGACGTCGCGCTGATGCCCGACGGCAAGCACGCGCTCGTCCTGACCTCGGGCCGCGCCGAGGGGGGACCACACCGCCCGGCCCCCGCGCTCGATGTCGTGGAGCTGAACGATGGCGCGGGAGCACCGCGCGTCGCCGGGCGTTTGACCTTCGAGGGCACCAACGACGACCCCGCGCGGCTCTCGCTGGCAGCTTCGGGCCGTTGTGCGGCGGTGACCTTGTGGGGCTCGAACCAGGTGGCGGCCGTCGACCTGTACGAGCCTTCCCGCCCGAAGCTGGTCGGCCGCTCCCCCCTCCCCGAGCGCGAGGTGCCCTACCCTTCCAGGAGCGGCGGGGATGCGATCCTGATGCCGGTGGACTCCCGAAGCGAGGCGGTCTGGGCCGACTACACCCCGTCGGAAGGGGCGCCGGCCGAGGCGTTCGTCGCGTGCACCCTGCCGCACGAGTCGGGTCTGCGTCTCTATCACGCGGCGACGGGACGGGCCCTGGGCGAGCTGACCCTGCACGGGCCGCTGAACGTCGGGCGGATCAAGCCCACGGGCCTGGCCTTTTCCTCCGAACGGGGCCTGTTTGCCCTGGCGACCCGATCGGGCGGCGTGCACCTGATCGCGGTTCAACCGCGCTACGACCTCGCGGTGCCGACGACGGGGCTCGCCGCGGCAGAACCCGCAAAAACCCGGCGTTGAGCGGCCGGCGAAATTGACTACTCAACCGCTGCACAGGTCCATTATGCTGAATCCGGGAACGCAACGCTGATCCTGGAGACCGCTCATGGACGCCTGGAGCGATGCCCCGGAGTTGGAGAAGTCCGCGCCCGAACGGGCCCTTTATTGCTTGCGCTGCGGGCGCGAGGGGCCGGAGCGGAGCCGCGTCTGCCCCGACTGCGGCGACTCGCTGTTCGAGCGGGGCTATTGCCCGGTATGCGAGGACGAGCTACTGCTCCCGGTCGGCGCCGCGTGCCCGAAACACGAGGTCGAGCTGACCGAGCCCCCCCTCTTGCCACGCGCCCTCGAGGGCGCGGAGACAGCTCCTTGGGTCACGATCGCCACGTTCGCCGACTCGGCCCAGGCGGAAGCCACACGCTTGCGGCTCGAGGCAGAAGGGATCCCCACGTTCGTCGACGGCGAGCGGATGGCCCGGACGGCGATTTACTCCGTCGCAACCGGTGGCGCCAAGCTCCAGGTCCCCGAGCCTCTCGCCGACGACGCGCGCGTCCTGCTCGCCCAATCCTGGTCTCTTCCCGTCCCCGACGACGACCTGGACGATGCCTGGGAAGACCTCGCCCCCGAACCGGGTGCCGAGCACGAAGGGGTGATCGTGGGAGTCATCCTCCTGGTGCTCCTCGTGCTCCTCACGCCTTTGCTGCTCGCGCTGATCGTCCGGCTCCTGCGGTAATTCGCCGAGCTCCGTCTCCCGGCCGTCACTCTTTCGGCCTTGGTTGGTACGCCAGCCAGAGCGCCCGGAAGTAGCGCAGCACGCGCTCCGGGTCGCTGCTCTCGGGGATCTCCGCCAGCGTGTATCCCTGGTATCCCTGTTCGTTCAGGAGCGCGAACAGCTCTCGCCAGGGATATTGCTCGTCGTACAGGTCGCGCAGGTGGACCTCGCGGATCCGGGGACCGACCAGCGCGAAGTTCTCGCGGACCGACCGGTCCTTCACGTCGGTCGGGTTCGAGTTCCAGCAGGCGTAGACGTTCGGATGGTCAGCGTACGCGAGGATCTTGGCGAAGTTCGGCAATTCCTGCGTCACCCCGCCGTGGACTTCGACCCGGATCTCAACGCCGAACCCCGCCGCGTCCTCGCCCACCTCATGCAGGGCATCGCCGATCCTGCGCAGGGTGGCGTCGAGCTCGGCCCCCTTGGGTATCCCGTTGGGCCGCACCTTCACCCCCGGGGAACCGAGGTCGTGAGCGAGCCGGACGTACTCCTTGGTCCCCTCGATGTTCTTGCGCACGACCGCAGGGTCGACTGCCTGATACTCGAACGCGCTGCCGAGACCCGCCAGCTCGATCGGCGAGTCCGCAAACCGCTTCCTGACCTCCTGCCGCTGCTCGTTCGTCAGGTTGACCTCGACCTTGTGCGCGTGCGACGTCCGCAGCTCGACCCCTTGATACCCCAGGGTCTCCAGACGCTTCAGGATCGTCGGCAGGTCCCAGTCCTTGGCGATGTTGTAGGTGATGGTCCCCAGTTGCATCATGGGTGAGGCCCCTCGGCAGTGGATCGGTGAGCGAGCTCAGTGACGGCAGACGTAATCTCACCGATCGGCGTCGGCCACGCAAGCGGGTCGGCTGGTGTTTGACGGACCGACACGCTCCCCCGCGCCGGCAAGGGTATTGTCTGATCATCTCTCCCGAAGGGAAAGTACCTGTTCAGCGCAGCGCGCGAAAATGTAGGGGCAGGTTTCAAACCCGCCCAGCAAATCGATTAACGTGTTCTCGCCTCGTGCATGATGCTTCGACCAGGGAAAGAAAAGGGCGATTTGGAAACTCGCCCCTACAGGAATGCGGCTTGGCCGCATTACGAATTGCGCCATGCGAGACGCTAAACGCGTGCAACGGAGAGATATTTACATATAACCCCTTCTCCCCGCCCGTAGGGAGAGCGGCCTGCGGATTCCATCAGAGACCGGCGATGCACGCTACCTCAGCACAGCTCGTCGATCACGCGCCCCGTCGACCCGATCGTGACCGGCCGCCCCGCGCGGTTCACGAATTTGGTCTCGGGGTCGATACCGAGCTGCCGGTAAAGCGTGACGAGGAAATCCTGCGGGGTCACGGGCCGGTCCTTGGGCACCTCACCCCGCGCGTTCGACGAGCCGACCACGCGGCCACCCGCGAAGCCACCGCCGGCGACCAGCACGCTCATCACCTCGCCCCAGTGGTCGCGACCCGGCACAGGGTCCGCGCCGGGCACGCCGCCCGTGTTCATCCTGGGCGTACGGCCGAACTCGCCCATCACGATTACCACGGTCGAGTCGAGCAATCCGCGGACGTCGAGGTCGTCGACCAGGCTGCCCACGGCGTTGTCCAGGATCGGCAGCACATTCTTCATGCCACGCTCGAGGCTCGAGTGGTAATCCCACCCGCTAAACGTGAGCGTGACGAACCGCACGCCCGCCTCCACCAGCCGCCGTGCCAGCAAGGCACTCTGGCCCCACTGGTGGCGGCCGTAGCGATCGCGCAGCAGGGGGCTCTCCTTGCGGATATCGAACGCCGCGCGGGCCGCGGGGCTGGTCACGAGCGAGAACGCGTCCTGGGTGAACCGGTCGAGGCCTTCCATCAGGCCCGAGGCGTCCACGTCGCGCCGGGCGTTGTCGAACGAGGTGAGCAAACCGCGCCGACCGTCCAGCCGCGGTGCGTCGATACCGGCCGGGGGCGCGAGATTGGGCACCTGGTAGCCGTCGGTGTTCGGATCACCATCCGCCGAGAACGGGTTGTAGCCCACCCCGAGGTAGGCCGCGCCGTGGTAGCCGGGGACCAGGCCGACGGAGTGCGTGTTCGGGAGGCCGACGTACGCCGGCATTCCCGGGCTCTTGGCTCCCTTCATCTTCGCGATGACCGAGCCGGCCGAGGGATATTGCGGGGCCAGGTTGGCCGCGTTCGACCCCAGGTAGCCGGTGAGCATCCAGTGCGCAGCGGCGAAGTGGTCGCCGTTGTTGTGGTGCATCGACCGGATGATGGCCATCTTGTCCATCAAGCGCGCGTGGTACGGCAGCAGCTCCGAGACCTGAATGCCCGGCACACACGTGCTCATCGGCTTGAGCGGCCCGCGGAACTCGACCGGCGCGTCGGGCTTCGGGTCATACGTCTCGTGCTGCGGCGGACCACCGTCGAGCCACACGAGGATGACCGACAGGTCCCGTACCGCCGCGCCCTGGGCCTTGGCGCGCAAGACGTCGGCCAGAGTCAGGCCCGAGAGACCGAGCACGCCCGCCCGCAAGAAGTCCCGCCGATTGACGCCGTTTTGACCGATCATGGGAGGTCTCCGGCAGAGGTTTCACCACAGAGCACACAGAGACCACCGAGAGGAAGACCGAGGAAGAAAAGACGAGGATTAACCACAAAGGCACAGAGAAGAGAGAAAATGCACCATTCTGACATCGGTCAATATTGAATTCTTTGTGCCTTTGTGGTTAATCCTCGTCCCCTCTCTTCTGCATTCTCTTCGCTCATCTTCGGTCTTTCTCTCGGTAGTCTCTGTGTGCTCCGTGGTGAAACTTCTTAATCGTTAAATTGGAATTCCTTCGCGTTGATCAGTGCCCAGAGGATGTCCTCGTAGGCCTCCCGTTTCTTGTCCTTGTGCGCCTCCAGGTGGTGGAGTGCGCTGGCCGTTTCGCTGCTGGACGGAGCGCGGCCGAAGGCGGCCCAGAAGAGCTCGGCCACCTTTTGCTCGTCGGTCCGCATGGTGTCCTTGATCAGGGCCTCGGTCCGGCCGCCGGGGGCGGCGAGCTTGCCCTGCACCTCGGCTGAGTTCAAGAGCATGAGGCTCTGCCCCAGGCTCGCGTCCGAGACGCGCTCGCACTCGC
>JARLIH010000297.1 GCA_031291845.1 Isosphaeraceae bacterium | reverse complement strand
TCACGAGGCGCTGTGCCGCACCGGGCCCGTCACTCGAGGGCGAAAAAAAGCGAGCGCACAGCCCACTACGGCCGGCGCGGTTGCCCTGGCAAGAGGAGTGTACGAGTCAGTTCGACATCAAACAAGATGAGCAACCTGTCAACAAATTGCAAGAGTTTTCTCCACGAATTCTTTACGGTATGCGGTCATCTCCGGAAGTGCTTTGGCTGGAGGAGCTTTCGCATGTGTTGTGCACGGGCCAGTGAAGGGATGGCCCTCGAAATCGATTGCGCGGGTGCGCGGGATCGGAGCGGCGACTGCTGGCGGTGGGAAACGGTTTTCGCGGACCTGAGGAGGCTTGTCGCAGGGTCGCGAGTGTTGTGCTTTTCTTCCGAAGGGCTGCGCGCGAGCTTTCGTTTCTGATCGCCTCTCCCTTCGGGAGAGTCGCCGCGTCGCGGCCGCGTGAGGGTGCTGGGCGGGCGCGGGTCCCGGTTCGCCCACACCCAGCCGCGGCCCGGCTGACCTCTCCCGCGAGGGGAGAGGTGGGAAGAGTGTCCGAGGCGCAACAAAGGCGCGTTTGCCGATGCGGCTCACGAGCCGCTGCAACCCCAACTTTTCAACAGCCCAGCGAAAGGCCCCCCGGCCGGAACAGTGGGCAAATCCGGCCTTGGCGGGAGTGATTCGCGCAATGCGACTGATCAGGGGAAGGGTTGCGGCCGTATTATGGGAAGTGGAGGACGGCGCGCTCGCGACGTCTTCGCCTCTCCCGGGAGTCGCCGTGATGGCCACGAGCACGATGGATTACACACTCGACCGCGGAGCCGTGGAGCGTCGCACGCAGGCGATCGGGCGCGAGCTGTTCGCACGGATCGGGTCGGGCCCCGCGCCCTGGCAACGCGCGTGGTGGGACGACCGCGTGATGAACCTGGCGCTCGGCGAGCCGGCGGTCAAGGTGCAGCTCTTTCGGCTGACGGATGCGATGCCCGCGTTGCGGACGACCGAGGCGGTGCGCCGGCACCTGGTCGAATACCTGGAGGAGGCGGGCGACGGGCTTCCCTGGTTCATGCGGCTCGCGGTGGCCCTGGCGAAGTCGGGCAACGTGGTGGGGGACCTCGTGGCGGGCGTGGCCCGGTCGGCGGCGACGCACATGGCCAGGCGCTTCATCGCGGGGGCGACGCCCGCGGAAGCGCTGCAAACCGTCCTGAAGTTGCGCCGGCAGCGCGTGGGGTTCACGGCCGACCTTCTGGGTGAGGCCGTGATTAGCGAGCGCGAGGCCGAGGCGTACCAGCAAACATGCTTGGAGCTGCTTCACGGCCTCGCGGGGCCACTGAATGCCGACGCCGAGGTTGCCCAGATCGACCGCGACGATCATGGGCCGATCCCACGGGTCAACCTGTCGCTGAAGCTCACCAGCCTGACGGCCCGGTTCGATGCGCTCCATTCCGAGGCGACCGGCCCGCTGGTGCTGGACCGGTTGCGGCCGATTCTGAGGACGGCGCGGGAGTTGGGGGCGTACGTCCACGTCGACATGGAGCAATACGCACACAAGGACCTGACGTTTGCCTTGTTCCGGTCGGTCCTGATGGAGCCCGAGTTCCGCGAATGGCCCCACGTCGGCATCGTCGCACAGGCGTACCTGCCCGAGACCGAGGCGGACTTGCGCTCGCTGGCCGAGTGGGCGGCGGTGCGCGGGACGCCGGTGACGGTCCGGTTGGTGAAGGGGGCCTACTGGGACTACGAGGTCTTGCACGCGCAGCAACTGGGGTGGCCGGTCCCGGTCTTCCAGGCGAAGTGGGCCACCGACGCGTGTTACGAACGCTGCACCGAGTTCTTGATCGAGAACCACGCCCTCTTGCGGCCGGCGCTCGGGAGCCACAACGTGCGCAGTCTGGCGCACGCGATGGCCGTGGCGGAAGCCCTGGGTGTGCCGGAAGACGCGTATGAGACCCAGGTTCTCTACGGCATGGGGGAACCGATCCAGCGGGCCCTCGTGGCGCGGGGGCAGCGGGTGCGGGTCTATACGCCCTACGGGGCGATGCTGCCGGGGATGGCGTACCTCGTGCGCAGGCTGCTCGAGAACACGTCGAACGAATCGTTCCTGAAAGCCAGCTTCACGGACCGCGCGCGGGTCGAAGACCTATTGCGCGATCCCGAGGAGGTCGGAGCCATGTGGGGCCGCAAGCGTCGCGTCGATCAAGCCGTCCCGAAGGCGGAGCTGCCGCCCTTCCGCAACGAGCCGCCAACGGACTTGACCCGTCCTGAGGCACGCGAGGCGATGCGCAAGGAACTGGCAAACGTCCTTTCCCAGATCACGGCCGAGGAGGAGCGGCCGCGCTGCGTGCCGACGATCGGCGGTAAACAGGTCTTCACGGAGGACGTCGTCCACTCGCTCGATCCGGGGGACCATTCGCGGGTCGTCGGGCTCGTCCACATGGCGCGGACCGAGGACGCCGCGGCGGCGGTCGCCCAGGCCCGGGCGGCGTGGCCGGCCTGGGCGGCGACGCCGCCGGAGGAGCGGGCGGCTGTCTTGCTGCGCGCGGCCGAGCTCATGCGGAAGGACCGTTTCGTCCTGGCCGCGTGGGAAGTTTACGAGTGCGGCAAGCCCTGGCGCGAGTCCGACGGCGACGTCGCCGAGGCCATTGACTTTTGCGAGTACTACGCGCGGGAGATGATCCGCGTGGCCACGCCCGAGCACCGCGACGTTCCGGGCGAGACGAACGCCATCGAGCACGTTGCGCGTGGGGTGGTTGTGGTGATCCCGCCGTGGAACTTCCCGCTGGCGATCCCGGCCGGGATGACCGTCGCGGCCCTGGTCGCGGGGAACACCGTCATCCTGAAACCGGCCGAGCAATCGCCGGTGATGGCGTGGCTGTTGTTCAAATACCTGCTCGCGGCCGGGCTTCCCGCCGGGGTGATGAGCTACTTGCCGGGCCGGGGTGAGGACGTGGGGCGGGCGCTCGTGGACAACCCGGGCGTGGACCTGATCTCGTTCACCGGCTCGCGCGCGGTGGGGCTGGAGATCTACCGCCGGGCCGCGGATACGAAGCCGGGCATGGACCACGTCAAGCGCGTGATCGCGGAGATGGGGGGGAAGAACGCGATCATCGTGGATGACGACGCCGACCTCGACGAGGCGGTCGTCGGCGTGCTGCAAAGCGCGTTCGGGTACGCGGGCCAGAAGTGCTCGGCCTGTTGGAGGGTGATTGCGCTCGACGGCGTGTACGACGCGTTCCTCACGCGTCTGGCCGCGGCTG
>JARLIH010000296.1 GCA_031291845.1 Isosphaeraceae bacterium | reverse complement strand
GGGTCCTCGGCTACGGCCTCAACCCGGCAAGTGGGCGGATGGGTAGCGGTCTCCCGCCGTCGGACACCACGGTCCGTTGCCAGAAGCCGACGTCGTGCCACTCGTCGAACTTGTACCCGACGCGGCGGAGGGTGCCGGCGTGCTCGAAACCGAACGCCTCGTGAAGGGCGACACTGTTCGGATTGGGAAGCCCGATCACAGCGACCATCGTGCGATACCCTTGGTCCTGCAGGATCGGAATCAGGTGACGATAGAGCGTCTTGCCGACCCCTCGCCTGTGAATCTCGTGGGAGACGTACACGGTGACTTCCACGCACCAGTCGTAGGCCTCCCGCGGCTTGAAAGGAGCGGCGTAGGCCACGCCGATCACCTCGTCTTGCCGGGTCGCGACCAACCAAGGGTATCGCTCCCGGTGCCGTTCCCAGTCACTCGTCCACTCCTGGCTCGTCTGTGGGCGGGTGCGAAAGTTGACCCAGGAGTTCTTGATAAAGTAGTTGACGATCTCGCAGATCACCGGCATGTCTTCAGCCACGGCGTGACGGACACCGACCTGGGCTTCCCCATCCATTATTCGAGTTCCTTTACAAGACCAGGGTGCGATAGAAGGAACCCCGCCCCGTTGCTCGGACTGGGGTCCCTCGGCCGTGAGGCGGCCCGGCGTCATGCCCGGCCGCTCCGCGCGTCTCTTTCGACTTGCAATCGGACGATCTGTTGCGCCAAGGCATCCACTGTCGGGGTCTCGAAGACGACTCGCAACGGGACGGAAACGCCGAATTCCTTCCGAATGGTCGAGATGACACGGACCGCCATGATGGAATGCCCTCCCAGCTCGAAGAAGTTGTCGCCCACCCCAACCCGCGCCGCGGACAGCTCCTTGCTCCAGATCCTCGCCACCTGTTCCTCGACGGGATTCCGCGGAGGAACGTAGCCACCTCCCGCTTCGACCCGGCCGGTCGACGGCGCCGGCAGCGCGCGCCGATCAACCTTGCCGTTCTCGGTGCGGGGCAAGGCGTCCAGAAGGACGAAAACGGACGGGATCATCGCCTCCGGGAGCACCGCTGCCAACGCGCGGTGGAGTCCTCTTCCGTCGAGATGCCGGTCGCCGACGACGACATACGCGACCAGCTCGACGGCTTCGGGCGTACGGGTGTCGGGGACGACCACGGCCTCCTCCACCTCCGGTATCGCGCTGAGGGCGGACTCGACCTCCGACAGCTCGACGCGATACCCCCGGACCTTGACCATCGTATCGCGGCGACCCAGATGGACCAGCTCGCCCCGGTCGTCGATGTAGCCTCGGTCGCCGGTCCGGAACACCCGCCAACCCGCGGGACGTCCGACCGTACGTGCCTCGTACTCGGGTGACCCCTCCTGCCGCCAATACGACGCGAAGGTGTACGGACTGGCCACGGCGATCTCGCCATCGTGCCCGTCTTCGAGCCGCCGGCCGTCCTCGTCGACGATCGACACCTCCACGTCCGGCACCGGGCCGCCCACCGAGACCACGTTCTCGGGCAGTTGTTCGTCCGGAGCGATCAAGCGGAGCCTCGTCAATCCGGTCTCCGTCGAGTTGAGCCCGACCGCGAGGGTGGCGCCGGGGAACAGGGAACGCGCCGCCGCGAGGTCGCTGGGGAAGACCGACTCCCCTCCGAGGTAGAGCAAGCGAAGGCCCAGGCCGGGCCGGTGCGGCAGCCCACTTGCCGCCGCGACGATCTGGCGGAAGAACGACGGAAACGAATAGTAAACGGTAATCCGTTCCTGCGCCAGCCAGTCCCGTATGCCGTGCACGCCGTCGTGCCGGAACGAGTACGAGGCGAGGGACGCGCCGTTGAGGAGCGCCATGTAAGGGTTGGAAACCGACCCGACGAAGCCGTCAGCGCTGAGGAGTGTCACCCGGTCTTCCGGGACGATATTCAGTCCATTATGGCGCATGACGTTGTTCAACACGTTGCGGTGCGCCTGCGGCACCCCCTTGGGACGCCCGGTCGACCCGGAGGTGTAGAGGATGTAAGCCAACCGGTGCGGGTCGGGCGTCGTCGCCGGCCTCGTCTCCGCACCTCGGCCGGACAGAAGGTCCTCGAGCTGGACGTTGAGCGCCCCTTCGCCGGCCGCGGTTGCCGCCGTTTGACCAACCCCGTCGCAGAGGACGAGCGCGGGGGCGACGTCGTCCAGCATGAAGCGGATCCGCGCCGGTGGGAAGTGAGGATTCACCGGGACGTAAAACTTCCCCGCCTTCAACACGCCGAGGGCCGCGACCAGCATCAGTGCCGGTTCGGCCACGATGAGCGGAATCGGTTCGGAAGCGTCGCCTCGGCGCGCGAGCAACTCGTTGGCGACCCGGTTCGCCGCCCGATCGACCTGCTCATAGGTCAGGCGATGCGCAGGCGTCTGCAGGGCGGCTCTCGCCCCGTGGACGTCAGCCTGCCGCTCGAACTCGGACGAGATGGAACCCTCGACGGCCTCGGGTCGGATACTCATGGGTCACCAGGATCGCACGGTGTGTGACTCGAGCGCGGTTGCCTGTTTACTGCCGAGGCGTTCCCGCCTCGTCGTTCGGCCGGCCGGGGACGCGAAAAGCGGCGCGCTTCGCGATCTGGAAGAGCAGGTCGTCCCCGCGCCGCGGCCAGCGCACTCGGAAAGAAATCATCCGGCGGTGCCGCTGGCTCCAGCCCATTTCCTGCTCCGGCATCTCAAGTCCGCGGAGTCGCTCCCTGTCGTGGACCAGCCTCTGCGACGGCAGATCGGGTGAGCGGGCCGGGCCGCCGCTCCCTGCCCTTCATGAACCAGTGTTCGGCCCGTTCTGCGTGATGCGCAGGGCTGATGGTATTCGCGCCATCGGGTAATGTCAAACAAAATCCCACATGATCAGCACCGTGCTATCTCCTGCGGCCCGAGTCGTCGATCCGACAGATCCATAGCATGGCATTGTGCTCAACCGGTGACAGAATGTACAAGACGACAAGGCCCCCGGTGCGAGATGTGCCGTATCAGCGAAAACACGTCCCAAACGCATCTTGGGCGACCCGTTCGCCGGTTCCGGCCGAAGGGGGTCTCGGCTTCGACGTGCTCCACAGTGAAGGGGCGCGACGGCGCGAATGCGTCCGGCGCGCTACATTCGGCCGACCCAACATCTCTTGGGTCTGCCGGACCAAGGCGCGTTCGGATGTCACGGACCAAATTTTGCGCACGTCGTTTTTTTGCTTGATATCCAGAGACCATATGGATCATATTTCAGTAGCAAAACGGCTTGTCGGGCCGGCGAGCTCGATCGTGCTTCTGCGGGCATATCCCCGTTCGTAGATCGAAGGACACGACGTCATGCTTGACTGTATCGTGGTCGGGTATCACGAATCCGACTCTGCCGACATCGATCCGTCGGCAGGCCTATTGGATAACCTCCAGGAGCTCCCCGCCCCCATTCGCGGCATCCTGCGCAGCCAGGTCGTACTCGACGGACGGTTGCGACCTTATCTCGACGCCCTCAGCTACCTGCACCACCGCCCCAGGCGCCGGTCGGGCGATACGGTTGGGTCCGTCTACTCGGTCGCGGAGGTCCCCAACCTCGGGACTCTTTACCTGGTGAACTACTTGAGGAAGCAGGGGCGGTCGGCCGACTTTGTCAACTCGTTCACCTTCGAGCGCGGCAAGCTCGAGGGGCTCCTGGCCCGCGACCCTCTCGCCGTCGCGATCACCACCACGTTCTATATGTTCCCCGCGCCCGTGATGGAGATCGTGCGCTTCATTCGCGAGCGCAACACGACGGCGAAGATCATCGTCGGCGGGCCCTTGATCGACAATTATTGTCGCAGGCTAGACAAGGAAGGCCTCCAACGCGCCTTCGACCGCATAGGCGCCGATCTTTACGTCTGGGATGCGCAGGGGGAGGCGACGTTGGGCCGGGTGGTCGCCGCGCTCAACGGTCGGCGCCCGCTCGGGGATATCCCCAACCTCTTCAGCAAGTCAGATTCCTCCTGGGCCCTTGCGGCCAGGAGCCCGGAGAGCAACGACCTGAACGAGTGCGCCGTGGACTGGAAGTCGTTCGATCGGTTCGAGCTGGGCCTCACGGTCTCGACCCGGACGGCACGAAGTTGTGCCTTCAAGTGTGCCTTCTGTGACTACCCAACGCGTGCCGGCGCGCTGGCGTTCGCCGACATCGCGACAGTTGAGCAGGAGTTGGAGGCGCTCGCCAACCTGGGCGTTCGCAGGGTGGCGTTCATCGACGACACGTTTAACGTCCCGGTTCGGCGCTTCAAAGAGTTGTGCCGGATGATGGTGCAACGCGACTTCGGCATCGAGTGGTTTTCTTATTTCCGGTGTGGGGAGGCGCAGGACGAATCGATCTACGACCTGATGCGGGACGCGGGCTGCAGGGGTGTGCTCCTGGGGGTCGAGTCCGGAGACGACAAGATCCTCAAGAACATGGACAAAAAAGCCACCACGGCGGACTATCGCTTCGGGATCGAGCAGTTGAAGAAGCGCGGGATCTTCATGCACGCATCAACCGTCGTAGGGTTCCCGGGCGAGACACCCGAGACGGTCCGAAATACGATCGACTTCCTCAACGAGACCGGTCCCGACACGTTCACGGTCAATCATTGGTACTATTTGCACTCCACCCCGATCCACGCACGGGCGGCCGCGGATGGCCTTCACGGTGAAGGTTTTAATTGGTCGCACGCGACGATGAACTCGCATGAAGCAATGGATGCCGCCGACGCGATGTACGCGAGCGTGAAGGTCCCGGCCTGGATGCCCGTTAATGGCCTGGACTTCTGGGGCGTCCCCTACTTGATGGGCAAGGGGATGACCGGTGGGCAGATCGTCCGGTTCCTCCGGATGGCCCAGGAGCTGACCCCGCTGGGACGGAATCGTCTTGGCGAGGGATCGCTCAGCACTCCCCCGAGCTCGGCCCGGACAAGAGACCCGGCGCAGGCGTTCGAGGAGTTCTGCGAGTCCCTTCCGTTGGCTCCCGGGCGCTACCGAAAGTCGTGGGATGAGGGCTGACCGTTGCGACGAAGCACGGCCGGCACGATCCGTGGGCCGTTCGGTGGGGCTGACCGTGGCTTCCGCCGACCCGTCCCCGGTAAAGACTGCCGGTGGGTCCTCTTCGAGCTGTGATCGTGAGGTTCCTGCCGATGGCGTCGAGAATGCTCCGACGAGGGGGGCCGTTGCCGGATCAGCCCCAGGATCTTTCAAGCCGCACAGCAACCCCGGCGCAGGGAAGGGGAGCGGTCGTGTCACCGGTCGCGCCTGCGCTCTGTCGTTCCCAAGCGTTCCGCCATTCGTGGGAAGCGCTCGTTTCGGCCACGAGCAACCTGTACGCTCAGGAGCAATCGCCCGAGTGGCACGATTACCTGGAGGCCACCCGCTTTGAAGAATTGTTGCCGCCGGTCGCCGTCCACGACGCCGCGGGAACACTCCTCGGCCTCGCACCGATCGTTCGCCGTGAATACGACCTGGAATTCAACGTGCACGGCTGCATACTCGGTCGGTTCCGCCTGCGAACCCTCTGCGTGCTAGGCAGTGTGCCGCTGCTCCCCGACGACCCAGGGCTCTACGATCGCGTGCTCGTGGCACTCGACGAGGCCCATCCCGAATGCGATGCCATCCACCTGGGCAGCGTGCCGACGGACAGCTTCTGCTGGAAACATCTCCAGAGCTCGCAACGGCTCCAGGGCCGGTTCCGCATGTTCGCCCCGTGGGGAGCCTGCCCGTTCCACTCTCTCGAGCTACCGGCGACGTACGAACGGTACGTTGCGGCGTTGCCGGGGGCGAAGCGGTACAAGCTCCGCCAGAAGGTACGGCGCCTCCGCGAGCACGGTGGCGGCGAGCTCCGAATCGAGCGGGTCGACACCGCGTCGGAGGTGTCGAAGTTCCTCGAAGCAAGTACGGCCGTGGCTTCGAGGGCCTGGCAGGGCCCCCGGGGAAACCCGAAGCTCTACAAGTTTCTAGCCCAGCCCGATTCGCTCGTCGAACTGGCCCGGCGCGGCCTTCTGCGCTCCTACACCCTCTCGTGCGCGGCGGTCCCTTGCGCCATCGTCCTGGGAACCCAGTACCGGGACATCTACCACTACGTGGAGATCGGCTACGACCCGAGATTCGCCGAGTTTTCTCCCGGTACGGTCCTTCTGCACCTGCTCATCGAAGACCTCCTGCACCATCGACCGGCCCGCCGGATCAACTTCGGCTCGGGTGACCTGGCCTGGAAGCGCGAGTTTGGCAACGTCCACGCCGAGAGCGCCTCCGTGCTCCTGCTCAGGAGGACCCCGGCCAACGCGGTCCGTTACGTCTCTTATTCCGCCTATCGATCGATCGTCCGTTTCGCCAAGGACCGGCTCCGGGCCGCGCCTGCGATTGGCAGGGGCACTCCCCCACCGGCGATTGATGAGATCCGTCGTATCCGGGGGATCGGGTGATTGAGGCGGCTCACCGCACTCCAGTGCCCCAGGAATCCTTCCCAGTCCAACGAGGCGGTCCCTCCCTTATTTGGGGTTCCGAGACAATGGCGAGTCAGGTCGGAATCGTAGCCCCCGGCTCAAGTGGAAAGCTGGCGCCCATTCTGGATGCCGCCGGCGCGAAGAGCGTCTTCCTGGTGACCGGCTCGACCTCGTTCGGCACGTCGGGCGTCTCGCGCATCCTCGACGACGCCCTTCGGGCGCGACGTGTCGTCCCCTTTCCGACGTACGCGAAACTCCCCTGCCTGTCGGAGGTTGGCCCCGGGTCGGAACGGTGCCGGGAAGAGGGCTGCGAGGTCATCATCGCGGTCGGAGGGGGGCGAGTCATCGACACCGCCAAGCTAATCTCCCTGTTCGCTCCGCAACGGGCATCACCCGTCGCGATCGTCGGGGGGACGGCCGAGATCGAGTGCGATGCGAAGCCCCTCATCGCGCTGCCAACCACGGCAGGAAGCGGCAGCGAGGCGACGCACTTCGCCGTACTCTTTGTCGGCGAGACGAAGCTTTCCATCAGCCACGAGTCAATGCGGCCGCGGCATGCGCTGGTCGATGCAAACTTGACCCGTTCGGCCCCGCCGGCCGTCAAGGCGTCTTCCGGATTGGATGTCATCTGCCAATCCATCGAGTCGCTCTGGTCCGTGAACTCGACGCCCCAGACGAGGGAGTGGGCACAACTGGCTCTGCGACTCGCCCTGGCGCATCTCGAGCAATCCGTCCATTCTCCGACGCCCGTGTCGCTCGAGGCGATGTCGCGCGCCGCATACCTGGCCGGGCGCTCGATCGACGTCACGAAAACGACCGCTCCGCACGCGCTGTCGTACTCGTTAACGGCCCGATTCGGCGTTCCCCACGGCCATGCCGTTGCGCTGCTGCTGGGCGAAACGCTGGTCTATAACGGGCAAGTCGATCCGGATTCCTGCGCGGACCCTCGCGGTTCCGGGCACGTCCACGGCGTTATCCAAGAGATTGTCGCGCTCCTGAACGGGTCGGATGTCGCGTCGTGCCGGGAAGAAATCAATCGCCTGATCCGGGCGCTGGGGCTGGCCACTCGATTGCGAGACGTCGGGGTTCGTACCGTGCAGGATCGCGAATATATCGCCGATCACGTCAACGTGGACCGCCTGGCGAACAATCCAAGGAGGATGACTCGCGACGAGATCCTGAGCATGGTGGAGCGCCTTTCCTGAGTGAAGAACCGCCGCCGCGCTCCTCGTATCCGCCGGCGATGCGCTTCATGAACGCTTCTCTGTTCTGTGCGGGACTCCCCTCGGGCCGGCCGAGGTCCGCGCGCGAACCCGTTTTCATGCGCACTTCGAGCAGCGAAGGTCCCAACGCTTCGCGGGTCGCCACCAGGGTTGCGGTCAACTCATCCGCCGTCGCAGCGCGACTGACCGAACGGTAGCCGCAGCCGCGACCGATCGCGCACAGGTCGATGTCGAAGCCGAGCGTCGGCTGGCCGCCGACGGACTCGTGCGCGCCGTTGTTCAAGACGATATGAGTGAAATTCGTACAGCCACTGGTGCCAACGGCCGCCAACGCACCCATGTGCATGATCACGGCCCCGTCGCCGTCCAGGCAGTACACGCGAAGTCCGGGCCGGGCCATGGCGATGCCAAGGGCGATGTGCGACGCATGACCCATCGACCCGACGGTCAGGAAGTCCGAATGCGCGTCATCCCCCGCGCGAACCCGGCAATCGTACAGCTCGCGCGAGGTCTTCCCCGTGGTTGCGACGATCAGACCTTCCCGACCCACGTACGCCATGATCGCGCGGACCACGTCCTCGCGAAGCAAGCTGTACGGGCCCGGCCGGGCCCGGCCCGACGCATAAGGCCGGAACGTATCCTTGCGAACCACGATCGCCGACGGTGAGGACCGCCGCAACGCGGCATCCCCCATGCGAGCGACGCAGTGAGCGGCGTCGGCGTCGGAATCCGGTAGCACTTCGTACGGCACGCCCAGGATGTCGAGGAGCGGGAGCGTGACCCGGCCCTGCTTGTTGTGCTGCGGCTCGTCCCTGGAGCCGGGCTCTCCGCGCCACCCGATCAACAGCAACATCGGGATCGCATAGACTTCCGAATCCGCCAGCGACAGGAGAGGATTCACGGCGTTCCCGAGCCCGGAGTTCTGCATGTAAACCAGACCCATCCGGTGGGTCGCCAGATAATGACCGGCCGCGAGACCGACGGCATTCCCCTCGTTCGGAGTGATGACGTGGGCCGGCGGACCGGCGTTGTCCGCCAGATAGAAGCAGAACTCTTTCAGCAACGAATCGGGCACACCGGCGAAGAAACCGATGTCCTCACGCCGCAGCGCCTCGTAGAATGCCCCGCAGTCGACCATGGTCTCACCCCCGAAGCCGGAATTGGCGCCGCCGCCGAATCACCACCCCGGCCCTGGCCTCATGTACGGGTACAGGTGGAGCGTCACGCGGAACGGGACACGTTCACAGCGCTCCGCGCGTAGCCCTGCGGACCGCCGTATTGGTCCAGGATGCGCGCCAACCCCGGTTCGGTTTCCCTACGGTCACGCGGGACGGGCTCGAATTCCCGCTCGCCGGGGGGTTGTACGCGGATCCCCTTCGCCAATCAATACACCGGCACTCCGGAACTCTCCGGGACGCAGGCCGCAGCGTCGCGGTCCTTGCGCAACGATCCGGCGCCGTTGGCCGTCAGTCCGGTCAGCTCGAAGATATGTTCGAGAGAAGTGAGATTAGGAAGGATGGCCTTCTGGCTCCCGGTTTCCCTGAGTTGGCCGAGCATCGTCTCAGCGCCGAGCACGCAGACGCGGAGCACTTGGTTGGCAAAGATCACCATACGGTATCCGACGTCGGCGAAGTCCCGACAGTCCAGGCTGGTGGCGAGGGTGGGGACGACGACGAGTGGGTACCGTCCGTCCCACTTCGCCGCCAGCTCACGGAACTGGTCGAGCTCAGTGTACCGGGAATGGATGAGTACGAGGTCCGCTCCGGCATCGCCGTAGGCCTTCCCGCGCGCGACCCCATGATCGACGCTGAGACCGGCGATGATGGCCTCCGTCCGGGCGATCACCATCATTTCCGGCACCGCTTCCTTGACGGCCCTGATGCGCTCGCAATGTGTCTGTACCGGCACGAGGCGGCGGGCGACGTCGGCGAGAAAGCTATTCAGCTTCGGAAAACAATTGTCTTCGATGCACACGGCTTGAACGCCGATCTCGGCCAGTTCCTTCACAAGCCGGATCGTGCTCTGTATGTCCCCGTATCCCTCGTCGCAGTCGACGATGATCGGGATTGAGACGCACTTCGCCATCTCGGCGACACGGTCAACCAACTCGTTGATCGTCAGCACATTGGCGTCCGGCTCCCCTTTGGATGCGGAGATGCAAAAACCGCTCGCCCAGACGCCGTCGAAGCCACCCCGCTCGACCAGGCGAGCCGTCAATCCATCGAAGGCCCCGCAGATGACCAAGGAAGGCTTTAGCTGAAAGGATTCTCTGAGACTCGTCATGCCCCGCTCCCGTATGCGCCTCGGGGTAGGAAATTTGGACACTCGCGCCGTGCGTCGAAACCTCGGGCCTCGTTTTCAGGTCCTGGCCCGCCTTCCGGATCGTCGCGGAATCTGGCGAGCATTGGAAATGACGCCACGGTTTGATCGGGATCATTGAAGCAAGGCTGTCGCGCGGCTTCAAGAATAATTCTTATAAATTTCTCGCGTAACCAGCATTGGGAAATAAACCGGATGACGAAGTCGCCTTGAAATATGGGCTATGGCTGCGACCTGCGCGGGAGCGGGTCCGCTATGTCGATACGCTTGCCGATCCCTCGCGGGCCCGCCCGGTCCCGTGCTTGCTTCCGCGCCGACCGGCCGCTACCTTGGGTTCCACGGTCCTTCAACAGTCGCTGGCACCCGGGTCGGCGGTAGCTGCCGGTCCGCTTGTACGGGGTGAGCATGGGCCGCTGTCCTGGCCCTTGACCGTTGCTCGCACTGATGCTGTCGACAGTAGGCGTTGTCGGCGCCGCTCGCGCCGGTGGTCGAGCCGGACGCAGCGGTGACCCGGGCTCTGCCTCGAATGTTGAGTTGCGCCGTGGGCGACGTCGCCAGCGCCGCAATGCTCTCGGTCAACTATTTCCCTCTGCCGGGGCCTGCCCACCCATGATCAGCGTCGTCATCCCCCTGTACAACGAAGAGGAGAGCCTCACGCAACTGCACGCCGAGCTCGACCGCACCTTCGGCGACGGCGCACTCGGTCAGGCCGAGTTCATCTTCGTGGACGACGGCAGTCGGGACGGCTCCTGGGAGGTCGTGCGGATACTCGTGAAGCGCGACGACCGGGTGCGCGGAATCCGCCTTCGGCGCAACTTCGGCAAGGCCGCGGCCTTGACCGCCGGCTTCGAGGCCGCGCGGGGGGCGGTCGTTTTCACGTTGGACGGCGATCTCCAGGACGATCCGGCCGAGATCCCCCGGTTCCTCGCCGCACTCGAACGCGACCTCGACGTCGTGAGCGGCTGGAAACGCACGAGGCACGACCCCTGGCACAAGGTCTATCCAAGTCGCATCTTCAACGGTGTGGTCAGTCACCTGACCGGTTGCCACTTGCACGACCACAACTGCGGATTCAAGGTATATCGGCGCGAGGTGCTCCGCGAGGTAGGCATTTATGGCGAACTGCACCGATTCGTTCCGGTGCTCGCGTCCGCCAAGGGTTTCCGGGTCGGCGAGATCGAGGTGAACCATCGCGCGCGGCGGTTCGGGTCGTCGAAGTACGGGGTCGCCCGGTTCGTCAAGGGCTTGCTCGATCTGGTCACGGTTCGGTTCCTGACCCGCTTCGGCCAGCGCCCGTTGCACGTGCTGGGCGCGATCGGCCTCGGCTTCCTGATGCTGGGTGGCCTGGGGTTAGCCTACCTGGCTCTGCTCTGGCTCGACCCTGCGAACCGTCCCATCGGCGGTAGGCCGCTGCTGATTTACTCGGCCACGTTTCTCGGCGTGGGAACGCAGCTCGTCACCCTCGGCGTCCTGGCAGAGCTCGTGACGTCGTACAATATCCGTGCGGAAGACACCTACAGCGTCGCCGAAACCGTAGAATTCACCGGCGCCGAGCACACCCCTTGACTGCCGCACCCTTCGGGCCGGTTGCCGGCCCGGCGGCAGAGAGCTCTGTCCGCAGGCGGTTTCTAGCCCCGGAGACATCCCTCGAATTGCTTCCGCGCCCGGGGCGGAAGGTCCTGACGGGGGGTCACGACGCCTGCGACGATAGCCGCTCACGGGAGACGATCCGCCCCTCGTCCATCCGCACAACGGTATGGGCCGCCGTGAAGTAGCGGTCGTCATGGCTGATCGCCAGCACGGCCTTGCCCCGCGCCGTGAGATCCGGCAGCAGCCTGAGGTAGAATGTCTCCTTGAATAGCGGATCCTGGTTGGCCGCCCACTCGTCGAAGATGTAGAAGGGACGGTCCTCGAGGTAAGCGGTCACCAGAGCGAGGCGCTTCTGCTCTCCCTGCGACAATCCGGCGGATCGGAAAACGCCGTCTTCGATCCTGACCTTGTGAGCGATCCGGAATTCCGCCAGGTACTTGTGCGCCTGGGCCAGGCGCTGCGGGTTGCAGTGGTCCGGGAGCCGGTGGAACAGGTAGCTATCGACGAACACCGCCCCGAACAACTGGCGGTAGTCGTCCCTCTGTGCGTCACGGACTGGAACCCCGTTCAGACGCACCTCCCCGAAATCGGGCGCGTACAGGCCGGCTACCACCTTGGCCAACGTCGACTTGCCGCTTCCGTTCCCACCGACGACGAACACGAGTTCGCCCGGTGACAGGCTAAAGTCAAGGGGGCCTAACCGAAAAAGATGGTCGCCGCCGGGATGGCTGTAACCAACCCCGACCAGTTCGACCTGCGCGCAGGAGGGGCACTCCGGACTGAGCGCGGCGATCGCGGACGCACCTGCCCCCAGCCCGAGCTTGAGGTCCTCGATGTGGGCGTGCGCCACCCGTCCGCGATTGAGAAGGGGCAGCAGTTGGAGGACGGACACGATCGGCCGCATCATGAACAGCACCGCCAGCAGATAGCCGACGAGAACCGTCCGGCTGACCGCCCGCCATTCGGGGAGGGCGAAGATGAGGACGCCGACCATCGAGTAAAATAGGAAATGCGTCCAGGAGTCGATGAGAATGAAGGCGTCGTCAGTTCGCACCCCTTGCCGGCGCACGTGTTCGGCACAGCTCCGGACGTCTTCGTCCAGAAATGACCGCCGTAGCGACCGGTTGAGCTGAAGTTCTTTACCCCCCTCGGCCACACCGCGGAGGAGAGTCATGAGCTGGCTCTCATTCTCCCGGCCATCCCGGCTGGACCGAAACGCGCGGCGGCGGAGTGCGGCGTAACCGGCCAACCCCAGGATAACCACCCCGGCCAGGGGAGGGAGCATCGCCGGCGAGAGCCAACCAAGATAAACCACGCAGCCTATTAATAGTAACATATTGTTGATGCATATTGGTATTGCCTCGAGGGCCGCTCGGATGGCGACGACGTCCTCGACCAGAGCTCCCAGGAGGCGCATCGACCCCGCCTGCTCCAACCGCCGGAGCGGGGTGTCGACGATACGCCGGCAAAGGTCCCCCCGGAGCGCGAGGACCGACCGCTGCGCAAGCCGGCTCAGCAGGCCGCGGGCCAGGCAGTGCCCGAGGACTTTCCCGATCACGAGTACGAGGAACACGCCGATCGTCGTCCAGCCGGCGCGGTTGCTAACCGCGGAGTTCATCACCGCGAGCAGCGAAGCCCCACATGCCCCGCTCATTAGACTGGCCGCGGCAGCGGCAGCGTATACCTTCCAGTAGCTGGACAACTCCTGCCGAATAATGCTATTCATAATAGGAACATCATTAATTATTGTAAGTCAGATAAAAATAATTGAAATAGATCGAGCTAGCAATCGCGTCGAATCATGGGTTATCACGTGGTCCATAGGACATAACGCCCTGCAAGTCAGCGATCGATTGATACCACAGGTTGCTACCTGCGGCAAGGCCTCACGGGCTATCGCGACCAATCCGCGGTTTGCGACACCCGCGGGCGGATCGGTGCCGTCCGGCATGCTTGCGTTCGGACTCCCTTTGCCGTCGACCATTTGGTCCCTCCTTCAGGGGTTTCATGGCGATACGGCGCTGACGGGCTATCTCGCAACCAATCCCCGGGATCCGCGGAGCCTCAACGGAGACCGCTTCGCGCCAGCTCATGTTCGATCCAGGACCGCGACTTCATCAAGTACCTGTACAGCCGCCGATCCTCGCCCGATAATCGAGGCGGGCCAACCTTTCGGCAAACGGCGGTCTGCCGCGCCGGGCCGCGGGGCCCCGGCAATGATTGACCAGGGAGCAGGACGCGTCGCGCCAGGCGGCCCCGGCGCCGCAAGATGGGTCGTCGTATGAACGGTGAGGCCTATCCTCGAAGCCCTTGGCTCCGCTACTTCCCCTCGCCGAGGCCGGGCTCTGCGGTGACGATCGTCTGTTGTCCACACGCGGGTGGCTCGGCGTCCGTATTTCGCGACTGGTCGATGAGCCTGCCCCACTGGCTGGACGTGTGGGGTGTTCAGCCCCCCGGTCGCGAGTCTCGGTTGGCGGAGCCGCCATACCGCGAGATGACCCGTCTGGTCGCCGACCTGGTCACGGCAGTCGTGCCGATCCTTCCGGACCACTTTGCGCTGTTCGGCCATAGTTTGGGCGCCTTGATCGCGTTTGAAGCGGCTCGCGAGATGGAGCGGCGGGGAGGGCCGGCCCCTCGAACGGTGATCGTGTCCGGGTGTCCGGCGCCGCCGTCCCGCCGGCGACTCGAGTACAATCCCAAGGCGACGGACGACGAACTGCTGCAACGGATCCGGGATCTTGGCGGCTCCCCGGAGAGTGCCCTCGGGCACCCCGAACTGCGGCAACTGATCTTGACCGCGCTGCGGACAGACCTCGAGCTCGCCGAATCGTATGAATTCGTCCCTGGGTCCCCGTTGAACTGCCCGCTGGTGGCAGTGGCTGGGGACGCTGATCCGGTCGTCCCCGCCGACGGGCTGGTCGACTGGAGGTTTCAGACGACAGGTGCGTTCACGAGCCGGCGGTTCCGCGGCGGTCACTTTTTCTTCCTATCAAAGGAGTCCCATGCAGGACTGACGGTTCTCCTGGCAGAAGTATTGCGGCCTATCCGATCTTTGTGATAAAAGTAAGTTGGTCCGGTACTCACACGAGATGTCCCGGACCGATGCGTGATGCCCGATCGGGTCGGTGTGGTGACGGCCGAGGCGAAACTCCGACATGCACTCCGGTCGAAGCGGCCCCGTGGAACGCATACGGGTCGCCGGACGGAGTGATTTTCGATCGTTCCGCCCGGCGCGAACCCGATCTGATCATGTCTTGGAGAGATTGGCAACTGGGAGTCGGTTTCGGTCCACACTCTCTGCGCAGTGCGGTGATCCCGTCCCCAGGATCGTTTGCGTAGCGGGGCTGTCTTACCCTTACTCGGGGAGGTATCGAGATGTCACTTCTCCAACCGTTCCTGTCATCGTCGGGTGTTTACGCCAAGGCGATCTCTGACCTCGAAGATGACTTCCGGCGCGACGACGCGGAGCTGGACGCGGAATACTGGAGCGCGGTCCGGGAGATTGATCGCAAGCTACAGCAAATCGCCAAGGAGGCGTACCTCAAGTATTGCGGCCCGGATTCCACGCCCGAGCAGCAGGCCGAATACCTTCGGGTGCTCCACGACGCGGAGGCTGAGGCCCGACAAACGGAGTCCCAGGCCCTGCAATGGCTGAAAGAGCAGCGCGAGATCCTGGCCACGGAGTACGAGTCGATGAACAAGGAGGCATTCCGGCAATACCTCGGACAGGTGCAGTCGGCCTGGGGAGGCATCGACATCGGCGGCCTGAACGAGGCCACTTTCTGGGAGGTCAACTGCCTGTTGCCGCGGTTCGTTCAGAGTGGGCCGGCGTGACCGTCCCTGTCGCCGGTGCAGCAACCCGGGAGGGTTCCACGAGGACATCTCGCGGGCGTATGCGGACGAGTTGTCGCCTCTGGTAGTCCACCGCGCACCTGACGACCGCTACGTCAAATGCCGTATCACATGCCCGATGATTCATCTCAGCCCGCGGACTCTGGCACGGCGGGCGTGGATTCGCTCTCCCGCTGGTATGACCGGCTTCGCTCGCTGTCCCGGGCCCAGCGGGGGCTTCTCGCCGGTTGGCTTCTGGAGCAGCCGCACCGGCGATTGCCGCCCATCCAACGCCGGCCGCCCTCGGGCCACCCGCCGCCGCTCTCCTTCGCCCAGGAGCGGTTGTGGTTCGTCGATCAGTACGAGCCGGGCGTCCCGGCGTACACCATCGCGGACTCGGTTCCGTTCCCGGGACCGATCGACCGCGTTGCCCTCCAGCGAAGCTTGGCCGAGGTGGTCCGCAGGCACGAGTCGCTACGGACCACCTTTGGCGTGGTCGGTGGTCGACCCGTGCAGTTCGTCCAACCGCCGGTCGCGGTTCCGTTGCCTCTCGTCGATCTGACCGGGCTGCCACCCCCGGAGCGCGAGGCCGAGTTGCACCGCATCCTGGGCGCTGCATCCGGGCACGTCTTCGACCTCGCCCGCGGGCCGCTCCTCTTGGCCAAGCTGCTCAAGCTGGCGGAAGAGGTCCACATCCTGGTCATTACCACGCACCACGTCGTGGCGGATGGCTGGTCGATGGGCGTGTTCCGCCGTGAGCTTCAGGCGATCTATTACCAGTTCGCGCGCGGCAAAACGAGCCTGCTCCCCGAGCCCGTGATTCAGTACGCCGACTTCGCGGTCTGGCAAAGGGAGTGTCTCCAAGGGGCGGAGCTCGCGCGCCAAGTGGCCGCCTGGAAACAGGAGTTGGAGACCGCACCGCCTCGGCTCCTGCTGCCGACCGACCGACCGTACCCGGCGGTCCAGAGCAGCACCGGGGCGTGGCAGGACGTTCGCGTGCCGATGGCCGCTCTGGACGCGCTTGGCGACACCCTCCGTCAGGAGAAAGCCACGTTGTTCATGGCCCTGCTGGCATGCTACGCCGCGCTCTTGGCGCGGTTCGCGGGGACGACCGATCTCGTCCTCGGTGTCCCGATCGCCAACCGGAGCCGGCGGGAGCTCGAGGGGGTGGTCGGGATGTTTGTCAACATGCTCGCGGTGCGCATCGGCGTGGCCGAGGGGATGACGTTCCGGTCTGTCCTCCGTCAGGTCCGCGGCACGACGCTCGACACGTACGCCCGCCAGGACGTCCCGTTCGAGCACCTCGTCCAGGCCATCCGGCCCGATCGCGACCCGGGCTACCACCCGATCTTCCAGGTGAGCTTCGCGTTCCAGAACCTACCGCTCGACGAGGCGCTCGCGCGGGCCCCGGCGGGTCCTGAACCCGGGCGATGGCCGGAGGCCGCCGGTCTGCCCTTGCCGGGGCACGTCAAGTTCGACCTGTCGCTTCAGCTTCGGGAAGGACCGGACGGAGTCGCTGGGGCACTGGGGTATCGGACCGACCTCTTCGAGCACCGGTCCGTGCGGCGGATCATCGCGTGCTTTGAACAGTTGGTGGACGCCGCCGCCGCCGACCCCGATCGGCCGCTCGACGCGTTGTTCCTGGGTTCGGCTGGCGGGGCGGGTCCCACCGTCCCACGCTTGCCGGGGGTGTCCGGCCCGACGGGCAAAGCCACCTTTCCGGAACGGTTCGCCGCGTCGGTCCTGTCGCGAACGGAGGAGGTGGCGGCGGTCGACCCGGACAGCGTGCTGACGTACGCAGAACTGCAACACCGGGCCGACCAGATAGCGCCGGCCCTCGATCTTCCGGACCCACCAACCGGCTCCGCGGTCGGGGTCATGGGCGTCGACAGCCCTGACGGCTTGGCCGCCATCCTCGCCATCCTCCGGGCGGGGGCTGCCGCAGTCCTCATTGACCCGGACTGGAACGACGCGCTCATCCGGGAGGTGATCGGCCGGTGCCGCGTGTCCACGGTGGTCGCGGGGCCTGCGACGAGGCACCGCCTGAACGGGTTGGGCTTACGGCTCGTCAACTGCGACATCCCTGGGTCGCCCCCGCCGCCCGGTCGATCGTCCCCCACGGCTCCCGTCGCGCCCGATGCGCCGGCGCTGTTCCGCCACGAGCTGACCCGGCTCGGGCTGACCACGACGGTCGTGACCCATGCAGAGCTGGCGGACATGTTGGCGTCGCTACACGCGACCCTCCGGCCGGAGACCCCGCCGGCGGTCCTGTCGGCTGTGCCGGACCTCATGGAACATCTGGTGGTCGGCAGCCTGTACCCGCTCTGGGCCGGGGGGCGGGCGCTGCTCGGCAGCCGCGCCCAGGGCGAGGCTTGGCGGCTGGCCGCGCGTTGGGAGCTGGACGAGCCGACGGTCCTGGTCGCGAACTTAGGGTCCGTGGTCCGTCTATCGCAGTCCGGCTGGCCGCCGGGGCACGGCTCCACCATCCTCGTCTCCGGCTGCGAACCGACTCAGGGACGGCTCGACGCCCTGTTGCAGAATGCCGGGTCCATATGGTCGATCGCCTGGTGCGACAGCACGTTCGCGGCCGTCGTGCGACGTCTCCATCCCGATGACGGTTTCTGGTCCGGGGGAGTTCCCCTGGCGGGCGCGGAGGTCTGCGTGCGAGGCGCGGACGGGCGACCCGCCCCGATGGGGATGACGGGGACGGTCACCGTGACCGCGGGCCACGGGCCCAGGGGTTGCCGCCGTGAGCTTCCTGCGACGGTCCGCACGGGGATGCTGGCGAAGGTGCGGGAGGACGGAGCGGTCCAGCTCCTGCGTCGGTCTGATCGATGCGTCGAAATGGAAGGGCGGCGGGTCGACCTCGAGGCCGTGGAATCAGCGCTCGCGCGGGCGCCCGGCGTAGCGGATGCGGCGGTGGGTGTGGAATCGCTGGGCGAACGGGCTGGGGACCGGATCACGGGCATCGTCGTGCCGGCCGAGGGCGCGCGGCTGGATGCGGACGACCTGCGCGCGTGGCTCACTGCGCGGCTGCCGGCCTGGATGGTGCCGTGCCGGGTGGTGGTCCAGGACACCGTGCCACGATCGTCGCGCGGGGGGATCCGGTGGGACCGCATGCCGACCAACCGCGCCGATCCCCCGGCCTCCGTCATCGCGTCGGAAAACTTGGTCCAACAGGTATTGGTCGATATCTGGGCCGACGTTCTGGGTCACGAGCGGTTCGGGGCCCACGACAACTTCTTCGCCGTCGGCGGGCACTCGATCTTGGCTACCCAGGTGGCGGCCCGCATCGGCGAGGTCCTGGAGGTGGAGTTGCCGCTGAGGCGGCTCTTTGAAGCCGGCACGATCGCGGGGCTCGCCGACGCCGTCACCGCCGACCCCGCGACGCGCGACCGGGTCGAGCGGACGGCCGCGTTGCTCGTCAACGTGGCGGCCCTGTCCGACGACGAGGTGGATGCGGCCCTCCAGGCCGCCGGCACCGGTGAGGGATCGGGCTCATGAGTCGGCGGCGGCCCCGGGTTACCAACCTGGCCCCGAACCAACGGTTGCTGCTGGCTGCCTGGAAGGGGAACAGCGGTGTCGGGAAGGAGCGCATCCCACGATCCCCACGGAACGGCCCGGTCCCGTTGTCCTTCGCCCAGGAGCGGCTCTGGTTCCTGGAACAGTTCCTCCCCGGGGTGCCGCTCTACCATATCCCGACGGCGATCCCGATCCGCGGCCGTGTCGACCCAGCCGCCGCCGAGTCGGCGTGGAACGAGGTCCGCCGCCGACACGAGACCCTGCGGACCTCATTCGACGACCGGGATGGCCAGCCGTTCCAGGTGATCGCCCCGCACTCGCCGGTTACCGTCCCGATCGACGACCTCCGGCGGATCGACCCCGAAGCGGCCGAAGTCGTGTTCCGGCAGACCGTCGAGGCGGTTGGGAACGACCTGTTCGACCTCCGTCACGGTCCGCTCAGTCGGGCAAGGCTGGTCTTGGTGGCGGACGACCACGCGGTCCTGCTGGCGACCTTCCACCATATCGTGGCGGACGGCTGGTCGATGGCGGTGTTCCGCCGCGAGTTCGACGCCCTTTATCACGCGTTCGCGTACGGTCAGCCCATGCCGTTCCCCGACCCTCCCCTCCAGTACGCCGACTTCACCGCCTGGCAGCGAAGCCGGCTCCAGGGCGAGTACCTGGACACGCTGACTCGTTACTGGAAGCTGGCCTTGGCCGACATCCCGACCGTCACCCCACTACCGACCGACTTCCCGAGGACCGGGGCCCCGCGGATCGAGGGGGCGAGCCGTGGGTTCTTCCTCCCACAACCAACGGTCGCCCGGCTCAATGCCTTGGCTACGGCCGAGGGCGCGACCTTGTTCATGGTTCTGCTCGCCGCGTTCGACGTGCTTTTGTATCGGTATACGAACCAGGAAGACGTGGTCATCGGCACCCCCATCGCCAACCGCACCCGTGCCGAGCTGGAGGGGTTGATCGGTTTCTTCGCCAATACGCTCGTCCTGCGGACCCGGGTCGACGGGTCGAGCCGGTTCCGGGACCTCCTCGGCGTGGTGCGACGGACGACACTGGACGCGTATGCTCATCAGGATATGCCGTTCGAGCGACTTGTTGAAGAGCTGGAACCGGAGCGGCGGCTCGGACAGAACCCGCTGTTCCAGGTGATGTTCGCCTTCCAGAACCTACCCGAACGCCCCGGCCGGTACGGGAGCGAAGCCGATCTCGAGCCGGCCGAGGCGGTCGCGTGCCTGTCCAAGTTTGACCTGTCGGTCTTTCTGGCCCCGGCCGATGGAGGTCTGTTTGGGGCGGTCGAGTACCGTACGGATTTGTTCCGCCACGACACAATGACCCGGCTGATCGGTCACTACGGCCAGTTGCTCGAGGCAATCACGGCTGACGCCGACCAAAAGGTCGGGGAGCTGACGCTGTTGCCGGCCGAGGAACATCGTCAGGTGTCCGCGGCATGGGCCACCGGCGACCCCGTTCCTCGCTATGTCCCGCCGTTCCGTCGGATCGAAAAGGTTGCCCGCGAGCACCCGGACGCCATCGCGCTCGAGCAGGCCGACCGGCGGGTCACGTATGCGGAACTGATGGCCGCGTCGACCCGCGTCGCGTCCGCTCTGCGCCAGCGCGGCGTCCCGTCGGAGGCGTGCGTCGGCGTGGTGCTGCCGCGTGGGATCGATGCCGTGGTCGGGTTCCTGGCGGTCCTCCAGGCGAATTGTACCTATGTGCCTCTCGACCCGGATTATCCTGTCGCGCGGCTCCGGTTGATGGCCGACTCGGCGCAGGTCGCCGCGGTGATCACGACGAACGGCCTTCTGAACAACGAGGTCACCGGTCCGGCCGAACTCCTCTGCCTCGACGAGTTGTCCGACCCGGTGGGCTCGATGGCATCCGCCGCCGCAGAGCCACCCGCCGAACAGCTTGCGTATGTGATTTTCACGTCGGGATCAACCGGCCAGCCGAAAGCGGTCGGCCTCCCCCACCGGGTGGTCCACGGCCTGCTCACCTGGCAGCTCGGCCAGTCGTCCGCCAAGGTCGGCACCCGCACTCTCCAGTTCGCCCCGCTCAGCTTCGACGTCTCGGTCCAGGAGACGCTGGCCACCCTGGCGAGCGGTGGGACCCTGGTGTTGCTGACCGACGCCGACCGGCGCGACCCGGCGTTGGTCCTCCGCATCCTGTCGGAACACCGGGTCGAGCGCTTGTTCGTCCCGCCGCTCATGCTTCGTGAGTTGGCCCGCGCTGGGGCGTCGTCGGACCTCCGGCTTGCCTTGCGGGAGATCATCACTGCCGGGGAGGCCCTCCAGCTTGGGTCGGAAACGGTCACGTGGCTGGAGCAATTACCGGGTTGCCGGCTGGTCAACCAGTACGGCCCGTCCGAGACCCACGTCGCGACCTCCTACCCGCTGACCGGTCCGCCCGGGTTATGGCCGTCGGGGCCGGCGTGGGGGCGCGGGGGGGGCGGGGCGCGGGGGGTGGGGG
>JARLIH010000295.1 GCA_031291845.1 Isosphaeraceae bacterium | reverse complement strand
GGGGCCCCCTTGCGCCGGTTTGGCAATGTGTTAGATCAAACCGCTGGGCGGGCGCCGGCCCGCCCCCGCCCCCCGCCGCACCTTGATCCGGCGCGCGACGCTCGACCTGACGGGACTGCCGCCGACCCCTGCGGAGGTCGCCGCGTTCGAGGCGGACCCCGCGCCCGATGCGTTCGCCAAGGTCGTCGACCGGCTGCTCGCGTCGCCCCGCTACGGCGAGCGCTGGGGGCGGCACTGGCTGGACGTCGCGCGCTACGCGGATACCAAGGGATACGTGTTCCAGCAAGAGCGCCGGTATCCGTACTCGTACACGTATCGCGACTACGTTGTCCGCGCGTTCAACGACGACAAGCCGTATGACCGTTTCGTGATCGAGCAGATTGCCGCGGACCGCCTGCCGGCCCAGGGAGACAACCGCGCGCTCGCGGCCCTCGGCTTCCTGACGGTCGGCCGACGCTTCCTCAACGTCAACGAAGACATCATCGACGACCGGATCGACGTCGTCACGCGCGGCCTGCTCGGGCTGACGGTCGTGTGTGCGCGTTGCCACGACCACAAGTACGACCCGATCCCGACCGACGACTATTACTCGCTGTCGGGCGTCTTCGCCTCTTCCGACGAGCCGGCCGACTTACCCGTGCTCGATGGGGCCGCGCCCCGCCCGGAGACTGTGGAATTCGAACGCGCAGTTGCCGTGCGCCGCAAGGAGCAGGACGACTACATCGCGAAGCTCGCCGGTGAGGCCGAGGCGGACGTGCGCGGCCGGATGGATGCCTATCTTCGCGCGGCGTTCGAGCTCGGGTTCAACGGCAAGAATCCGAAGTTCGACGAGCGGGCGAAAGCCGACGGCCTGCCCCCAGGGCGGCTGCGCTACTTCATGGAACGCTGGCAAGCGCGGCTCGCGGCCACCGCTCGGTCGCACGACCCGATCCTCTCGCCCTGGCACGCGTTCGCAGCGCTGGCGGCGGACACCTTCCCGGCGAAGGCCGCCGAGGTGTCGAAGACCCTTGCGGAGCCGGCTGACGCGAAGCCAAAGCCGAACCCGATCGTGGCCCAAGCGTTCGCGGAGAAAACACCGGCCAGCATGGCCGAGGTCGTCGCCCGTTACGGCGCGTTGTTCGGCCAGACGGAGGCGCGCTGGCGCGAGGCGTCGAAAGCCGGGGCCAAGGCTCTTCCCGAGCCGGATTGGGAAGCGCTCCGGCTGGTGCTTTACGCGCCGGACGGCCCGCTTGCGTTCGCCACCGAGAAACGGCCGCCCTGGCTGAGCGGGGACGAGCACAACCACCTCCAAGCGCTGGCGAAGCAGGTCGACGAGCTGCAGGTGATGCACCCCGGAGCACCGGCACGGGCGATGGTGATGACCGACCGGCCCAATCCGGTCGAGCCGCACGTGCTAATTCGCGGTAATCCCGGGCGACCCGGCAAGGCGGTGCCGCGCCGGTTCGTCAAGCTTCTCTCCGCGTCCGACCGCAAGCCATTCCAGGCCGGCAGCGGCCGCCTGGAGCTAGCGCAGGCGATCGTCCGGCCGGACAACCCGCTGACCCCGCGCGTGCTGGTGAACCGGGTCTGGAGCTGGCACTTCGGGCAGGGTTTGGTCGACTCGCCGAGCGACTTCGGCCTGCGCTGCGAGCCGCCGGCGAACCCCGCGCTGCTCGACTACCTGGCGGCGGCGTTCGTGCGCGACGGCTGGTCGATCAAATCGCTCCACCGGCGGATCATGCTTTCGAGCGTTTATCAGCAGAGCGGCGAGAACGTCGCGGCCTACGCCGAGCGCGACCCGCAGAACCGGCTGCTCTGGAAGTTCAACCGCCAGCGGCTCGACTTCGAGGCGATGCGCGACTCTTTACTGGCCGTCTCGGGCCGGCTGGACGCGACGATGGGGGGGCGGGCCGTGTCGATCACCGAGCCGCCGTTCTCGTCGCGCCGAACGCTGTACGGGCTCATCGACCGTCAGAACCTCGACGGCATGTTCCGCAGCTTCGACTTTGCCAGCCCTGACGCCACGAGCCCGCGCCGATTCGTGACGACGGTTCCGCAGCAGGCCCTGTTCCTGATGAACAGCCCGTTCGTGATCGAACAGTCACGCGACCTCGCCGCGTTCGCACAAGCCGCCGGCAGCGATTCGACGTCGCGCATCCGAGCGCTCTACTTCCGCCTATTCGGCCGGGCCCCCTCGCCCGCGGAGACGGCCCTCGCGCTCGAGTTCGTCGACCGCCAGGGCGGCCAGGAAACGCCCGCACCGAACTGGCAATATGGCTATGGCACGCTCGACGAATCAGCGCAACGGGTCACCCGCTTCGAGCCGTTCGCCCACTGGACGGGATCGCTCTGGCAGCCGGGTCCGACCGTGCCGCTGCCGCAGGTCAATTACGTCCAGCTCAGCGCCGAGGGAGGACACACCGGGCCCGACGCGTCCCACGCGGCGATCCGCCGCTGGACCGCTCGGGGAGACGGCGTCGTGGCGATCGAGGGTTCGCTACGGCACGACAACCCGCAGGGCGACGGCGTTCGGGGGCGCATCGTCTCCAGCCGGTCGGGGGTGTTGGGAACATGGGTCGCGCACCACGGCCGGGTTGAGACGCGCGTCGACCATGTGGAAGTGCGCAAAGGAGAGACGATCGATTTCGTCGCCGACTGCCGCGCGGACGATGGTTTCGACTCGTTCGCCTGGTCGCCCGTCGTCCGTGCCCTGAGCCCTACGCCCGCTTCCTGGAGCGCGAAGGACGACTTTCAGGGCCCCGGTCCCCGCCCGCTCGGGCCCTGGGAGGAGTATGCCCAGGTGCTCTTGCTGACGAACGAATTCATGTTCGTTGATTAACGGGTCTCACCGGCGGACGAGAGGGAGACGAACTCCCTCTCGTCCTGCATGACGATCACTGACTCAGCACGAGCGTGTAGCTTCCTGCGCTCGTGTGCGTCTGAGAGGTGCCGCCGCTCGACGTGTGGGCGGGACCCAACTTCAGGACGGCGGTGCCCTGCCTGCCGATATACGCGCTCAACGAGGACGGCGCACTCTCAACCGTCACGCTGAGGTGAATCGACTCCGCATGCGTCGGGGCCAGGTTCGCGTACGGTCCTGAGACCTGGAGTACGACCGTCTCGCCCGGGTACTTCGGGCTCGTGAACGTCAGCGTCCCTGTGGTTCCCGTCTTGTGGCTGGGGAAGACGACGTTGTTCGAGAGGCTTCCGCTCAACGAGACCATGCCGACCGTCGGAAAGCGCGCGGAGCCGCTCAGCTTCGCGACCGCGCTCTCCGTATCGACGCCGAACTGAACCGTCGTGGTGTACGGACCCTGGAACGTTGCATGATTGATCTGTTGCGCGGCCGAGAGATGGGTGATCTCCGCCACGGGGCTGGCGTGGCTCAGGGCAATCCGCGGTTCGAGCGACCAGGAAGCCGACGGGGAAAACTTGCGCTGTCGTCTCATGAGAGATAGTCCCAAACGTGGCGATTTTTGTTCGATGCGGACAAAAGGGCCGGCGGAAGCGAGTCGCGTCACCAGAGAGTATACCCCCCATCGATGACCACGGTCGCTCCCGTCATATAGCTAGACGCATTACTCGCCAGGTAGACGGCCAACGGCGCGAGTTCTTCGGGGCGACCGAACCGGCCCATCGGGATCTGGCTCTCGAACGTCTCGCGCAATTCGGGACGCTCCTGGAACCAGCGTTCGTTGGGGGCGGTCATGAACCCGCCGGGAGCGATCGCGTTGACGGTGACCCCGCGGGTCGCCCAGTCGGCGGCCAGGGCACGCGTGAAGGAGAGCAATGCGGCTTTTGCCGTCTCGTAGCTCCGGCCGGCGATACCGCGGTTGGCGATCAGACCCGAAATCGACGCGACGTTGATCACCCGCCCCCAGCCGCGCGGGAGCATTGCGCCGCCGACGACCTTCGACCAGATGAACGCACTCGTCAGGTTGAGGTCGATGATGCGCTGCCAGTCCGCGGTCGGGAACGACTCGGTCGGGACGTCGACGCGGCGTCCGCCGACGTTGTTGACCAGGATATCGATCGGCCCCCAGGTTTCGACCACGCGTTGCGCGGCGTCTTCGCTGGGGCCGGGCTCGCCGACGTCGGCGGCGAGGGTCTCGACCTTGCACCCGAGCGCGGCCAGTTCCTCGCGCGCGGTTTCGAGGCTGACGGCCTCGCGGCCGACCAGGATCAAATCGGCCCCGGCTTCCGCGAGCCCTTTGGCCATCGCGAACCCAAGGCCGCGGCTGCCGCCGGTCACGCAGGCGGTCTTGCCGTTCAAACGGAAGGTGTCGAGCACGCTCATGCTTTACCCCGCGCGTAGAGCTGGAACCGGCCGCGTTTGCCCAGGGACCGCGCGGCCCCCGCATGCCGCAGACAGTAAGCGACGCGCTGGGCGAACGCCAGCGGGCGCCTCAAGCTGTCGGCGAGGTCGCTCGTCGTGAACGGGTCGGCCAGTTCCGAGGGAAGTAGCCCCCAGAGCTCGGCCGGGTCGCGCAGGACCGTCTTGCCCGCGACCGCGCGCAAGCGACGGTCCACGACCACATATCCTGGCCAACGCCGGCGCGGGATGCGCACCTCGTCGATCTCGACTCCCCAAACCTCCAGGCTCAGGTTCGGGTGGGGAAACACCGCGCGCAGTCCGATCAGGTCGTCGAACACATCCAGGACCGCGCCCCGCTTGGGGCTCAGCCGCGACGACAAGTCCGCACCGTCCCGCCGCGCCCGCCGCACGAGCCGGCGGCTGAGCACGACTGGTTTGATGACGCGGACGCGGTGCCCCGCCAGCAGCCGCCGCAGCTTCCCGCGCAGGGGACCGAGCGCACCCGATTGCACCTCGATCAGCTCCCCCTCGGCCGAGACCGCGTCAATCCGAAATCCGTGGAGGACGACCTCTGTCCTCCCCCCCGCGCCGACTCCGAAAACGTCCTTGATCTGACGATGAAGGCTCGTCTCCACGGCCTCCTCCCTTCGGTTCGTTGAATGAGTTGCCATCTCAGCGACTGCGTGCTGCTCCGAGGGGCTCCTCGCAACAGTGCGCGATGATGTCCGTTTCGTAAATTCGCTGCCAGCCGGCTCTCTACATTAACCCGAAGCGCAAGCGAGGTCTGACGGAAACCTCGCTTGCGCTTCGGGTTAGTGTACTGGTGAAGGACTTGCGACACGAACATCTAGGCCGAGAGCGGCTCGACGCCGAGGTCGCGAATCGTCAGCAGCGCCTGGAAATCGAGCCCCCGCGCAGCGAACGCGGCCGCCGCCCCTTCGAGCCGGTCGAGGACGACGATGACCCGGGCGACCTTGCAACCGAGGGCTTCCACCGCCGCGACCGCCTGCAAGGAGGAGCCGCCGGTCGTCGCCACGTCGTCGACGATGACCACCGTCGCGCCGGGCGCCAGTGGTCCTTCCACAAGCTGGCCTGTGCCGTGCGACTTCGCCTCTTTGCGGACCAGAAAACCCTTGAGCGCGGAACGGCCGGTCGCGCCCGCAACCGCGAGGGTCGCACCCACGATCGGGTCCGCACCCAGCGTGAGGCCACCGATCGCGACGACCTCGGGAAGGTCCGCCAGGCGTTCCAGCACCCCCGCGCCGATCACGGCGGCCCCTTCCGCCGAAAGCGTCACTTTCCGGCCGTCGACGTAGTAGTGCGACGTCCGTCCGCTCGCCAAGGTAAACGTGCCCAGCCGGAGCGCCTCGCGCTTCAAAAGGCCGGCGAGTTGCTCGCGATCGAAACCCAACGACATTCCGCACCTTTCCCTTCTTGCTCTGCAAGGATAGCCGCACTTGCCGACAAACCTACCAAAGGGGCTCGCGACATTCCAAGGCAACCGTGAAGTCGTCGTGGGGCCAGACGCCAGATGGGCGTGCCAACCAGCGCAACCTCGGCGTGTGCCACCCGGCTCGTCCCCGCACGAGATCGCGGTTGGCAAGCGAGGCGTGGCCACCTGGCTGAAGGGCCTGGGCCGGACTCGCCGATGAAAGGAACGTTCCCTTCGTTTCGGCGGCTCAAGAGGTCCGACCCGCATGCCTCCCATCCCCCGCCCCGACCCCTCGCGCGACCCGATCGGGCCGTTCCTGCACTATTTGATGGCGGAGTGCGGCGTGTCACCGAACACGCTGGCGGCCTACCGCGCGGACATCGTCCGCTTCTCGCGCTGGCGGCGCGAGCACGCGCCCGGCCCCCTGGCCGGCCTCGACGTTCCCACGTTGGCCGGGTACGTCGACTTTCTGGCGGGAAGCGGACTCGCGCCGAGCAGCGTGGGGAGGCACCTGGCCAGCCTGTCGACGTTCTTCCGCTACCTGATCGTCGACGGTCGCCTCTCCGAGAACGTCGCGAAGTTGCTCGTGGCCCCCACGGTCTGGGACCGCCTGCCGACGGTGCTGGGACCTTCGGCCGTCGATCGGCTGCTCAACACCCCGAAGAGTGAGACCCGAATGGGCCGGCGCGACCGTGCAGCGCTCGAGACGCTGTACGCGACCGGCTGCCGCGCGTCGGAAGTGGTCGGGCTGCGCCCGCGCGACGTCGACCTCAGGGCCGGCCTCGCGCGTTGCGTCGGTAAGGGGAACAAGGAACGGTTCGTCCCTCTGGGCTCGCGCGCCGTCGCCGCGCTGACGGCTTATCTCGCTTCGGACCGCAGCGCTCTGGCCGCGCGCCGACCGGAGACCGAAAGCCTTTTCGTCGCAAGGAGCGGGCGTCCCCTGTCCCGGGTCGGGCTCTGGCACATCGTCAAGACACACGCTCGGGCCGCGGGACTCAGCGAGAACGTCAGTCCCCATACCTTACGGCACAGCTTTGCCACGCACCTCCTGGCCGGTGGCGCAGACCTGCGCGTCGTGCAGGAAATGCTCGGGCACGCGTCGATCGCCACGACGCAGATCTACACCCGGGTCGAGCTCAGCCGGCTGCGCGAAGTCCACAGCCGGTTTCACCCGCGGTCCTGACCGTGGACCTATTTCGGGCTGAACCGCTCTCTCAGCTTGCTCTGAACCAACCCGCGGTGGTTCATTGGGTCGACCCCCTTCGGACTGGCGATCCCAATGCCGGTACAGGACTCCAGCGGGATGAGCCGAACGATCTTGCGTTCCTGGTCCGCCAGCAGCGCCACCCGGACGTTGCCGATCAGCGCCGTATCGTCCCAGTGGCAACGGCTCGCCGTGTTGTCGGGAAGGTAGAGCATGACCTCGGGCAGTCCCGCTTCCCGCAGGCCCGACCAGATTTGCGTAATGATATCGTCCATGTCGTGTGCAATTCTCGAAAAGATCGCCCGCGTGCTCCCGCCGCTCCGGACGCCGGTCCATAGCAAACTTATAGGTGACGATCCGGAGTTCTGCGCCAGACAACGCGCAGCGGCGTACCTGGTCGAAACTGACCAAGTGATTGCTCCCTAGTCTTGACCCCAGGCCCCGCGGCGGGTGAGAGTGGGGCTCGATCGCGGGCCTTCGACCCGCGCTGCGCCCGTCGCGAGCTCGGCTTCGACACCGCGGTTCGGTCCACCGGGGAAACCGTTGATGAACAACAACCGGTTCGGCCTGTTTCTGATCATGGTTGCGCTGATCGTCGCGGCGATCTGGCTAATCCGGTCGGACCAGGCTCCCGGGCCCCTCCCCCCAAGACCCACCGCCCCGCGTGTAGCCGGCGAAGGGTACGTCTTCTGCACCTGGAACGTTGAAAACCTGTTCGACGACACGAACGACCCGCACAACCACGACGAGGATGAAGACTGGTTTGCGGCGCACCCCGAGATGGTCCATGAGAAGGTCCGTCTCCTGGCCGACACGCTGGTGCGGCAGAACGATGGGAGGGGGCCGGACATCCTGGCGGTCGTGGAGGTCGAGAACCGCCGCGCGATCGAGCTGCTGCGTGCCGCGCTGAACGCGCGCTTGCCCAGCGAGTGGCGGTACGAGGGGCTGGCTCACGTCGATAATGTCACGGGACGCCGGATCGAGCCGGCCATCGTGACCCGCCTCGCCCTCGACGACGACCAGACCCGCGCGTTCGGCATTCGCCGGATCCTGGAAGCCCACCTCGAGGCGGAGGGGGCGCCCCTCGTCGTCCTGGCGAGCCACTGGACGAGCCGCTTGCGCGGTGACACAGAAGGCAAGCGCGACTCCTACGCCGACGTGTTGTACGACCGGGTCGTGGAATTGTCGCGGGACGACCCCGCCGCAGACGTTCTGCTGTCAGGCGACTTCAACGACGAACCGGATGACCCGTCGCTCCGCCGGCATTTGCACACGACGGGCGATCCCGCGGAGGTGCGCGAAGGAGCCCAGCCGGTCAAGCTGCTCGACCTCACGCAGCGGCTCGACCCGGCGCGCGAAGGGACGTACTTCCAGGCCGGGCGCTGGGAGATCCTCGACCACATCGTCGCTTCACCCGGCCTCCTCGACCCGAAAGGGTGGATGGTCCTCCCTGAGACAATCCACACCGAGAACCCGATCGAGCTCCGGTTCGGCCGCGACCGTCGCCCGTGGCGGTTCGGCAATCCCAAAAATTCCAACCCGCGCGGGCCGTCCGACCATTTTGGGCTGACGGTGCGAATGAAAGTTGGACCCTGATGAGCGATCGGTTCGGCGTTCGTGGCCGGGCGCCGTCACCACGATTGAACTGGGGTGCGTGGAACGCACCGGTGCATGTCATGCACCCTACTCGGCCTGGAGCGTCAGACCGACGTCGACACCCTGGCCGCCGCTGGTCTGGCGGCAGTGCACGGCGATCACGTTCCGCCCCTTCTGGAAGAGCGTCTTCTGGGCCTTATCGAGGACAACATCGCGATAGGCCGTGATGTATCCCGCCGCCTTCAGCAGGGGATGGCCGTTGACGAAGAGCGCGACGTCTTCGTCGTGGAAGAAATGGAGCGTCAGCAAGGTGTCCTCGGTGAGGGCGGGGATTTCCACCTCGGTGCGCAGCCAGATCTCGGGCGCGGTCCACTCGGTCCTGACGCGGACGCCCGGCGTGTTGTGGGCACCGAACCCGGCCGGGCCGCGCTTCCATCCCTTGTCGTCGAAGCCGGTGTCCGTCCAGCCCTCGCCGGGCTTCACCGTGGTGTACGACCACATGGACGGTGCCGCTTGCGAGTCCCCTGCGCTCAAGAGCTGCACGCGCCGGGACACGAGCGTTTCGACGGCCGCGGCCTGGTCGGGGGGCACGCCGAGATCCTTCGGGAGCGACTGCCCGGTCGTGATCGCGATGGTGGGGTCGAACGGGTACTGACCCGTGTCCGCCCCGAAGAGACAAAGCCCCCCCGCCTCGGCTGCGTCGTCGGGTACGGCCAGGCGGACGACCAGCGGCTTACCCGCCGCGATCGCGTCCTTGGCGGCCTGCGGGAGCGGGCCCTCGCCCTCGACGAGCTCGCCGTAACTGCCGTGCTCGACGCCCGCGACGTGAGACAATACGCCGCGTGCATCAGCCGGGTCGTCGTCCAGCTTTTGCCGATCGACTTCGTGGCCGTTGATCGAGATGGCAACCGTCGAGGGCCACTTGCGCGCGTCGGTCTGCGGGTAGTCCTGGGGGCTCTTCCGGCTGGCCCAGTCGACCTTCTCGCGACCCGCCTTCGACGCGATCTCGAAGCGAAAGAAGTACGACTCGGGTTTGGCCTTCGCCACCGCCTCGGGCACCTTCAGGCGGTATTCCAAATAGCCCTTGCCCCGGCCGTACGCCTTGCCCGGCGGAGGTGAGCCCGGTTCATCCCAGTGCTGACGCGCGAAATCGCCCGGCGCAAATCGGAGGAGCACCTCGTGGTCTCTGCGCCGCTGAACCCGCGGGAGCGGCTTGTCGGGCTTTACGACGACGTTCACAAAGTTGCCGGTGATGCGCCGGTTGGCTTCGTCGCGGATCGTGACCATCAGGGCGCCGACGAACGGCCGGTCGGGTGCTTTGAAGCTTACCGTCCCGAGGTCGCGGACATCGTATTGAGTCCACTCCGCGGGGCGCGACTGGGGGATCGACGCCATGATCAGATCGGCCCGGTCGTCAAAGCCGGCGACCCACCAACGCAGGGTGATCGGCCCCTCGTGGTCGGAGAAGTGGCTGACAAACACGGGCACGTTGAGCGTCTCGCCCGGCTTCGCCACGATCGCAGGGGGGGCGTCGCAGCCCACGAAGTCGGGGCCATTGAGCTCGCTTGGCTGCATTCCGGGGAGGAACGCGTCGTATCCGAACTCCTTGGGCGCGCGGTCATAATTCACGAACCCGTTATGCTCCCACTCAATGTCGGCCAGCTCGGTGTAGACATATCCTTGGATCTTAGGTTGTCTGCGCAGCAGGGTGGTCAAATCGCGGAAGCACCACGAGACGTCCCGGTCGCCGCCACCCGCGGAGACGCCCCCGTATTCGGAGTTGATCAAAGGTGCGGTCGCCTGCTTCTGGCCGGGGCAGTAGTTGAAGCCGCTGCCCGGTTGGGTTTGCGCCACGACGTCGGCGATGTGTCGCTTCGCCCCTTCGTGGTCGTCGATGTAGAAGTGCCAGCTATTGAGGTCGGTGTTCGCGACGTGGTCGTAGTTGCAGGGTGAGTTGTCCTCGACCAGCCGCGTCGGGTCGAGCTTCCGAACGGCGTCGACCATCGCGCTCACCCAGCGTTGGGTGTCGGTGTTCGCCTTGTACTCGGGGGGAGTGCCCAGGCCCCAGGTCTCGTTGAAGGCGACCCACGCAACGATGGACGGGTGGTTCTTGTCGCGGGCGACAACCTCGCGCATCGTCGCCTCCCACGCCCGGCGTGCGCGGGCGTTCTGGTCCCACGTGTTGGGCATGTCCTCCAAGATCAGCATGCCCAGCTTGTCGGCCCAATAGAGCCGGCGGGGTTCGTCGGGCTTGATGTGAATGCGTAGTCCATTGAGACCGAACGCCTTGGCGGTCAGGATATCGCGCTTCAGGAACTCATCGTCGGGCGCGGTGTAGACGCCCTTCGGGTTGAACGATTGATCGAGCGCGGCCCGAAGATAGATCGGCTTGCCGTTGAGCAGCAGTCGCTCGTAGAGGGCGTTTCCGTAGGTGCCGCGGGCGATCGTGCGCAGGCCGAAGTACGACTGCACCGCGTCGGCCTGGCCGTCGGGTGTCTTGAGCTCGAGCGTCACGTCGTAGAGGTAGGGGTCTTCGGGCGACCAGTAGCGGGGCAGGTTGACCGGCACGGTGAGCCGGGCGGTCTGCGACGTGTCCAGACTGGCCCTTTCGACGGTCGTCGCGACGGCCTTGACCGCGTCGTCCTTCGCGCGGATCGTCAGCGTCGACTTCCCTCGTGGCAGTCCGTCGAGCTGGACCTCGTAATGAGCGGCGGCGGGATCGAGCGTGGTTTTCACGGCGAAGCTTGCGACATAGGCCCGCGGCCTTGCCTCGATCCAGACCGTCTGCCAGATGCCGGACGTATGGGTGTACCAGCCGACCTGCTTGCCCGTCGGCAGGCTCGGGTCGGTCGGGTCGTCAACGCGAACGGTCATCACGTTCTCGGCGTCGGGCTTGAGCGCGTCGGTCACGTCGACCTCGAACGGCGAGTACCCTCCTTCGTGAGCGGCGACGTGACGGCCGTTGACCCAGACGTCGGCCTGCCAATCGACGGCCCCGAAGCGCAGCCACACGTGCTGGCCCTTGGGGAACTCGGCCGGGACGCGAAACGAGCGGCGATACCAGGCGACGCCCTTGTAGTCGGGCTTGTTGACACCCGACAGCACGCTTTCCCAGGGGAACGGCACCGTGATCGTCTGCTCGAATCCCGAGGCATCAGGCGCGGACCAGCCCCCCTTTTGGCCCTCGTCCTTCGGGTCGAACCGGAACTGCCATGGGCCGTTGAGGTTCACCCAGCGCGAACGCGCCGCGTCGGGGCGCGGGTGCTCGGGCCTCGGAACCGACACCCCATCCGACTGAGCGCGGGCCGGAACCACGACGGCGAGAGCGGTCAGCAAGGTGACGAGCAGGGCGCGGAGACTCATCGGGCGGCTCCCGGGTCGGGCGAGATCGGGTTCTTCAAAGGCGTCGGCTCTGGCCTCGCTATAGATGATCCTTGCACACTAAACCAACCGTTCCGCGACCGGAAGGGGGAAGCGACCGCGGCAGGAAGGACTGGCCGAGGCGGGCGCGGAGGCGGCATAATTGAGGCGGGACCGGGTCCGCGCAGTCGCGGTCCCGTGCCCGCATTCCTATTCGGTTCGTTAATCCGATCCGGTCAGACGCGCGGACTTGTGTGCGAGGGGGTCTCAATGCAGAGATGGCATGGCTTACTTTGGGGCGTGGTGGGCCTGGCGCTCGCCGGCTGCGAGGAGCCGACACAGATCGTGACGGCCACGCCGCCGGGGGGAACGATCGATCGGCTCCCGGAAGCCGAAAAGGGGGACAAAGGCCCGCAAGCGCTCGGGGAGCAGGTGGTCGCCAAGAAAGGGGGCGCGAAGGAGCCCATTCCCCCTGCGAAGCCGACCGAAAAGGGAGAAGCCGTCACCACCACCAAGGGGCTGAAGTACGAGACGCTGAAGGAAGGAACGGGCGAGGAAGTCAAGTCGGGGCAAACGGTCGTCATGAGCTACATCGGCAAGTTTGACGACGGCACCGTGTTTGACCAGTCCAGCCCGGACAAGCCGTTCGAGACGGTGATCGGCGTCCAACAGGTCATTGACGGCTGGGACCAAGGGGTCATCGGAATGCGCGTCGGTGAGCGGCGCAGGCTGATCGTTCCCCCCGAGCTCGGATATGGCGCGACGGGCAAGGGGAAAGTCCCCCCGAACGCCCGACTCACGTTCGAGGTCGAGCTGCTGAAGGTCAAGTAAGACGGGAACGGTCCCATGCTGGAGTCCTGGCTTTAGCCGGTGCACAATACCGGCTAAAGCCGGGACTCCAGCGCACCGGCGGCGTGCCCGCTGCCGGCGTTATCGCTCCAGAATCGCCGGCCGCGGAATGATGTATCCCTTGACCGCCACCTCGACCTGCGGCCAGTTCTGGGCCCCCGTCACGACCTCGTAGCCGCGCGCGTCGATTGCGATCGTGTCGGAGGAGCGGGCCGGGCCCACGCTTGGGCTCCAGCACAGGGCCGTACCGTCCCGCAGCACCTCCACGCTGTCGGGAACGATGAGGACTTCGCGCGGGGCGTAGCCGATCACGTGCCCCAGATAGTCGAGGGTCCACTCGTGGGCGTACTCGAACTTCTCGAAGATGCGCTTCGCGCGGCGGAAGATCTCCGAGAACTTCTCACCGGGGCGCGAGAAGTAGATGCACGTCGCGTCCACCATCGTCGCGAGCTGATGTTTTTTCGCGTGCTCCGGCTCGACGCGCCCGAACGAGACCGTGCGGCTGACGGTCGCACAGAGCCCGAAGCGGCGCCCCGTCACTGTGATCGTGGCCCGCTTGCCGATGGGGGCGGCCTTGAAGGTCGGTTGGCGGTAACGGTCCGAACGGTCATCGCCCGCCACCCGCAGGTCGACCGGCACGACCCCTTCGCGGATCAAGCGGTGCGCCAGGTGCCCCGCGACGTCCGCCTCTTTCTCCCCCCGGACGAAATTGCGGCACGTCGCTTCGACGGCCAGGGTCAGTGTTCGGCCCAGCTCGCGCAGACGCTGGCGTTCCAGGGGGGTCAGGGGCTGGCGGATCCCTCGCAGGCAGTCGAGACGACGGGTCCAGGGCGACGCCTCAAGGCACATGTCGGTCGCAACCCGTTTGTTGTGTCCGAGTTCCGCAATGATGCGCCGCGGATCGTCGAACCACGCGCGTTCCTTGAGCTGGAAGCCCAGGCCCGCAAGCTCCTCCTCGAAAACACGCGCGCTTTGCACGTTGTCGGTGACAACCGCGCGGCAGTTGCGATTCACGTAGAGCAGGACTGAGCCGAGCTCGGAGCCAAGGTCCTGCCCGAGGTCACCCCCGGAAGTGAACCACGCGATCGAATCCGCGCGCCCGAACACAACCGCATCGTGGCCGCTCGCATCAAGGAAATCGCACACGCGTTTGTGCTTTTCCTCGATGTCGTCCCGCCGCCGCGCCACCGCGCGGTCCTGAAAGTCGGCCGTGGGGTCCGACAGGGTCGGCAAGGTATCGGTATTCGGTCGATCGCTCGCGGTATGCAGGACGCGGTCGAATCCGTCCAAAAGAAGGTCTGGCATTCCTTCGAACGAAACGGTCAGCGCAGCCTGCTGACTGACGGTTGCCACGGGCCGCCTCCTGGGATCGTGGAACGGGAGCGACGGGCGCACGGCTTCCGGGACGGTCGAACCACCGGAAACTCGTTAGAACTTGCTCTCCTTATCGTTCCAGGAAACGGGGAGAAATGCAAGTATCTCGGGGACCCGTTTTACCCCCTTTGCCTGGAACTTGTTGTCGAGGGACCGCACCTGGGACGACGGCTGGTCGATCGGTATTACCCTCGCCAAGGCAAGTCGTCCGACAGCTCGTTGAATGAGTTGTACGGAATGAGCGTATCGACCGACCCCCTATGGGAGCATCATCGGCGGGTCGCCGGAGGTGACGTGAATGATTGGCGTCGACCGCGGGTAAGCCGAGCTGGTGCCAAAACGAGGACGTTCCGGCTGACAACGAAGACGACTGTGCCACGTTGGAACCGCGGCGATCGGCGCCAAAGCTTCGGACAATCCCCTCGGGGCGGCTCGCGAGTTCTCAGGGAAAATCCGCCGTTTTGGGAGGATCCCACACGGTTGCGAGGAAGGCGAGGATTTCGGGGAGCAGGTCGCGCTGGTCATCAATCCGGAAGTGGAACCCGTGCCGCGCGCCCGAAACCACGACGAGCCGGCTCGGCACCCCGGCGGTGCGGAGCGCGGCGGCGAGGAGCTCGGATTGGTTGGGCGGGACGTGGGTGTCATCCGCGCCGTGGACCAGCAGCATCGGTGGCGCGCCGGCCGAGACTTGCCGGGCTGGCGACGCGGCTTCCCAGAGGCCGGGACGCTCGTTGGCATCCGCTCCGAGAAACTGGGCAATCACGCGGCTTGCATCCTGGTTCTCGGTCGCGAGCACCAGGAGGTCGCTCGGCCCGTAGAAATCAATGACGGCTTGTACCTTCAGCCCGGCATCGTCTCCCGCGGTCGTGCCGAGAAGGGCCGCGAGATGCCCGCCGGCCGATGCGCCGAGGGCGACGACGCGGTCGGGGTCGATCCGGTACTGCCGTGCGTGGCTGCGAATCCAGCGCACCGCCTCGCGCAGATCATCGAGGGCCGCCGGCCAGCTCGGGTGTCCCGGGCGGCAGAGCGTGTAGTCGACTGACACCGCCACGTACCCGTGCTGGGCCAGCCGGGCGACCATCTGCCCGAAGCTGATCCGGCTACCTCCCGCCCAGCCCCCCCCATGGATCGCGAGCACGACCGGGCGCCCCCTTTCCGAGACCGCGCCCACGTCCATGGGCTCATACACATCGAGCCGCAACCGGCGCGCGGGCGTGCGGCGGTAGACGATGTCGGTCTCGGCCGTCACCCCCGCCGGCAATTCCGAGCGCCTCGCCTCGGCGCGCACGAGCAAACCCGTCGCCCCGAGCAACGCCGCCCACGCGCCGACGCGTAACACGGTGACCATCGGCAACGATCGCACTGCGGCAACGGTCTGGGAGACGCGCGACATCCTCGACGTCCTCCGTCGGAACCGCCCGGCAATCGGCCGGTCGAAAGCCGGCGCAATACCGTAATCGTATGCCCCGGATCGGTCGCCGAGCAAGACAGCGACGACGACGCGCCCCGACGAAATTGCGTGAGAAATCGGTGGCACCGATTACGCGGGGCCCGTGCGCCCACAGCGTTTCATGGCCACCGAGCGTATCGCTTGTCGCGGATCTTTGGCACGACGATTGCTGTCAACAGTGTGTTAATCACTTCGACGCATGATCAGCCGGGCGCGTGGCTCGACGGCGTTCAGGGAACCGCGCGCGAAACAACCGCGCTCCACGGTCACGAGAAGGTGTTCCCATGTGGGATCGATCCGATAAACAACCGCGGGTCCTCCTGGTCGAGGACGCCCCCTTCCTGCGCTATGCCTTCGCCCGGCTGTTGCGTCTGCACGGCTTTGAGGTGAGGGAGGCGACCGACGGACGCGAAGCCCTCGACTGCCTGGCCGACTTTCGCGCTCAGCTCGTGTTGACCGACCTCATGATGCCCGTCATGGACGGCGTCGAGTTGATCCGGCAACTGCACGCGAACCCGAGTACGGCCGACATTCCGGTCGTGGCGATCACGGCCGACGCGAGCGAACAGACCGAACGGCAAGCGCGCGACGCCGGGGCCATTGACTTCATCACCAAGCCGATCGACCTCCCAGCGCTGCTCGCGCGGCTCCGGGCGATCCCCGTTTAGCGCATTCCCGTCTCCGATTTGCGCCGGGTCGTGAGCGTGCTATCATGACACTTCACCCCGCCGCCTCGCGCGCGGCCGGAGACTGCTTGTCCGGCGGAGACGCGCCATGACCGCCCCCGAGTCCAGTGAAGGCCCGAGGGTGCCCCTCTTGCGACAGCGCGAGATCGAGGCGAGGATCGTTGGCCCCCTGCTTCAGGCCGTGCGCGACGAGCTGGGCGAAGAAAAGACCCTCCAGATCGCCCGCGCCGTGATCGCCGAGCTCGCCCGACAGAGCGGCGCCGAGCTCGCCCGGACCTTCGGCGAGGCCACGCTCGTTACCTTCGCCCGCTCGCTCGACCGGTGGAGCGAAGGGGGTGCCCTTGAAATCGAGATGCTGGAGCAGTCGCCCCAGCGGCTCGCCTTCAACGTCGTACGCTGCCGATATGCCGAGATGTACCGCGCACTCGGCCTGGCCGACCTCGGCGCGACCCTGTCTTGCACGCGCGACTTCGCACTCGTCGAGGGCTTCAATCCCGAGATCGAGCTCACCCGCACTCAAACCATCATGCAAGGCGCAACCCACTGCGATTTCCGCTTCGCAGGGCCTGGCGCCGCGGCAGAGCCCGCCAAGGGCGAGTAAGTAGAGGGGGGCGGTGCTCACCGTCCGGATCGCGCTCGCGCGGTCGACGCTCGGTTCTCCGACACTCAAGTCGCCTGGACAATTTGACGATTATCGGGAAGGTATGGGCCACACCGGTCGATCGTTCCCGTTTCCGGAGGAGGGTCGCCCCGCGCCCGCGCGGCGGCTCGATACCGAAGGCCCAAAGGAAGGGGCTCTCACCATGACCCAAGGCGCAACCGGACCCGGCCACTCTCGGCTGGCCTACCCCGGCACGGTCGCGATGCTCGTGCTGGCCTTTGCGTTCCCGATCGGCCTGATGGTCTTCAACCCGACGCTCATGTTCGAGCGCGGCTGGGAGCAGTTCGTCGGCACGGGCATTTACCTGTGGGCGGTCTGCACCCTCGGCCGCGAGCTGCACCGCATCTGGAAGAACGAGCAAGCGTTCGACGACGCTCCCCGCCTGTTGAAGCAGTTCCAGGCTTCCAAGGGCGCCGTGGCCGTCTCGGAGGACGACGACCGCGTGCTGCCTCGCCGTTTCCGGCAGCTCGCCGCGACACACAGCGAGGCGACGGCGCCTTCCGTCTCGCACGTGATGGAGCTCAATCGCGAGGGCTCCGCGCTCGACCAGGAGCACGCCGCGGGGCGATTCACGCTCACTCGCTACATCCTGTATCTTCTGCCGGTCATCGGGTTTATCGGCACGGTCGAGGGGATCTCGAAGGCCCTGATGAACATCAGCGTGGTGCTCCCCGAGGTCAAGGACCTGGACAAGTTCCTTCAGAACTTGACCGGAGTGACGTCGGCCCTGCAAATCGCCTTCGACAGCACGTTGCTCGCGCTCTTCTTGAGCGCAGCCTTGATGCTGGTGCAGACGCTGGTGTTCCGCCGCTCGGAGGACCTGCTGGCACGCGTGGATCGCTGGATCGTCGAACATGTCCTGCCGAAGCTCGGCACCGCGGAAACGTCCGCCGTCGCGGGGCTCGCGCAGGTGGTCGTGCCGCAGATGGAGCAGCTCCGCCGCGAGATCGCGGCGTTGATCGAGCCGGCCGCCCGCTCGTTCGAGCTCCAGGCCGAGCGCTGGAGCGCGGGGCTGGGGATGCAGATCGACCGCTTCTCGGAATCGGTCGATCACCTGCCGACCGCACTCGCCGGCTTTCAGCGCGGAGCCGAGGCGATGGGGCGGCTGGGCCACGATCTCGAGGCGCTGGGGGCGGCCGGCGAATCGCTCCGGCGCGGCGTTGCCAGCATCGCGCGGATCGAGGCCGCGGTCACGCAGCCGAGCGACTCCGACCAGCAGCTCGCCGCGATCCAGCAAGGCCTGGACCGCACCTGCCGCGCAATCGAGACCCTCTCGGGCTCGTGGACGCAGGCCTACGAGCGCTCGAGCCGCGCGACCCAGGAGCACCTCGCGCGAACCCTCGGGAGCCTGAAGGACGCGCTCGACATGCTCAACGTCAGCATGGAGCAGAGCAACGCGCTGTATCGCAGCATCGTCAAGAAGATGATCCCGACCTACCCGACCATCAGCGCCGACGACCAGGCGGCCTGACGCGCGAGAGGGATGCGGCATGCGACACTCACGACGGAACGGCCACGGCGGCATGGAGTTCGGCGGTTCGGGCGAAGATTCGTTCGTGGCCGTCGTGGTGACGAAGCTCACCGGCGCGTTGCTGTTCATCCTGCTGCTCACGATGGTGATCATGGCCTTGATCCCGAAGGCCGTGGATCTGCCGCAAGCGTCGTCCGGGACCAAAGCGGAGAGCGCAGCGGCTCCCCTGGCGATCGCGACGCCGGAGGCGTTGCCGGAGGCAATCGCGGGGCGCCCCTACACACTCGCGCTCGCGGCCACCGGCGGCCGAGGGCCGCTGAAGTGGTCGGTTGACGGCCAGCTTCCGGAGGGCCTCGAGTTCGACCCCGCCTCCGCGCGCCTCCAGGGCACCCCGACTAAAGGAACACCCACGCCGGTGACCCTGACCGTGCGCGTCAGCGATGGGACCGATCGTGCCACTCAGTCGACCCGCCTGGTCGTTTACCAGTCAGACGCGCCGCTGACGACTCCCGCGTGGTGGAAGCCGGGTATCCCACCGATCCCCTGGCGCGCGTGGCTCGAGCAGGGATTCGGGTTCTTGCTGCTCTGGCTCGTGCACTTGATCGCCATGAACACACTCTCCAACCTCGAGCGCTGGTCGCTCTCCGCGCTCGACGCCGAGCCCGCGCCGAACGACGCAGACGCGGTGGCCGTACGACGCCGGTTCCGCTTATACCGGATCACGGTGCGCGTCGCGACGCTCGCCGCCACGGCCGCGCTCGCAGCCTGGCTCGTCAGCCAGCACACCTAAAAAGCACGCCCGTTTCGCGCCCCAGCTCAGGCCTGTCACGCACCCAGGGTCGCCCTGGGGCGCGGTTTTGCGCGCCGAAACCTTGCTGAGAGCGTCGAAACTCAGGGACAATCCGGCAAGGGATGGCGCTACTAAAAGGCATCTCGCTAGGTGTTCTACGTCCACGCACCTTACACCCAACGACAAAGGAGTACCCCCCATGAGTCGGCTGCGTACGCTTCTGATCACGGCGGCGCTTTGTGCGGGCGTGCTCGCGCTCATATCGCAGTCTCAGGCCCAAGGTCCTGGGCGAGCCGGAGGCGGGGGCGGAGGGGGCCGCGGTGGGTTCGGCGGACCGGGCGGGTTCGGTGGACCCGGCGGGTTCATGGGCGGTTTTGGGGGATTCGGTGGGTTCGGCGGGGGCGGCAGCGGCATCGATATCAACCTCGTCCAGAACGAAGCGGTTCAAAAAGAGATCAAGCTCACCGACAAACAGAAGGCGCAGGTCGAGCAGCTCCGCGCCGCGGACGGGAAGAAACGGCAGGCCCTGCGCGACAGCTTCCGCAATAGCAACAACGGCGGCGGTGGCGGCGGGAACAATGTCGCCGCAGATAACGCCGTCGCGGGCGGGGGTGGAAACAACGGCGGGGGGGGCAACAACGGCGGGGGCAACAACGGCGGCGGGAACGGTGGAGGGCGCGGTCGCAACAACGCCAATGGGGGCGGTGGTCCGGGTGGCGGCGGGCCCGGCGGTGGCGGACCCGGTGGTGGTGGACCGTTCGGAGGCATGGACCCGACCCAGATGGAAGCCATGCGCGAACAGTTTCAGGCGATGGCCAACGAAACGCAGGCCCAGCTCAAGAAGATCCTCACGCCGGCGCAGGCGACGCGCGTCCAGCAGATCAGCCTCCAGCGCCAGGATGTCTTCGCCATCGCGCGCCCCGACATCGCCGAAAGGCTGAACCTGACGGAAGAGGACGTTCAGGGCATTCAGGAAATCATGCAGCAGATGGGCGGCGACATGGGCCAACTGATGCGGGATCAGCGAAAGAATCGCCCGAACTTCCGCAACCAGGATGGATCGCCGCTCTCGAAGGCCGACTTCCAAAAGAAAATGGAAGAGCCAGAAGTTAAGGCCCAGATGGATAAGGCGAGGGAAGAAGGCCAGCAGCAGATGGAAGCCGTCCGGAATCGGGCGAAGGCAGCGATCGCCAAACTGCTGACCAAGAAGCAGAAGGCAGCCTTCAATAAGATGCTCGGCGAACCGTTCGACCTCGCGCTCCTTCAGACCGGCCCCGGTGGACCCGGCGGCCGCGGCGGACCGAATGGCGGGGGCGGACCGAACAACAATGGGGCAGCGCCCAACACGGCCGCCGCCACAAAGAATTCGGCCGCACCGGCGAGCACAGCGAAGGCCGCGGCCACGGCGAACGCCCCCGCGGCCACGGATACGGCACCCAAGAAAAAACGTGCGCTCAGCAGCCGGCGCGACGACTGAACGAAGAGGCGCTCGTGACCCGCGCTCGGTTTTTGGGGCGAGGGTCAGGGTGGGGGAAAGCGTTCCCACAACGCTTTGGGTAGAGAGCGAACCCTCGGCCCTGACCCCCACCCTGTCCCTCTTCCCAAGACCGAACGCCGTGTTGCCACGCCGCCTTGCCCTGCGGCACGTCAAAGCCGGCGCCCCATGCTCGTCTGAGCCGGGGCACCGGCTTTCGCCTTTGCGCATTTCGGGTACTCAAGGCGCTCAGGAAGTCGTCTGACCTTCCCGTCTAATCGGGAAGGACGTATAACAGCCCGCGCGAAACGGGGCTGACACGACGGGGAGATCGGATCATGGGTCACGGATTGACCACGGCTCTTTGGTTACTCGCCCTCGGTGCGCCGGCGGCACAGCCCGCCGCGAGCGAGCGGGCGTCTCTTCCCGACCACTATCTCGGTCTGCGCATGCAGCCGCTCTTGCTACTCACGCGCGCGGACGTGCGCGCGGACGTCGGTCTCGACGCGGCGCAGGCCGAGGAGGTCGACAAAGCGGTTCTCGACTTCGTCGCGCGTGCCGCCGCCGTCCGTGGGCTCCAAGGGCCGGCCGCCGTGGAAGCCCGGCGCGCTGTCGACATCGATGCCCAGCAATGGTTGGAAACCCACCTGAAAGAGGCCCAGTTCCGGCGGCTCGTGCAGGTCGACCTGCAATGGGAGGGCCCTTCGTCGCTGATCAGCCGGCCAGCCGTCTCCCAGAACCTGGAGTTGACCGCTCCGCAGCGGCAAGCACTCGTCCACGCGGTGGCCTCGCGGAACGAGAAACGGCGCCCGGGGACGTTCCACCAGGAGGCCGAAAGGGCGCTCGCCGAAGAAGCGAGAACGATCCTCACGCCCAAGCAGCGGCGGGTCTGGGCCGCCATGTTGGGCGCGGCGTTTACTCCCCAGTTCACGGAAACCACGCCCGCCGCAGCCCGGTCCAGCCAGTGAACGACCATTCCGGAGTCGGCCGTTCGCAGCGCCGATCGTGGTCAGGCCGGACTGACGCGCCGGGAGCGAGTACGAGCAGATGACCCCCCTCCCCGTCGTGCGAGGGAGGGTTCGGTGGGGGAATACGAGCCGGTGGGCCGTATCCCGCAACTCAGCCCTGGCACGGCAAAAGTCGACGTCGACGGTGGAAATGACTCATCCGGGTTCTGGGTCTGTTGCTCGCCGTGGTGGTAGTTTCCGTGGGCCGGAACCAGAGCGTCTGCCAACCTCGAACGAGGCGCAATGCGAAAGCCTGGGGTGTTGCTCCCCAGGCTTTCGCATCAACGCCCCATTCGGGGCTGGCAAAATGCCACCGCCCCAGCCGAGAACCTCGGCCGGGGCGGCGCAATGCGATCGGATCCGTTGCCCTTAGCGGCTCACAGCCCGCTCAGGTCCGCGGCGATCACGCGGATGTCTTTGTCCTTCTTCAGGCCGAGCTTCTCGACCATCTCGCCCGTGGCGGGAACGGTCATGCTCTTGCGCGGGGAGACGCAGATGCCGGCCAGGACCTTCGGAATCTCTTTCTCTTTAGCACCTTCGCCCAGGATCGCCAGGCCGTTGAGGATCAACGGTGAGGCGTTGTCGATGCGAATCTTGTAGGTCAGGTGCCCCTTGCTGTCCTTCGGCCCCTTGGTCAACTGCGCCCGGACCAAGCGGCCCAGCACGCCCTCGGCAAGCGTATCGGCGAATTCCTCAGCCTTGACCTTGCCCGCCTCTTGGCTGACCGGCAGGGTGAACTTGCCGGCAGGGACCCAGTTGGCCGCGTTGCCGTCGGTCGTGAAGACCTGAATGAGCGCCTCGGCCTTTTCGCCGGCGCCGGTCACCTGGATGCGGCACGCTACGGACGGCCCGTCCGGCTGGGGCCCCACGCCGGCCTTCGTCTTCAGGCCCAGGACGGACTTCTCTTTCAGCACACCGCCGATCTCAGCCGCCAGCGCTTTGTCGCTCCCCGCGGAGGCGGTCACTTCATAGACGAGGTTGCCCGTCTCCCCTGCCGGCAGGTCGTTGAGCTGCGCGACGAAGTGCCGCGCCAGTGCCAGCTCATGGCTATTGGCGAACTTCTTCGACAGCGACGCGATCTGCGACCACTCGAGCTGTGAGACCAGCCGCCACATCACGAGCTGCGACACCGTGATCGGTGCCTTGTCCTTGGCCAGCCGCGTAAGCGCCTTTTGAACCTGAACATCGTCCGTCAACTGTCCGATATCGCCGATCGCCAGCTTCTCCCCCTTCTCCGGAAGGTTGACCGCGTGCTCGGGATCGGCGTTCGGGTTCGAGAGGCTCACGAGCCGGGTCGGCAAGTGGCGAGTCTGGCCGGGCTGCAGGTTCGCGAAGGGGAGGTCGGTCGGCGGCACCGAACGGAAGCCACCACCCATACCACCCATACCGCCACCCATGCCGCCCATACCGCCACCCATGCCACCCATACCACCGCCCATGCCGCCACCCATCATACCCATGCCGCCCATCATACCCGACATCAAGGATCGTTGGTCCCAGCTATCGCGGTCACCGATGAGCGACATGATCAACCGGCCCAGCATCATCATTCCCATCGTCGCGGGCATCGTCCCGCCGCCCATCATCCCGCCGCCGCCCATGCCGCCACCCATACCACCCATGCCGCCGCCCATGCCGCCCATACCACCGCCCATCATGCCGCCGCCCATACCGCCCATACCACCGCCCATCATGCCGCCGCCCATACCACCCATGCCGCCGCCGTTACCGCCCATACCTCCCATGCCGCCGCCCATACCACCCATGCCGCCGAACTGACCCGTGGCACCGGACGCGATGAGGCCGGGGGGGAGCACGACATTGAGGCGACGGCTGCTCTGGTTGGTGACGTTCAGGGTCATCCGGCCGTCGCCTGTCCCCTCTGCCTCAACGGTCACGAGTTGCTGACGCACGGCGTCGAGGAGGGAGATTTCCTGTGCCTCCTTCTGGGTGCTCTTTTCCGCCTTCGCC
>JARLIH010000294.1 GCA_031291845.1 Isosphaeraceae bacterium | reverse complement strand
GCGCGGCGGTCAGCGGATTTGGCTTTGGCGGCATCAATGCGCACGTCCTGATTGAAGAATGGCTTCCAGACGCGCGAGCAACGAGCCCTTCCCCGCTGAGCCATCCGACTCGGCGCGTCGCCGAGGCCGTGCCAATCGCGATCGTTGGGATGGCGGCTCACGTGGGACCCTTTTCCACGCTGCGCGCGTTCCAGGAGCGAGCGCTCGGGGGTGCTGAGTCCGAAGCGCCCACGGAGCCATCCCATACCTGGGGCGTCGAAGCTTCGCGGTGGCTCGGCCGTCTCGGCACTTCGGAAGTGCTGCCACGTGGGTTTTATCTCAACCAGGTGACGCTTCCCCTCGATCGTTTTCGCATCCCCCCCAAGGAACTGGAGGAGATGCTTCCGCAGCAGTCGCTCATGCTCCGGGTTGCGGCCGACGCCATCCGAGAAGCGGGCTGGGACGACCGCCCCCGGCTCCGGGCCGGGACCTTCATTGGTATCGGCCTCGACCTGAACACGACGAACTTTCAACTCCGCTGGTGGGTACGCCAGCGGGCACCTCAGTGGAGCCGGGCGCTGGGCCTGGATCTCTCGGGCGAGTCGTTCGAGGACTGGGTCACCGCGCTTACCGATGCGGCAGGTCCGCCCCTGACGGCCAACCGCACGATGGGCGCTCTGGGGGGCCTCATCGCCAGTAGGATTGCGCGGGAGTTTCGGATCGGCGGGCCGAGCTTCACGATCTCCGCGGAAGAGACTTCGGGAACGCGCGCCCTGGCCGTCGCAGCGCGTTTGCTCGGCCAGGGTGAATTGGACGAAGCGGTCGTCGGCGCGGTCGACTTGCCGGGCGACCCGCGCGCCGCGTTATCCGTTCTCCGCCGGCACGAATCCGCACAGCCGGACTCGCCGCCGCTCGTCCTGGGCGAAGGAGCCGTTGCGTTCGTGCTGAAACGGCTCGCCGACGCGGAACGTGACGGCGATCGGATTTTTGCCGTTCTGAAGGGCTTCGGCGACGGGAGTGACGGTCACGAGCCGGCGCTCGACGAGGCGGGCTCCGTGTCGCCCGTAGGCTACATCGAGACTCCCCGCGAAGGCTTTGCTTCCGTGTCCGCCACGGCTCAACGATTCGCGGCCAGCGCAGTCGGGTGCGCCGAGGGGGATTTCGGACACCTGGGCGCAGCTTCGACTCTGGTTGCTCTGGCCAAGGGAGCGCTCTGCCTTTACCAGCAGATCCTGCCCCCCTGGCGTGGGGATCGCTCGACCCCATCGAAGCCTCAAGTTGGCATCAGGCCGCGAGCCGCCCAGTTCTGGTTGCGGGACCGCGACGAGGGCCCGCGCAGGGCGCTGGTTTTCGCAAGGAGCCTTGACGGCAACGCCCATTGCCTCGTCCTGGAAGAGCACGAACAGCGAACGGTGGCGAGCACGACCGATCGCCTCCAGCCGACTGGAGCGAGAGTTGCCGCGGTGTTCGCGGTTGAAACGGATGACCTGGCCTCGCTCGATGCAACGCTCGCCGAATTAGAAACCACAGCGTTGGAGCAAGCCGGCGAGGGGATCGAGAAACTCGCACGGAGGTGGTGGACGCGACATCCGAACCAGCCCACGCGTCGGTTCGGGGTCGCTCTCGTGGCCGAATCGATCGACATGGTCTGTTCGCAGGTCAGGGCCGCGCGCAGCCGTCTTGCGAAGCAACGTCCGCTTTCGCAGTCGGGGGCAACGCGGGGGCTCTACTTCAGTCCTTCGCTCCTTCCGGCGGGACAGGTCAGGGATGCGCTCGGCCAAACGGGAAGCGTCGCGTTCGTTTATCCGGGCATTGGGAATCTCCACGCGGGGATGGGCCGAACCCTCTCGGCGCACTGGCCGGAGGTCCTGCGGCGGCAGGACGCAGAGTGCGGCAAGCTTCGTTCGCAGCTCGCGCCCGGGTCGTTCTGGAATGAAGACCTTCCGACGACTTTCCCGGAGCACCGCGCCCCGATCCTGGGGCAAGTCGCCGTCGGTGCCATCATCACGGACGTGCTCGAACGCTTAGGGATCAAGCCGGCCGCGACGATCGGGTACAGCCTGGGAGAGACCGCGGCTCTTGTGGCGCTTCGAGCCTGGACCGAGCGCGACGAAATGCTGCGCCGGGTGAACGCCTCGCCCCTCTTCCGCACGGAGCTAGCCGGCCCGTGCGAGGCGGCCCGTCGGCTGTGGGGCCTGCCCGCCAGCCAGCGCGTCGAGTGGCTGGCGGGCGTCGTCCCCTGCTCGCCGGAGGCGCTAGCGGAAGCCCTCGAGGGTCGCAAGCGGGTGTACCGTCTGATCGTGAACTCTCCCGCGGAGTGCATGATCGGCGGCGAGCGCGCGGCGGTGCTGCGTCTCGTCGACGACCTCGGTTGCCGGCTGTTTCCGCTGCCGATTGTCAGCACGGTCCACTGCGAAATCACCCGGATCGTTGCGCGGGAATACCGGGAGCTGCACGAGCTCGCAACGACCCCGCCCCCCGGCGTTCGTTTCTACAGCGGGGCGTGGGGCCACGCCTATCATCCCGACGCGACGACCGCGGCCAACGCGATCCTGGCGCAGGCGACCGACGGCATCGACTTTCCGCGCGTGATCGAGCGGGCCTACGCCGACGGGGTGCGGGTCTTCGTCGAAGTCGGTCCAGGCGCGTCATGTGTGCGGCTCATCGACGCGATCCTCGGCAACCGCCCGCACCTCGCGCGGGCGGCCTGCCTGGCCGGCCTGGACGAGGTTATCACGGTGCTCGACCTCGCGGCTCGCCTGATTGCCGAGCGCGTGCCCGTCGACCTCGCGGCGCTGTATGGCCAGGAATCGCGCGTTGTCGGGCATCAGGAACCCGTGCAAGTTGTGCCTCAACGCGTCGCCACGGTCCTCGTGGGAGGCCGGCCGTTTGCCATGCCGCCGCTGCCACGGCCGGTCCCGACAGACACCGCGGACGCTCCTGACGAAGACGATCCTCCCTTCTCCGGTGACCCGACACCTTCTCCGAGAGTCTCCGTGCCCCCAACCAAGAGCCTTCTTCCTAGCCCTTCGATCGACCCGTCCAGCTTGCAACGTGGGATCCTCGCTGGCGCAACCGCGCGGGCAGGGGCGCATGAGGCATATCTGAGTGTCTCGAGCCGGCTCGCAGAGTCGATGACGAACCAGTTGCGCTTTCAGATCGCGCTGGTCGAAGCACTGATGACCGACGCGCCCGCGTCGGAATGGTCCCACCGGATGCCGCGGTTCGCCGAGCCTCGGCCGGCACTGGACCGGGACCAGTGCCTCGAATTCGCCATCGGTTCCATCGGCGCCGTGCTCGGTCCCGAGTTTGCCCCCGTGGATGACTTCCCCACCCGCGTCCGCCTGCCGGACGAGCCGTTGATGCTCGTCGACCGTGTCGTCTCGATCGAAGGCGAGCCGCGCTCCATGACACACGGCCGGGTCGTGACCGAGCACGACATCCTACCGGGAGCCTGGTATCTCGACGGCGGCCGCATCCCCCCCTGCATCGCCATCGAATCGGGCCAGGCGGACCTCTTCCTCTCGGGTTATCTCGGCATCGACTTCATCACGCGCGGACTGGCGGTCTACCGGCTGTTGGACGCGGCGGTGACCTTCCACCGGGGCCTCCCCGGCCCCGGTTCCGTGATTCGGTACGACATCTACATCGACCGATTCTTTCGCCAGGGAGACACACACCTCTTCCGGTTCCGCTTCGAGGCCGAAGTCGATGGCGAGCCGTTGCTATCGATGCGCGAGGGATGCGCGGGCTTCTTTTCGGCCGAGGAGCTTGCCGCCGGCAAGGGCATCGTCGCCGCATCGCTCGACCGGCGGCCGCAGCGTGGCACGTTGCCGCTCGACTGGGAGCCCCTGGTGGCGTTGCGGGTGGAGTCGTACGACGACGCACAGGTCGACGCGCTTCGGCACGGAGACCTCGCCGGCGCTTTCGGCTCGCTGTTCGAGGACCTCCCTCTCGAAGCCCCCGCGCCCCTCCCCGGCGGCCGCATGACGCTCGTCGACCGCGTCTTGGCCCTCGACCCGAACGGCGGCCGCTACGGGCTGGGCGTGATCCGCGCTGAGGCGGACATCCACCCGGGCGACTGGTTCATGGTCTGCCACTTTGTCGACGACCGCGTGATGCCGGGTACGCTCATGTACGAGTGCTGCCTGCACACTCTACGTATCTACCTCACCCGGCTCGGATGGGTGGGTGAACAAGAGGCAGTCGCCTGGGAACCCGTACCCGGCGTCGCGACGAAGCTTCGGTGCCGAGGCCAGGTGACAGAATCGACGAAGAAGATAATCTACGAAATCGCGATCAAGGAGCTCGGGTACGGCCCCGAACCGTTCGCGATCGTCGACGCCTTCATGGTCGCCGACGGCAAACCGATCGTCGAGTTTTCGAATATGTCGCTCCGTCTGGCTGGCCAGACGCGCGAAGGTTTGCAGCGCATCTGGGCGGGGCGGCCCATGGAGGCTCGCGCTCCCCTTTATACGCGCGAACAGATCCTCGCTTTTGCAACCGGCAAGCCCTCCGAGGCCTTCGGCGAGCCGTTCCGGGTCTTCGACGAGGGGCGTTTCATCGCGCGCTTGCCTGCGCCGCCGTATTCGTTCCTAGATCGCGTAACCGCCCTCGCGGCCGAACCGTTGCGAATGGCCGCCGGTGGCACCGTCGAAGCCGAATACGACATCCCGCCCGACGAGTGGTACTTCGCCGCCGACCAACAACCTCGGATGCCCTTCGCCGTGCTCCTGGAGATCGCCCTCCAACCGTGCGGTTGGATGGCCGCTTATATGGGCTCGGCGCTCACGACGGCCGAGCCCCTCCACTTCCGCAACCTCGGCGGCCGTGCCGTCCAGGTCGCCCCGATCACGCCGGCGACCGGCACGCTGACGAGCGCGATCAAGGTGACCCGCGTCGCCAATTCCGCGGGAATGATTATCCAGCACTTTGACTTCGAGATCCGCGACGCTCGCGGCACCGTTTACCAGGGCGACACGTACTTCGGATTTTTCCGCCCCGAGGCGCTGGCGAACCAGGTAGGCATCCGAGAGGCGACGCCCTATCAGCCGAGCGCTGAAGAACGGAAGCGCGCACGAGCGTTCGCCTTCCCGACCGAGCAGCCGTACCCCGACGCCGCCTGGCGCATGGTGGAAACGATCGACGCACTCATCCTCGACGGAGGGCCAGCCGGTCTCGGGTTCGTGGAAGGGTCAAAGCGGGTCAATCCGGACGATTGGTTCTTCAAGGCCCACTTCCATCAAGATCCGGTCTGCCCGGGCTCGCTCGGCCTGGAATCGTTCCTTCAACTGCTGAAAGTCGTGGCCGGTGTGCGCTGGGGGGTCGGTCCAGACACCGTCTTCGAAACACCCCGCCTCCACCACGAGCACCGCTGGGTCTATCGTGGACAGGTCGTTCCTTCTTGCGAGCGCGTCAGCGTCCAGGCCGTGGTGACCGCAATCGACGATCAGCGACGGCGACTGACGGCAGACGGTTTTCTAAGCGTCGACGGACGAGTCATTTACCAGATGAACGCCTTCACGCTGGAAATATCGTAGGGATTATCAAAAATAAACTAGTAATCATGATCGATGCAAGGCAACGGAAAACCAAGAAAACAACGGCCGTTACGGGTGAAAACTGGTGCGGTTGGCTGAATACCCTCGGGTCGGAGATTTGATGCAATACTCGCGGGTTTACATTGACGCCATGGGCTACGAGCTGCCACCGGTCGTCGTCACGTCGACCGAGCTCGAAGCGCGTCTCGAGACGCTGTACTCAGCCCTGCGCATTCCGGAAGGTCAGCTCGAGGCCTTGACCGGCATCGCCGAGCGCCGTTGGTGGGACGAGGGGCATTCCGTCGCCGACGGTGCGCTCGCCGCAGCGCGCCAAGCACTGGCGAGCTCTGCCGTTCGACCCGACGAGGTGGAAGTTCTGATCTACGGCGGCGTCTGCCGGGAGCTCTTTGAGCCGGCCACGGCCTGCCGGGTCGCTGCAGGGATCGGCGTGAGCCCCGAGGCTGCTGTTTACGACATCAGCAACGCCTGCCTCGGCGTGCTGAACGGTATCGTCGACATTGCCAACCGGATCGAGCTCGGCCAGGTCCGCGCGGGGATGGTGGTTTCTTGCGAGACCGCGCGCGAAATCAATGAACGCGCGATCGAGCGGATGCTGGCGACGAAGTCGATGGACACGTTCCGGCTCTCGATCGCAACCCTGACGGGTGGCTCGGGCGCGGTGGCCGTGCTGTTGACCGATGGTTCGTTCTCGCCCCAGCCCCGCCGCAAACTGGTCGGCGCGGTGAACCAGACGGCGCCTCAGTTCCACGACTTGTGCCGCTGGGGACTCGAGGCGATCCGGCCGTTCGGCTTCCAGCAGTTCATGACGACCGATTCGGTGGCCGTCCTCAAGCACGGTGTCGAGCTCGGCCAGCGCACCTGGGCCTCGTTACTCCGCAAGCTCGGCTGGATGAAGGACCAGGTCGACAAGGTCATCTGCCACCAGGTCGGGTCGAGTCACCGCGACCATATTCTGGGGCTGCTGGGAATCGACCCGCGGAAGGATTTTTCCACCTACCCGTATCTCGGCAATATCGGCACCGTGTCCCTCCCGCTGACCGCGGCACTCGCCGAAGATCGCGAGTTCCTCCAGCCGGGTGACCGCGTCGCGTTTCTCGGCATCGGTAGCGGTTTGAATTGCATGATGCTGGGTCTGGAGTGGTGAGCGCGATGAGCAACGCCCTGAAGGAGTTCGTCCACGCCCACCCGGGGCGCGACTTCCATCGCGACGGCCTGCGCTATCATTTCCTCGACGAGGGGGAAGGGGAGCCGGTCGTGATGGTCCACGGCAATCCATCATGGTCGTTCTACTATCGCGGCCTGGTCGAGACGCTCAGCCCGTCGTACCGTACGATTGTGCCCGACCACATCGGCTGCGGCTACTCGGACAAGCCCAGCGACGACGCATATGACTACACGCTCAAGAGCCGCGTCGACGACCTGGAGGCGCTACTCGAGCATCTCGGGATCGACGGCGGTCTGACGCTCGTCCTGCACGATTGGGGCGGCATGATCGGCATGTCGTACGCGACGCGTCATCCCGAGCGCGTCGCGCGGCTGGTCGTGCTGAACACGGCCGCATTCCATCTTCCCACCACAAAGACGTTTCCCTGGCCGCTCTGGGCCTGCCGCGATACGCCCCTGGGGGCATGGCTCGTGCGCGGGCTGAACCTGTTCGCACGGAGCACGGCCCGAATCGGCTGCAAGCACCATCCGTTGCCGCGCGACGTGCGTGAGGCCTACGTGACGCCGTACAACTCGTGGGACAATCGCATCGCCATTCACCGGTTCGTTCAGGATATTCCACTGCGCCCGGGCGAACGCACGTTCGACCTCGTCACCGAGGTACAGGAGCGACTTCCCCTGCTCGCCGGCGTTCCCATGCTCGTTGGTTGGGGCATGAAGGATTTTGTCTTCGACCATCATTTCCTGGCCGAATGGCAACGTCGCTTCCCGCGGGCGGAGGTACACCGCTTCGCGCAGGCGGGTCACTATGTTCTGGAAGACGAGGCGGACGCGCTCGTCCCGCTCATTACTTCGTTCCTGGCCATGCATCCCGTGGCGCGGGAGGCGGTGTGACTGACATCGGCGTCGTGAACATCGCGTCGCACCTCAAGACGATCGCCCGCAGCCGGCCGTTCGCTCCCGCCGTGTTCTGCCCATCTGGACGCGACCGGTCAGGCCGGACTCGGTACGTCCACTGGACCTACCAGCAACTCGACGCGGAGAGCGACCGGATCGCCAAGGGCCTCGGCTCGAACGGCGTGGGCCGGGGTGTACGCACCGTGCTGATGGTCAAACCGAGCCTCGAGTTCTTTTCGTTGACCTTCGCGCTGTTCAAATTGGGGGCCGTGCCGATCCTGATTGATCCCGGTATGGGGATCAAGAACCTCGGCCGCTGCCTCGATGAAGCGCAGCCCGTCGCGTTCATCGGCATCCCGCGTGCACAGGTTGCTCGCCGGCTGCTGGGCTGGGGACGAGCCACGCTTCAATTCACGCTGACCGTCGGCCGCGAGCTCACCTACCAACGTATCGAGCGGTCGGTCAAGCGGCGATTCGATCCGCGGGAATGGCTACCGCGCGCGGGAATCGAGCTCGGCGGTGCAATGGACGTCCTCTGGGACCCGGGCCACGACGAAGAATCCGTCGAAATCGCCCCGACTCGTCCCGACGAGACGGCGGCGATCCTTTTCACAAGCGGCAGCACCGGTCCCCCTAAAGGTGCCGTCTACACGCATGCCATTTTCGCGGCGCAGGTCGAACTGCTGCGGAACCTCTACGGTATTGAGCCGGGAGAGATCGACCTGTGCACATTCCCACTCTTCGCCCTCTTTGCGCCGGCGCTCGGCATGACCGCGGTGATTCCGGAAATGGACGCCACCCGGCCCGCGCACGTCGATCCGAACAAGATCCTAGAGCCGATCGAAAGCTTCGGCGTCACAAACCTGTTCGGCTCCCCCGCACTCCTCAAGCGCGTCGGCGGCTTCGGCGCCGAGCGGGGAATCACCCTGCCTTCGCTGCGCCGGGTCGTCTCGGCTGGCGCACCGGTCCCGGCCAGGGTCATCGAGACGTTTGCCAAGATGCTAATGAACGATGCCGAGATCCACACTCCCTATGGAGCGACGGAAGCTCTCCCCGTCGCATCGATCAATTCGCGTGCGATCCTGGGCGAGACCCGCCAAGCGACCGACCGAGGAGCCGGCGTCTGCGTCGGCCGGCCCGTCGAGGGAATGCGGGTGGCGATCATCCGCATCACGGACGCCGCGATTCCGAATTGGTCCGACGACCTGGAACTTCCCGACGGACAGATTGGCGAGATCGCGGTACAGGGCCCGGTCGCCACGCGGGAATACTTCAAGCGCCCAGCGGCAACGGCGCTCGCAAAGATCGCCGGACCCAACGGCGGTTTCTGGCACCGGATGGGCGACCTCGGCTATCGTGACGACCCGGGCCGGATCTGGTTCTGTGGCCGCAAGGCCCATCGCGTGATCACGCCGGCCGGGACACTGTTCACGATCCCGTGCGAGGCCGTGTTCAATACGCACCCGGCCGTCTCGCGCGCCGCGCTCGTCGGCGTCGGGACCCCCGGGAAGATGAAACCCGTGTTGTGTGTGGAGCTGGCGCGACCGCGAGTGACGGACGATTTACAGCGGCTCAGGACGGAACTCCTCGAGATCGGCGCACGCTTCCCGCACACGCGAGAAATCCGGACGATTCTCTTTCACCCATCGTTCCCCGTGGATATCCGGCATAACGCCAAGATCTTCCGCGAGAAGCTGGCCATCTGGGCGGCGAGGAAGCTCCGATGAACGCGCTCGTGACCGGGGGTGGGGGCTTCCTCGGCAGCGCGATCGTTCGCCTCCTGACGACCCGAGGCGACTCCGTTCGAAGTCTGGCGCGGGGCGATTACCCGGCGCTCCGCGAGATCGGAGTGGAATTGGTACGCGGCGACCTCTCGGACGCTGACGCCGTGGAGCGATCGGCACAGGGATGCGACGCCGTCTTCCACGTCGCCGCCAAGGCGGGGGTCTGGGGAGCTCGTCGCGACTTCGAGCGCGCGAACGTCGAGGGCACCCGCAACGTCATCGCGGCGTGCCAAAAACAGGGAGTGGCGCGACTCGTCTTCACGAGCTCACCGAGCGTCGTATTCGATGGGCGGGACATGGAAGGGGTCAACGAGTCAGTCCCCTACCCCGACCGGTACGAGGCCGACTACCCGGCGACCAAAGCCCGCGCTGAGCGGATGGTGCTGGAGGCGAACGGACCTACCCTCGCGACGGTCTCGCTCCGGCCGCACCTGATCTGGGGCCCGGGCGACCCCCACCTCGTACCGCGGATCCTCGAGCGCGGCAAGGCCGGCCGTCTGCGTCGCATCGGGCGAACGAACCCGCTTGTCGATTCGATCTACGTCGACAACGCGGCCAAGGCCCACCTGAATGCAGCAGATCGGTTGTCAGTCGGGTCACCGGTCGCCGGCAGAGCCTACTTTCTGTCCCAGGGGGAACCCTGGCCCCTGTGGGACCTCGTGAACGCGATCCTGCGAGCCGGTCACGTCCCGCCGGTGACGCGTAGCGTGCCGAAGCCCTTGGCCGTGGCTGCCGGAGCCACTTTAGAGGCAACGTTCCGGGCACTCCGCTTGCCCGGCGAGCCGCTGATGACGCGATTCCTGGCCCACGAGCTTTCGACGGCGCACTGGTTCGATATCACGGCCGCGCGGCGGGACCTGGCCTACGAACCGCGAGTCAGCATCGAAGAGGGACTGCGCAGGCTGGAACGCGCATTGAACGCATAGCATGAGGCACCCGCGCTCCCGCCGGGCGTAATCAAGAAACCTGCGGTGCTGGTAACCGTGCGACGAACTCGGCGAGTTGCGCCACCGTCGGACTCTGCGCTGTGCGTACGTAGTACCCGCTCGTCGCGACTCCGGCACAGAGGCATTCTTCCGCGCTCAGGCCGAGCATCCGGCCGAGGCAGAACCCCGCATTGAAATGGTCGCCTGCCCCGGTGCTAATCGTGGGGTGCTCAATGAACGGGCCGGCGAACCAAGCCGTGCCGTCCGAGGTCGCCGCCGCTGCGCTCCGGCGCGGGTGCACGACGACGCACGCAATCGCGAGTGCCGTGCGAATCTCCCCGGCGAGATCGGCGACGTGCGCCTCGGCGTCGCGTCGCGGTGCGAACCCGAGGACCT
>JARLIH010000026.1 GCA_031291845.1 Isosphaeraceae bacterium | reverse complement strand
TCGTGCACCCCCCCCCCCCCGCCCCCGCTGCGAACGGGGGGGAATGATAATCCCCTCCCCCCCTTAGGAGGGGGGGGCTGGGGGGGGTCCAAACGACCAAGCAGGCCTGCGTGTGCGCAACGCGGCAGCAAACCGCTCTAAGCGTGTTATCCCCTCTCCGCCCGCTCACGGCGAGCCCCCGGCTGTCGGCGGTGTCGCGCTGGCGGGGTCGGAAAGGCGAATCGCCGCGACTCCCGCGGCCGAACACGCGGCGATGACCCGGGCGGCCTCCTCGTAACGCAAGCGATCGTCGGCCACGAGCCGCACGCGGAGCGGCCGCCCTTCCAGCAGGCGGGCATAACGCCGCAAGCGCTCGCTGAGCGTCGGCAGGTCGGCCAGCGGGGCATCGCCAAGCCGCAGGGCTTTGAGGTCACCCAGGTCGTTCGCCTCGGCACGGACCCAAAGGTCGTTCTCGAGGTCGGTGTCGACCTGCCGTGCGGGCGCGGGACGGGCTTCGCCTTGTGGGGCGCCCGGAAGGGCGGCGGGCGTGGCGGGAAGGTCGAGGTCGAGGTGCGTCTCGCCCGACGGCGATTGAAAGGTCAGCACGAAGAAGGCCAGGAGCTGAAACGCCATGTCGAGCATCGGCGTGACCGGAAACTGCACTTCTTCCGGCGTCTCTTGCCGGCGCCTGGCGCTGCGGGATGCCATGGCGGTCATGGCTCGCGGCTCCGCAACGTCACGAGGCTGAAGTGCGCGAACCCGCGCTCCTGGGCCTGGGCCAAGACCCGCCGGACCGCGCCGTAGGACGCATTGCGGTCAGCGCGGAGCACGACGATCGTCGGCAGCTCCTGGACTGGTCCCCCGAGGGTCTCCTGCCCCTCGCGCCGGTGCTTCGCCTCGGCGACCCACCACCGTTCCGCCGCGGGGCCCTCCAGAGCTTCTTCACCCACGAGCAGACGGCCGCGCGCGTCGAGAACCGCGGTCAGGCGATCAAGCGTCAGGTCGGCCCCCGGCAACGCCGCGGGCGTCACCGGTAGGTGGATCGACTTCGTCGCCCCCTCCAGCTTCGAGCCAAAGTGGATCAGCATCATGAAGAACGTGATGAGTTGCAGCACCACGTCCAGCAGAGGCGTCAGGTTCAAGCTGAAAGTGCCGGAATCACGTCTGCGGCGCGACATAGGTCCTCATGACTTTTTGGGTCCTCGGTCGCAATCGGCTCACGGCCGCCCCTCGTCGCCGAGCAGGTGGCGGCTCGACCGGAGGATGCGGTTCTGGCGACTCTGCGCGGCGGCCGACGCGGGAGTGCTCTTCGCCTGCAAGTCGGCGAGGTTTGCCTGGCAGAACGGGCACTCCGCGACCTCGATATGGAACTTCAGATAAGACGCCAGGTCCGGGTCGAGGACTTCCAGGCAATAGCTGCCGAGCTGCTGACGAGTCGGACAGGTCAGTCGGCCGCGCTTCCAGATCGCGCCCAGCGTATGCAGGTTCGGGTCCCCCCGGTTCTGCCGCACGTCCTCGAGCCGGGCACGCAGCTCCGATGATTCGCGCAGCGCCTTCTCCACGCGGGCCGACTCCCCGGGCGGGAGCGAGTCGGCCAGGTAGGCCTTCAAGATGCCGTCGTCGATCGTCGCGTGGTCCATCGCTGCCCCCCATCGCTCCAGCCGTCTCAACCGCCTCCCAGCTCATCCAGGCTGAGCCCGGCGCGGCGGGCCATCTCCTTAAGCCGGGCGATCGTCTGAAACTTGTAACTCGCGACCGCCTGCTCGGTCAGGCCCAGGTACTTCGCCACGTCCTTGTTCGCCCACCCTTTCACGATCAACAACTCCAAGCAACGCAGGCGATCATAGTCAGCCCGCGCGAGCCACTCCTTGACGAGCTGTCCAAGGGCTTCGGTCAGGAGCCGTTCCTCGGCCTTGCGCCGCTCGTCGCTACGGGCGATGCTCGACGCCGGCCGGCCGTCGCCGGGAACCTCATCGAGCGGCCGCCCGTGGTCGTCCGAACCGAACTGATCGATCGGCCGGCGCCCTTGCTTGCGCAGGTGGTCGGTCAGCTTGTGGGCCGCGATCGAGAAGAGGTACGCCTCCATGTCCCGCTTCTCGTCATAGTGCGGCAGGCTCGTCAGGAAACCGATGAACGTCTCCTGCACGACGTCCTCGCTCGCCGCGCGGTCGCGCAGGCGGCTGTCGATGAACGCGAGCAGCCGGCCCTCGTACCGCTCGATAAGCTGGCGCCACGCCGAGGCGTCCCCCGCGCGCACCTCGCGGACCAGCAGTGCCTCGGCGTCGGAAATGGCCATCAGAACGGTCCGCCCCGGGTCGATCCGATGAGACCATTGCCCGAACAACGGCCCCCCCAGTCCCACGATGCCATTCTAATCGGCCCAGAGGCTGTTTGCCTACGATCAATCAGCGCGGTGGGGGCTCGATTGCAGCCCGAACGCCAATACACCTTAGCTCGCGTTCGTAGCGGGCTCCCCCCTTAAAGGTGTCGGCTCCGCCCATCTCGCTTCCCGGTAGGACTGGAAAAGCCAGATTCCGAACGGGGGAGCGAACAGCAGCGCGATGGCCCAAATCAGCTTGTCGTGCCGGCCTGGTAGATCATCGTCACGAAGCGACATGAGGAACAAAAACTCATGACGCCAGGCACGGATCAAGAGCCCCAGAACCACCAGTAGGGCCAGATTCAAAGGGAGATTGCTGCCGGGTCCGGGACCAAGGACGCTCGCGAAGATAAAAGCCGAGAGCGCGACGGCGACGAGCATGTGCCACAGCTTCGTTTGTCTGAGCCAGCCCAGGAACTGCTCGCGCCGCGTCGACCGAGCGGTCGCCCCGTCGAGGAGCCGGACAAGGGCCAGCGCCAGGAGCGGCACGATCGCCACGAACAGGAGCTCACCCATCGTACCTTCCCTCCCTCGTCGTCACACGAGAAGTTGGTAGATCAACACCCCCGCCGCCCCCACACCCGCGGCGCTGACGAGCCGGAGACGGTTCGTGTAGTAACCCTTCGTCGCCTCGTCGGCCCGAATGTAGCCCGCCAGGGCCGCCAGGCACGCCAGGATGAAGGCGAGCACTCCCGCCAGGATCGCGAGCCGCCGCGCGACCAGCTCGCGGTGATAGGCCTCGACCAGCGCGGTGCGCCGCGCGTGGGAGAAGTCCACCGTTTGCGACGCCTCGAACAGCGTCACGTGCTCGCCGTCCAGTTCCTTCTCCACGGGCCGGACCTCGGTCTTCTGCACCAGGCCCTCACGCAGCGATGCAGGAACCTGCCACGAGGAAACGACCTCAGGCGCGAGCCATTCGGCGATCGCCTCGTCGACCTTCTTGCGCACGTCCTCTTGGGCGCGCTCCTCGGTCACCGAGAGCCGCCCGGTGATCACGCGGAGGTCGCTCCTGGGGCTGAGCGGGGCCTGCAGCCTGCGGCCGCGGTCAGGGACGGTCCGTGGCTTTTCCCGAGCAGGTCCCGGCGGTTTCGGCGGCTGGATCTTGGCCTTCGTCACCCGCGTCCCCGGCACGATCGGCACCGGGATGTCCTGGACCGACTCGCGGCCATCCCGCACCGGCGGGAAACCGGCGTTCTGGTCGTGCTGGACCACGACGAAGCGGTCCGGTCCATAGGCCACCGTCCGCACGTGGAGAGGCGGCGGGACCGGCCGCGGCGGGTTCGCCCGGGAATGACCCCGAAACGCGGAGACCGCGAGGAACCCAACAACCATTCCGAGGAAGAAGCGTTTCATCGCAAACCGGTCCTTGCCGGGTCCGTGGTCGATCAAGAGCGGACACTCAGGCATTGGGGTCAACCGAACCTCTGAGGAGCCGGGCTCGCCCCAACCAGGAAACGCCCGACAGGCCCCCTTGGCTTAGACGATCCTCTGCTTCAGGCTCCAGCGCGCGTAGGCTGCCGCGTTCTCGCTCCAGGGACTGACGAGTTGAGTCACGACGGCGATCAGCGCAGTCACGGCGACACCCTCGGGCTGTGCGTAGGGCCAGAACGGCAGCAAGATCGCGCCGATCCCGGTCGCCACCAGCGTCGGCCAGACCCGGAACCGCGCCTTGCGGTCGCGGGCCGCTAGCTTCCACCACCCATTCACGGCGTAGAGGATGCCGAAATAGCTCAGATGGCGGAGCGGCAGGTTGCCCCGCTCGAACCAGTCGGCAATCTGGTCGACCGCCCGGGAATCGAGGTGAAGGTCGCGCAGGGCGCTGCCGGGAGTCAAACCGACGCGCACCCATTCCGTCAACCCAAGACCGATCGCGCCCAGGGCTACGCCTACGCCGAGGAAGACGAGCCGCCGCGTCGTGGAATCAATCTTCCGCCCTTCCATGGCCTTGGCCGGGATCAGTACGCCCCAGACCCCGAGCAACGCCATGCCCGCCAGGTACGCGAGCTGCTGGGGCTGGGCCGTCAGATCGATCCCGAGCAGCGCGCCCACAGGCACGGCCAGCAGCGCGACGAAGGGCGCGGCCCAGAGCATCGACGTCGCCAGCTCGGCGACGCGGATCCGTGCGCCGGGCAGCACGGGCGGCTCAGGAGGAGGTGGAGGAGGAGAAGGCGCGACCGGACGCAACACCACGGGCCGCACGGCCGGCCGGCGCACCGGCGCGGGGCGAGGGGCGGCCGCGGGGCGCACGCGATTCTGCTCTTGTTGACGCCGCATCTCGACCCAGTTGGCGCGCAGCCGCTGCGCGACGGTGGGTCGCGGCGGTTGGGGCGGACGCGTGTCGGGACCGATGTAGAACACCGGCTCCTCGGCGCCGATCCGCAGGATGTCCTCCTTCTCGACCGCCGGTGCCTGCCCCTTTTTGCCGTCGCCGATGAACCGCACGTCCAACTTCCGGGGCGCGTCCTCCGGCGGCAGCAGGTCATGCACGCGGGTCGGCCGGTGGTTCGGATCCTTCGCCAGCGCCCGCGCGACAATCGACTTGTACGGCTCGGCCAGCCTGGAGAGGTCAGGCCGCGCGGTGAGGTGTTTCATCAGGATCTCGCCGACCGACTCCCCCTCGAACGGCACCCGCCCCATGAGCATTTCGTAGAGGATGACCCCGATGGCGTAGACGTCGATCGGCTTGTTGTACTTGCCCGAGGCGATCTCGGGGGCCATGTAGTGGCACGTTCCGATGCTCTCGGAATGGCCCGTCGCCTGCCCTGGCGTGATCAGCTTCGCCAGGCCGTAGTCGCCGATCTTGACGATACCTTCTTCCATGAAGATGTTGGCCGGCTTCAAGTCGCGGTGCACGACGCCATGGTCGTGGAGATAGGCCACGCCTTCGACCAATCCCTTCAGCCATACGCGAATCTCGTTAAGCGGCATGCCGTTCGGGTACTGCGACAAGACATGCGCCAGGCTCGGCCCGGCGACGTACTCCATGACGACGAACGACTCGCCGGCGTCGTTCGACTTCAGGTCGTAGACCGTCAGGAGGTTCGGGCACTTCAAATTCATGCACTGGACGACGCCCCGCCGCTCGACCTCCAGGTTGTGAAGGATGAGCTTGAGCGCGACCTCCTTGCCCGAGTCGCTGGTGGCGTAATAGACCTCGCCGAAGCCGCCCCGGCCGATGGCGCGCTTGATCGTGTAGCCGTCCAGCGGGCGCGCTCCGGAACCGAACGTGTAACGGTGTGGACCCTGGGGGCTTTTCGTCGGCATGTCGGAGGACCCCGTGGGCCGATCCAGGCCCGACTCGGTGTTAGGCTCGTACGCGACCGTCTCGCGCATGTCCTCGGCTGTCAAGTCTCGGGCCGTCGCGCTCATCGGAACACTCCACTGACGAAGGACGAGAGGCGCGAAAGAATGGGATAAATGACAAACGTCGTTTTCCGCCGCTCGACCAAGGACATTCGCCGTTGGCGTTCTAACATTGGACGCTCGTCAGGGTCCAAAGTTCACCAACCCGCCCTCGTCGGTCCGAATCAAACGCTTCATGGATCAAGAAATCCCCACGCCACAGCAGATCTTAAGACCCAAATGGTCATCGATACTCCGCACAACGTAGCGACAGGCTCAATAGCCGCCTAAACGACCCTGTTGCCCAGCGCCTCCAGGCTGAAAGAGAAACCTTCACCGAGGACGCTCGACTGCAACGTCAGCGGTGCGCGGGCGGAACACGGCCGGCCGTCCACCTCGAACGAGCCCGGCGCGCGGCACCAGACGGCGGCTCCCTGTCGATAGAGAACGATCGAATCACTCAAGTTCTTAGACAACACATGGGCCTGTGGCGAGGGCCCCACAATGCACGTCTCGCCCATCAGCAGCACACCGTCGACCGCCAAGGGGAGCCGGTGCCGACTCACGACGGTCAATCGAGCGGTCGCGCTCACAGGGCTCGGCTGGCGGAACTCGAGCTCCACGCTTGGTCCGAGGCGAATGACATCGCCGTCCCGGAGCGGGGCCGATTCGACTTTCTTCCCGTTGAGGTAAGTCGCTTGCTGTGCCCGGATGACGTAGCTCTCGCCATCGCGCACGATCGTCGCGTGGTGCCGCGCAAGGTCCCCCATCAGGGGAACGTCGGCCTGGCTATCGGAGCCGGCGCGGCCGAGGATGACTTGATGATCCAAGCACACAAGATAACCGCCGACCGCGTCGACCCAAAGGAGAAACCGCCCGCTCGGCCCCGGATCGCTGCGTTGGGCGACGGTGCGAGCCGCAGGCAAGCGGCGCGCTGGTACGGCGGGGCGAGGCCTCGGTCGGAGCGGACCGTCCGCCGGACGGACGGTGGCGTTCAGCCACACGATTCCTTCCGACGAGGCACCTTCGGGTTCCTGCTCCGCAGCCGGCGGCGCCTGAGGGACACGCGCCCCGGGCTGGGGGAAGCTCGCCTTGGCCGCCGGCGCGATCGCCGCGATCTGGTGCCACGCGTTGGCCCGCGACTGACGCGCGGCCGGGTGCTCGGGGACGGTATCCAGCACCGCCTCCGCCGCGGCGAGGATCTCGGGCCATTTGCCCGTAGCAAGGACCTGGTACAGCGCCTCGACCTTCGGCGCGGCCGTTTTCTGGCGCGTTTCGATCTCGCGGCGCGTGACGGCGAGCGCTGCGGGCGCGCTCCCGTTCGCCAGCCGCTCGGCGCGATCGAGATGGTCTTGTGCGCGTCCGAACTCGCCCCGGCGTGCTTCATCAAGTGCGGCCTGCCACGCCTCGGCAATCTCGCGCGTCCGCCGGAGCGAAGGCCCGCTGACCTTGTGCTTCGCCAGCTTTTCGATCCGCTCGGCCACCCGAGCCGGCTCGCCCGCGTCGAGGTCGGCCCGCACCTCGGCCGCGACCAGGTCGGCGAGGCTCAGCCGCGCGGCCGCCAACGCGTCAGGCGGAGCGCCGATCCGCTCGGCCAGGTCCAGGTCGTCGATCGCGCCCGAGACGTCGTCCGCACACCCCCGGCGCGAGGCCCGCGCAACCAACTCCTGGGCCAACCGGCCCCGAAGGTGGAGGGCGTTACGGTGGTCCGCCACGTCGGGCCGGCTCACGAGTGCCACCGCCTCGTCGTAGCGACCCGCACGCGCGGCCTCCTCCGCCTGCCGCAAGACAATCCGCCAGTGTCCCAGCATGGTTCGATAGCCGCCCGGTTTGACCATGGGGGAGTCATACTCCGCCGTTGCGAGGGGGGGACCATTTGAGGTCCTTTATTCATTCTTTCCCGGACCGAACCCCACGGTCCAGTCCAACGGGCTCCGCAGGGACCGCCGCCCCGGCACCACCTCAGGGTCAAGGATGGTGCCGGGGGCACGGGGCCGAAGGGAACAGGAGAATCGACCAGCACAAACGACCGGTGGCGCGCGGCCCCCGCCGCGTGCCACCGACCAAAAGGGTTACAGGCTCTTGTCGGCCTTCGCGCCGTCCTTGGGCGTCGTCCCGAGCTCCTCGTCGATCTCCTTGATCACGTCGCGGCCCGGCTCGACATACAGGGGCAGCGTGTCCGAGAAATTGCCCTCGGCTTCGGCAATCCTCGCCTGGACCTCGACGCGCTTCTCCAGGTCGGCGATGTTCTTCTTGGCCTGCGACAGCGCACTTTCGTCGAAGTTGAACTCGTTGGTCTGCTTCGCCGTCTCGATCTGCTGGAGCCGCGCCTTGATCGCCTCGATCTTGGTCGTCAGCTCGCGCCTCTGCGACTTCAGGTTGCCCACCTGCTGGCGAGCGGCGTCCATGATCTTCCGCTTTGCCTTCAGCGTCGACTCTTTGTCCTGAAGGATCTTGGAGACGTACTTGAAGTTGTCCAGCTTGCGCGTCAGGTCCGAGTTGATCTCCTCGGCCGTGTAGCTGGCGCTGCCGGTCAACTTCAGGTCCCCGGTCTTCACCCGGTCGCGCAGCGCTTGAAGCCCTCTCTTCTCACGTTCGAGGTTGGTCTTGACCGTCGCGACTTCGCTCTCCAGGTACTCGACCTCGACCTGGGTCTGGTAGTACGCCGCGATCGTCTCCTTGATCGGCGCGTCCAGGCGTCGCACCTCTTCCTCCGCCCGGTCGATCTCGAACTGCACCGGAACCGCGTTGTGGGCGTGGCCACGCACCTTGTGGAAGGCCGTTCGCACGTAGCTTGGGGCTGACGTGCCGAACGTCACGTACAGTGCCCCCGCCGCCAAGGCGGCACCGAGCAGCCCTTTCTTGATCACTGAGCATGCCATGTTGATTTCTCCTGAATTGCCCGAATTGCCTAGCCTTCGGCCGTATCGCGATCTGAGGGGACCACAGAGGTGGTGGATTCCCCCATGAAGGTGATTCGGGCCGTTGTTCCCATTATTTGGACCGAACTTCGGGAAAGTCGTCCGCCGGCCGATCTCGAAGCGGGTCACCACAAGGAATTCGGGGGTGGTCCGATTTTCTTGAGAGAGATACCGAAGGAAATGCTGATGGTCCCCGGGATCGACTTTCACGGGCGACGATTAGACGAACGTCACACGCCGGCAGCCAGGACAACGACAAAAGTTGCAGACCGAGAACCTCCGACGCGTCGGGTGACATGCCCGTCGAAGCCTCCGAAGATGCCGCCCCAATCAGCCTACAAGTCACTTTGCAATCGCCCAGCGCGACCACCACGGCCGGCAACGGCCGGCCCTACAGCTCTGCGGCGAGCACCGGAAAACTTCCGGAAGGCTTCGGGTTCTCACGCCTCGGCCCAGCCGTCCGCTTTTTGGGCTCATTGCGGAGGCTTTGCGGGCTAGGTGAACCGACCGCGGTTTTTCCATTGAACCGGGGGGGATGGCGTGCCGATGTACGTAATGTCTCGCGTCGGCGCCGCCGGCGCGGGGGCGCGCCCCGGACAAGCACGGTCGCGATGGGATACCGGGGACGCGGTGCGTCCGTTTCAAGGCCACAGCCAAACCCAATACGGAAAGGATACCGGGATGTTGCGGTTCAGTCTGCTGGTGGCCGTCACGTTGCTGGCGGCCGGGGTCACCGGGTGTACGCACTGCGATACCTGCGACGACTTCCCGGTCCCGTGCGTGGGACATAATACGGGCGTTCCGGTCGCTTCGGCGGAAAGCTACACGCTCAATGTCGGCGGCCCGCAGAGCACCATCGTCACGAACCCCACGGCCCCCGCCCCAACCGTTTCGAGCACCCCGGCCCCGCCGACGGGCCCTGGCCCGTTCCAGCCGCCGGTCGCGGCGAACGCCGGGAATGCGACGGCACCGAGCCTGGAACCGCTGCCGCGCGGGAGCGATGTCACGCCCCCAGCGCCCGCCAGCGTCGGTTCGGCCAAGGCCAACTGAGCGAACCGGCGGACCGAGCCGGTCGCTCTGGGCGACTCTTCCACGAAATCCCCGTTGCGGGTAGGCCGCACCGGGGATTTCGTTTTTCCGTGCGCTCGGCGCTGTCGTCGCATCGGGGGCTGTTGTTCAGCAAGTGCGGATTGGCTAAGCTGAAGCCCGTACGGACGGCCTGAGCGGAACCGGCTGGGTTCGAGGCGTTCAGGGAGGCCGGTTCGGCCGGGGAGATCCGAGAGTCATGTCGCCGACTTGCCGCCGCGGGGCCTGGTTGATCGCGCTCTGGGTCGGACTGGTCCTCGCCCCTGGGGCGTGGCAGGGGGCCGCCCGGGCCCAGGACAACCCGCCGGCCGTCGCGACCGAGACGATTGAAACCGCGCGCGGTGAATCGTCCGAGTCCTTCTTGGCCTGGATGATCCACGCGTCAGGCCTGATCGGCGTGGTCATTCTCGGCATGTCGGTCTACCTCATCGCACTGATCGTCTGGATGAGCATGCAGTACCGCAAGTCGGTCGCCGTGCCCGAGGGCCTGGTGCGCGAGGTTACGGAGCTACTCGCCCAGAAGAACTACACCGAGGCCTACCAGCGGCTCGCGACCGACAGTTCTTTCTTCGCGCGGGTCCTGGCGGCGGGCGTGCGCAAACTTCCCTCGGGCCTGACCCCCGCCCTCCGGGCCATGGAAATGGCGAACGACGATGCGTCGATGGAAATGGAGCACCGCACGACGTACCTGGCGACCGTCGGCACGCTCGGCCCTATGATCGGCCTGGTCGGGACGGTCTACGGTATGATCCGCAGTTTCCAGGTGATCGCCACCGCCGGCTCCTCGCCCCAGGCAAGCCAGCTCGCGTCGGGGATCTCGACGGCGTTGTTCGCGACGTTGGAAGGGATCGCCCTCTCGATCCCCGCGATCTATTTCTTCGCGCTCTTCCGCAACCGCATCGCGCGGCTGTCGCTCGAGGTGTCGATGGCGGCCGAGTCGCTGCTGGAGCAGTTCGCCCCGGGCATCCGTGCTCCACACCCTTTGGCGACCGTGTCCACAGCGAGCCCGGCGACGCGCACCGCGCTGCCGCCGACGGGACCGGCCTGAGGCGCTCAAGTCGCTGGCGGTCAAGAAGGTCAGCTCGCCACATCGATCGCGCCGGAGAGCCATCGATCGGATTCATCCGTTCGGTCGCGGCGAGGCGCGACGTTGGTGACTCGCGGATCGACCGCGACAGTTGCCTCGGATACACTCTCCGTTGCAGGCCGCCAGTCTTTCTCCAGGACGCGGTGTTGCGGCTCGGCGGCGCTGATGTCCGTCCTTTCCTCGGGGAGGCTTCTTCATGCCGGACCCCATGCCACGCCGTGAGTTCCTCGGCACGATCGCCGCGACCGGGCTGACGACCGCGCTCGCGACCCGGCGCGCGACCGCGGACGGCAAACGTGGCGCACCCAATGCTCCCGCGACTTCGAAGCGTTTCTTGACCAGCGCTGAGAAATTCGTTGACGTCAGCCGGGGGAACCCGAAGCCCTCAACGCTCCGCGGCGAGGCGCGCGCGAAGGCCCGGCTCACGACCGACACGTGGCGGCTGGAGATCGTCAGCGATGGATCGGCAGAGTTGGCCAATCCACTCCGCCTCGAAGACGGCACGGCGCTCGATCTGGCCTCTCTCGAAACGCTGGGCCGGACGCACGGGCTGAAGTTCCTGAAGGCCATGCAGTGCAACAATATTCCCGTGCCCCTCGGCCAGGGCTTGTGGGAAGGCGTGCCGCTCCGCGACGTACTGCGGCGCGTGGGAAAGGTCGGCAACGTCCGGCGGGTCTATTACTGGGGATTCCACAACAACGACCCCGCGCAACGGTTCCAGTCGTCGCTCGGCTACAACCAGGTGATGGAAACGCCGCCATGGGACCTGCCGCCGCTGGTAGCCTACCGGCTCAACGGCGCGGAGATCCCCCCGGAGCGCGGAGGACCGGTCCGGATGATCGTCCCGTGGGCCCATGGCTTCAAGTCGATCAAGTGGCTCCAGCGCATCGTCCTGACCAACGACTACAAGGCGAACGACACGTACGCCCTGCAAAACAACGACCCGGATTCGTACCTCAAAACCGCTGCTTACCTCGACAAGGGGCCCAGCACGTTCAAGGCCGGGGAACCGGTTGTGATCGAGGGAACGGCGATGGCGGGCTGGTCGGGCCTGAAACACGTGGAATACTGGCTGCGGCCCGACGGCGGCACGGACGGCAAGCTGGCCGAAGAGGACCCGGCCTGGAAGTCCGCCGCGTGGCAGCCATGCTCCCTGATGCCGCCGCCCGACGACTGGGAGATCGTTCTCCCCGCAGGAACGTTGTCGCAGGAGATCTGGGGATTTGATCGAGCGACCGGCAAACCCAAGGACTGGCCGCCCCGCTTCAGCGTCCTTCCTTGGTCCGTGACCCTCGTCGGCTTGAAACCAGGGGCCTACGAGCTCCGCGCCCGAACCGTCGACTTGAACGGGTTTGCACAGCCCGAGCCCCGAACGTATCAGAAGTCAGGCTTGAACCTCGTCCCGTGCAAGCTGTTCACGGTGACGGCCTGAACCCAGGCTGCGTCGCGGATCCTTACTTCGCCGGCTTACCCGACGGCCCGACGACCTCGGGATCCGCCCCAACCTTCAGGTCCCCCTGGTCCGGAATCGTGAAATCGATCGGCGCAGTTCCCTCGGCCGGCATGGCGCCCGCGTCCGTCTGGAACTTCAGGGGCCCGCCCGCGGCATTGCGGTCGCTCATCCGCTGATTCCACGAGCTGATGTCCGACGGGCCGTCGGCCAAGGGTTCGGTGCCGTCGTGATTGAGGACGACCCAGCTCTTGGTCTGCACGTCGTACGTGTTGCCGACGCCCGACCAGCGCAGCGATTCCGGCGATAGCGGCGCGTCGCCCGGCTTCGGGTGCTCCCACGCGAGCAGCGCATCGGCCAGCACGGCGCAGTCCTTGACCTGCACCTCGCACGGGTATTCTGACGAGAAGTCGGCCAGCTCCACGAACCCCTTCCCCTTGACCGTGCAGTGGTCCAGCAACACCTTGCGAGCCGATTTGCTCTTGCCCCCCGGCAGGTTGCGGACACGCAACGCCCAACCGATCGGCTGCGCGTTGGCCTTCGGCCGGACCATCATGCAGTGCTTGATCGTCGCGCCGGGGCCGGAGAACGCGGAGAAGTCGAGCGAGCGGTCGAAGTTCTCGAAGTAGCAACCCACCGCGGTCAGCGACTCGCCTTCGACCGTCACCGCACAGCTCCCGGGGACCGCGCCCGAAGTGCGAAACGTGCAATGGTCGAGCGTGACCTTGCTCCCGGAATAAATCACCGGGGGCGGATTGGGGCCGGGCGTGCCGACGTACTTGGCGACGATCGTCACCCCAATCACGGTCAGCGGAGACTCAGCGCGGGTCATGAGCCAGGAGTTTCCCCCCTTGATCTCGACCTCGAGCACCGGTTGCGTCCCCTTCTCGGCCGCGATGACCAGCGCCCCGCCCGAGATGTTAATCACGGCGTCGTCGCCCGTCAGCTTGAGGGGCTCCTTGTTGTTCAGCACGACCCGGCCGCGGCTGCCGATGGCGCGCTGCATGGCGCTCTTGAGGTTCGGCTCCTTCGAGACGTCTCCCCCCCCCGTCCGTACCGCGAATCCCTGTCCCTCGGGAATAGGCGGCTCGTTGAAGACCGACTTCTTTGCCTTTTCGGCAGTGGTGACCGTGGTCGCGACGGCCGTCTCGGTCGCATCGCTCTTGGCCGTTTTCGTGGGCTTGGACGCGCCGTCGGCAGCGACCTTCGTGCTCTTGGATGCCTTGCTTTGTTTGGTCTTCGCCGTCGTCGACTTGTCGGTCTTACCGCCCAGGAGGCCCATACCCACGACCGCACCCACGATAACAAGGACCAAGAGGCTCCCTACCCCCGCGCCGATCAGGACGCGGCGATCGAGTTTGCGTGGCTTTTTCTCACGGACCTCCGCTTCTTCTCCCTCCTCCTCTTCATCCTCGTCCTCGTCGTCTTCGTCATCCTCGACCGCCTGGGGCTGAGGAGGCGGGGCGGGCTTCGGCGGGGCCGGCTTCGGTGGCGGCTTGGTCCCGGCAAGTGCCGGCGCAGGTCCGAGGTCGAGACCGAGTCCGAGCGGTGCTTCGTCGTGCGCCTCGCCGCCGAGACTGAAGACGAAGTCGGGCACCGCGGCCGGAGCTTCGGCGGGGACCGGCGGAGGTGCGGGCTTGGGCGGTGGGGCTGCTTTCGCCGCGGCGGGTTTGGGGGCGGGTGCGGCCGCCGGCGCAGGGGCGAGATCCAGATTGAGGCCCAGGTTCAGGGCGTCCTCGTGCGGCCCCTCCGTTCCCAGGTTGAACGCGAAATCGGGCACGAGCGCTGGGGCCTCGGCAGGAGCGGGCTTCGCCGGCGGTGTCGGTTTCGCGGGAGCCGGCGCCTTGGCAGCGGGTGCAGGGGCCACCGCCGGAGCGGTGGGCTTTTTCGCGGGAGGCGCTGTCGCCGGGGGCGGGGGCTCCAGGTTCAGGTTGAGGCCGAGATTCACGGGCTCTGCCGCCGCCGGTTCCCCGCTGAGGCCGAGCGTGAAGTCGGGCAGCGGCACCTCCACGGGCGCGGGCTTGGGCGGCGGCGGCGCGGCCTTCGGTGGAGCGGGTTTGGGTGCGACAGCGGCCGGTTTCGCAGGGGCGGCCTGGGGCGGTGGGGCGGACGGTTTCGCCGCCGGCTCCGCGGGCGCGTTGCCCCCACCGAAATCGAGAGCGATGCCCAGGTCGATCCCTGCCTCGGCCGGCTCGGGAGGCTCGCCCCCCAGATTGATCCCCAGGTCCAGGCTGGGGCCGGCCTCTGGTGCGGCCGGGGCCGGAGGCAGCGCGGGGGCTGGCTCGACGTGGCTCATCACCCGCGTCTCGGCGACCGGTGAGACCTGCCGCGACGGGAGCGTGTCGTCGCGCGACGAGCTCGAGCTCAGCTCAAGCCCCTCGACGAACGGCTCGAGCGCCTGTGCCACTTCCTTGGGGCTCTGATAGCGCTCGTCGGGAATCTTCCGCATCATCTTGCGAACGATGTCCACAAGGCCCTCCGGGACGCCCGGTACGAGCCCCGCGAGGGCTTCCGGCTCAAGCGCCTGATGGCCAAAAAGCTTCTCGGGCAGGCTCGGGCTCGGAAACGGCACCCGGCCCGCGAGCATGTGGTAGATCGTGCAACCGAGCGAGTAGATGTCGCTCCGGGTGTCGACCGAGTGCGAGTGCCGCGCCTGCTCGGGCGACACGTAATCGAACGTGCCGACGGTCGCGCCGTCGCGAGTTACCGGTTCCTGCTCGGCCAGGTCGATGGCCAAGCCGAGGTCGGTCAACTTGGCCACACCGTCGTTCGTGACGAGGATGTTGTACGGGTTCACGTCGCGGTGGATCAGGCCCTTCTGCTGGGCGTGCTCGAGCCCGAGCGCGACCTGCCGTACCAGCTTGGCGGCGATGCCGGGGGTCATCGGCCCGTTGTCGGCGATCAAGGTGCCGATGTTTTTTCCCTCGATGAACTCCATCACGAGGTAGCACTTGCCGTTCGCTTCTCCCTCGTCATAGATGCGAACGAGGTTCTCGTGCTGGAGCTGCGCACCGACGCGCGCCTCGCGCTGAAAGCGGGCGATGGCGCGGGGGTTGTTGACGCGCTCGGGTGAAAGGATTTTCAGGGCGACGCGCCGGTTCAGCCGCGTATCTTTCGCCAGGTAGACCCGGCCCATCCCCCCCTGCCCGATCAGGTCGAGCAGCGTGTACCGGTTGATTTTGAAACCGGTCGAGCGGCCTGCGAGAAGCTGCTGCGCCTGCCACAACGTGAGCAGGCCGGCGTGGACCGCCTGCCGGGCCAGGCGGCGGTCGAGTTGGAGCTGGTCCCCCACGCGCTTTTCGGGCGGGATCGCGTCCCAGCAAGCTTTCAGACCGTCGGCGTCAATGAGCTCGCTCTGGAAGGCGGCCTTCCAGAAACGCGACTCCTGGGGATCGACCATGGTGTACCTTCAGGGTTCGGCAACGACCCGAGAACGTCGAGACGCCGGAGTCGGAAACGAGAAGGAAGATGGAGAATCGTGCGCTATTCCCTTAAGGTACAACGCGCCAGGGCGTCGAACAAGTCCCCGAAATCCCATGGGCCGCGGTCATGAAGAAGCTCATTAATCGCCCCGATCGGGTCGTCGAGGAGATGGTGCAGGGCCTGGTCGCGCTTGACCCCGGCTTGCGGAGGCTGCCGGGCCGGACGGTCGTCGTGCGGGCCGACGCCGAAGCCGTCCGTGGACGGCAAGTGGCCCTGATCTCGGGCGGGGGGAGCGGCCACGAGCCCGCGCACGCGGGGTACGTCGGCCGGGGAATGTTGAGCGCGGCCGTCGCCGGCGACGTTTTCACGTCGCCCAGCCCCGACGCTGTTCTGGCCGCCATTCGCGCAGTGGCCGGAACGCCGGGGGCCCTTTTGATCGTCAAGAACTACACCGGGGACCGTCTCAACTTCGGCCTCGCCGCCGAACGGGCGCGGGCCGAGGGACTGAACGTGGAAACGGCGATCGTTGCCGACGACGTGGCGCTGGCCCGGTCGACCGACAACGCCGGCCGACGCGGGATCGCGGGCACGGTCTTCGTTCACAAAGTCGCCGGGGCGGCCGCTGAAGCGGGCGCGAGCCTGGCCGATGTCGCCGCCGAGGCCCGCGCCGCCGCCGAGGCCGTGCGCACGATGGGCGTTGCCCTAACCCCCTGCACCGTCCCCGCCGCAGGCCGGCCCGGCTTTACGCTGGGGGACGGAGATGTCGAGCTCGGTCTCGGCATCCATGGTGAGCCCGGAGTCCGCCGCGCCCCGCTGGAGCCGGCCGACGCGCTGGTCGACCACCTTCTGGGCGCGATCCTGGCCGATGCCCGCCACCAGCCGGGCGACCGGGTCGCCCTGCTGATCAACAACCTCGGGTCCACCCCGCCCATGGAGCTGGCCATCGTCGCCCGCCACGCCCTGTCAGCGCTTGCCGCACTCGGAATTGTGGTTGAGCGTGCCTACGCCGGCACGTTCCTGTCCGCCCTGGAGATGGCCGGCGTTTCGCTGAGCGTCCTGCCGCTTGATGACCGCCGGCTCGCCCGTCTCGACGCCGTGACGGACGCTCCCGCTTGGCGCGCCGCGCGCGGACGCCCCCGAGCGCCCGAAGAAAGCTCACTCCCGGACGCGGAACGTCCCCCGGCCGCGTCCGAACCGCCGCGCACTCCCGCGGGCTTACAACTTCGCGAAGCGCTCCGCGCCGTGGCGGTCGCCCTGGAGAACGAGCACCTCCCTGCCCTCGACGACCCTGCGCACTCGTTGACCGACCTCGACAGCCTGGTCGGGGACGGCGACATCAATATCACCCTGAACCGAGGCGCCCGCGCCCTGGACGAAGCCATCGCGTCTTACCCACTCGACGACCCCGCCAACACGCTCGACGCGGTCGGCCTGAGCCTCGAACGGGCGATGGGAGGCACATCCGGCGCACTCTACGGCGTCTTCTTCCTCCGCGCTGCGGACGCGCTGCGCTCCGGCCCGCCCGACGACCCGCGCACCTGGGCCGCCGCGTTCGACGCCGGCTGCGCGGGGATCACCGCCCTCGGCGGCGCCGAGCCCGGCG
>JARLIH010000293.1 GCA_031291845.1 Isosphaeraceae bacterium | reverse complement strand
TCCCCAGATCCGAACGGCCACTCGCACGACAGGAACGTGTTCATTGGTGAAGCTGGGCGGGTTTGAAACCCGCCCCTACAGGAAAGCGGCTTTGCCGCAGTAGAAAATCCGCCGTGCGGGATGCGAAACACGTACGGAGCGTAGGAACGAGAACATCGGAGCGGCCTTCGACGCGGGTGGAATCTCATGGCACTCGAAGACGACCTCCTGACGGAAGCACGAAACCCCTTGTCCGAAACGCTCGACTGCCTGAGTGCGGCCGAGATCGTCGCGCTGATGAACGCAGAGGATGCGAAGGTCGTCGCGGCGGTCCGGGCGGAGTCGGAGGCGATCGCCCTCGCGATCGAATGGACGGCCGAGCGGTTTCGCCTAGGGGGGCGCTTGATCTACATCGGGGCGGGGACGTCGGGGCGGCTCGGGGTGCTGGACGCGTCGGAGTGCCCGCCGACGTTTGGCACGCCTCCGGAGATGGTCGTGGGGCTGATCGCGGGCGGTCCGGTGGCCCTGACCCGTGCGGTGGAGGGGGCCGAGGATGACCCCGCGCGGGGCGCTGCGGACCTCCAGGGGCTGAACGTCTCGCCCAGGGACCTGGTTGTCGGCATCGCCAGCTCGGGCCGCACGCCCTACGCCCTGGGCGCGGTGAAGTACGCGAAAGGGGCGGGGCTCGCCACGGTGGGCATTATCTGCAACCGGCCGAGCCTGCTGGGCGAGGCGGTGGACCTGGAGATCGCTCCGCTCGTCGGCCCCGAGATCCTCGCGGGCTCGACCCGTTTGAAGGCGGGTACGGCCACGAAGCTGGTCCTGAATATGATCACGACGGGGGCGATGGTCCGGATCGGCAAGACGCTCGGCAACCGCATGATCGACCTGCAGCCCACGAACGAGAAGCTGCGCATTCGCAGCCGTCGCATCTTGCGCGAGCTGGCGGGGCTGGATGACGCGCAGGCCGGTGACCTGCTCGACCGCTCGGGCGGTCAGCTCAAGCGGGCGCTCGTGGCGTGCCTGGCGGGCGTCGACCCCGAGCAGGCGCGGCAGTACCTGGACGAGAACGGCGGCATGGTCCGCGAAGCCGTCCGCGCTGCGGCGAGAAACGACGCTCCATGAACGGCCCACGGTTGCTCGGCATCGACGGTGGTGGCACGAGCACGGTCGCCTGGCTGGCCGAGGCGGACGGCAACGTTCTCGGGCGCGGGCTCGCGGGGCCGTCGAACCCGAAGGCGATCGGAGTGCCGGCCGCGCTCGCGGCCTTGGAGTACGCGATCGACCGGGCGTTTCACGCGGCCGGCGAATCGGTGCGGGAGGTCGACGTCGCGTGTCTCGGCCTGGCGGGGTTCGCGCGTCCCGACGACCAGCGATTGCTCCGGGACTGGGCCGGGGGCCGGCCGCTTTCCCGCCGGCTCTTGCTGGTGACGGACGGCGACCTCGCGCTCGCGGCGGGGACGCCCGAGGGTTGGGGGGTTGGCGTGATCGCCGGCACGGGGTCGATTGCCGTCGGCCGCGACCGCGACGGCAGAACGGCACGGGCGGGGGGCTGGGGTCCGCTCATTGGAGACGAGGGAAGCGCGTACGCCGTTGTCCTTGCCGCGTTCCGGAGGGTGGTGCGCCGGGCGGACGGCCGGGACGTGCGGGCACTCGAGCCGGATCCGTTGACGAGTCATCTTCTGGCCGCGCTCGGAGTCGCGGAGATCCAGGGGCTGATCCCCGCGCTCCACGCGCCGGTGATGGATCGCGCGCGGATCGCGGGGCTCGCGCCCGCGGTCTTGGCGGCGTCCGAGCAAGACCCCACTGTCGTGGACGATCTTTTGGCGCCCGCCGGCCGTGAATTGGCACAGGCCGTGGCGGCCGTGGCACGGGCGCTGGGCTGGACCTCGGGGGACCTTCCCCTGGCCTGCGCGGGGGGATTTCTCCTGGCGGCGGACGCGGTGCGGCAGGGCCTGCTGGACGAACTCAAACGGTTGGGCTACGTGCCGAGCGCGACGGCCGTGGCCGAGCCCGTGCGTGGGGCGGTCATCCTCGCGCGCCATGCTTTGTCGGGTGGATGAGCGGGACGCGGAGGTGTAGGGGCGGGTTTGAAACCCGCCCTTCTCGTTTTCTTGGGACAATCCGCCGTCGGCGCGGCAGGAAAGATTTGATTCGTATTGCTGGGCGGGTTTGAAACCCGCCCCTACAGGCGTGCGGCTTCGCCGCACGACGAATTCGGGTTTACGACACACTACCAGTGTACTCGTAATGCGTTGTCGGGTGCATGAAATACATTGGCGCATTTCATGCACCCTACGGTCATCCGGTCTCGTCGCGGAAATCCTCGAGCCGTCCGGCGCCGCGCGCTGCGCCCGTCTTGCCCTTGCCCCCGGCCGGCGCGGCGGGGACGTCGGGGGTGCGGACCACCTGGGGGATCAGCTCGTCGATCGCGACGTCCCACTGCATCATGCCGATCGCGACGACCGCTGTCTTCTTGCGCGGGTCGAGCTTGACGACGCGACCGGGGCGGTCGTAGCCGAAGCGGGGGACGACGACGCGGTCGCCCGGCTGGAGGCGTGCGCGGGCTTCGACGAGGCGGGCGTCGTTTTCGGCCTCGCGCTGCAAGTCGGTCAGGCGCTGGGCCAGGGCCTCGCGGCTGCGCTCGGCCTCGGCCTGCGCCGTGAGGGCCGACTGGCGCGCGGCTTCGGCCTCCTGGCGAAGCTTCTGGACGATCTCGAGCTCCGGCACTCGGTCGCCCTGCGCTTCCTGCAAGTAACGGCCCGCGCGGGCAACCAGGTGCTCGGCCAGGTTCAACCGCCGCGCGATCTGAAGCGCGTTGGATTGGCCGATATCGCCGGTGTGCAGCCGGTACAAGGGACGTAGCGTCTCGAGGTCGAACTCGACGGCGGCGTTCTCGGTCCGCGGGTTCGTGAAGGCGTAGGTCTTCAGGTCGCCAAGGTGCGTCGTGACGATCGCGCGGCAGCCGATGCTGTCGAGCTCGTCGAGGATCGCGCGACCGAGTGCTGCGCCCTCGGCGGGGTCGGTGCCGGCCCCCAGCTCGTCGAGCATGACGAGCGAGTGTTCGGTCGCCTTCGAGAGAATTTCCGACACGCGGCGGATGTGGGATGAGAACGTGGAGAGCGACTGTTCGAGGCTCTGCTCGTCGCCGATGTCGGCCAGGACCGCGTCGAAGACGGGGAGCTGCGACCCCTGGTGCGCTGGGACGTGGAGGCCCGCCTGCGCCATCACCGCCAGCAGGCCCACGGTCTTCAAGGCCACGGTCTTGCCGCCCGTGTTCGGCCCGGTCACGACGAGGATGTTGAACCGCAGCCCGAGATGGACGTCGATCGGGACAACCGACCGGGGCTCGGTCGGCTCGGGCGGAGGCGGTGGTTCGTCGCCGTCCGTCTCCGGTGCGGGGGTCTTGAACTCGCCGCGAAAGAGGGCTTCGAGCAGCGGGTGCCGCGCCCCTCGGAGGACGAGCCGGCCCTCCGTGTTGAAGTCGGGGGGCGACATCTTGTAGTCGAGGCTCAGCCGTCCGCGCGCGAAGACCAGGTCGAGCTCGGCGAGCGTGGTGAGCGAGCCGAGCAACGAGTCGGCCACCTGCCCCACCTGCGCGGTCAGCCAGCGCAGGATGCGCCGGACTTCCTTGGCCTCGCGGGCGCGCAGGAACGAGAGCTGTGCCGACTGCTCGGCGATCGCCTGCGGCTCGACGAAGACCGTCTCGTTGCTCGCGCTGGTGCGGTGGACCGAGCCCTGGATCTCGCCGCGGTGCTCCTTGGCGATCGGCAGTACGTAGTGGTGGCCGACCATCGTGAAGTTCGGGTAACGCAAGATGCGTTTGAGCTCGCTGGAGCGGAGCATCCTGCGGAGCGTCTCCTGGATGCGCTCCTCGGCCTGGCCGACCTCGCGGCGGATCTCGGAGAGCTTGCGGCTGGCGGTGTCGAGGACCTTGCCGCGGTTGTCGAGGCACCCCTCGATCGCGTTGATGACGCTGGAGAACTCGCCGACCTCGCGCTTCAAGGCCCCGAGGCGCGGGAACTCGTCGCCGACGCGGGCAAGCCACTGGTCGAGGTTCCGCACGGCGCGGAGGCTCTCGACGATCTCGGCGAGCTCTTCGGGGGCGAGCATGGAGCCGACCTGGGCGCGCCGGACGAGAGGCCTGACGTCGTGCAGGCCGCCGAACGGGGGTGTCAGGCCGGCGACGAGCGCGTCGGCCATTTCGGTCGTCAGGGCCTGCCGGGCGCGGATCTCGCCAAGGTCGCGGCTCGGCTCCATGCGCCGGGCTTCGTCCTTGCCCAGCGAGCACGCCGCGCGCGCAGCGACCAGCGTGCGGACCTTCTCGAACTCCAGCAGCTCCAGCGTGTGCGTATCCATGGACCCTCGCGGCGCGCTCGACCCCTGACCCACTGCGACACAGGCTGGACGAGCGTGGTTCGCTCGCCCTGGGCCATTATCGCACGTCGCGGGCCAAACCGGCCACGGCAGCAGCGCGAGCGACGGGTGGGTCGACCGATCGGTTGCCGTTGGGTGGCACGCCCGGAGTTGCTCCGGGGCTCACACCGGTGGCTAACAACTGGCCGCCCCGTTTCGGGGCTCGGAAGGGCGACGACCCCCCGATGAGTGACAAGGCGAATGGGTGATCTTCCCCGAAGGGGGCCCGTCACTTCGTCGTGCCGACCGGCTGCACGGCGGCGTCGGCCGCGGCGCTTGGTTGCTGGGCGAGCATCGGCTGGACGAGCTCGCGCCAGGGCTTGGGTTCGACGCCGAGGTCCTTGCCGGTGATGGCGCGTAAGGCCTGGACGGAGGAGAGCCGGATCGCGGGGAGGTCGTTGTCCATCCCCTCGACCAGGACTTGCAGGATGCGCGGGTCCTTGGGCTTGAGCGCGGCCAGGCCGTCGATCGCGGCGATCTTGGCGTCGAGCAACGTGTCGACGGTCATGACCCGGCAGAGGACCGTAGCGTCCTCCGGCCGGCCGACCTTGCCGAGCGCGCGGCAGGCCTCGACGCGGATGATCGCGTCGTTGTCGTCCACCGCCTTGAGGAGCGCATCGTGCGCTTCGGGGAGCCGCAGCTCGCCGAGCGTCCGGCAGATCATCGCGCGGCTGGCGACGGGTTCCTGGGAGAACTCGAGCCGCTTCACGAGGACGCGGAGGACCTCGCGCTTTTGCTCCTCGTTGTCATAGACGTTGGCCGAGCCGAGCTTCGAGTACGCGAGGTACCGGACGTTCGGGTCGGGATCGCTCTGCGCATGGCGCAGAATATTCGTGGCGGTCGTTCCGACCGGGTTCAGCGCCGCACACCCCTGCGGCGCTGTGAGGGCCGCGATGGTGAGCCAAGGCGCGAGGGCACGCCGTGTCGATAACGAGTCATCCATGACCGTTCTCGCCTTTCCCGCGTCCGAATGATCGAAGTGTTCGCGAAGCGGGACTCCCGGGCGCGGGGCGTATCTTAGCGGGGCGCGGCGGATCAGCCAAGAGCAACTCGAGCGAGTGATCAATTCCTGCTCGTCATGCTTCCCCCTTCCCATGGTGGCTCATGCGGCTGGGTGGCACGCGCATCGCGGACTCTGGGCGTGCCACCCACCGCTTGATGGGGGCGGCGGTGCGGCAATGGCGCTCTGCGCGTCGTGGCCAGGGTGCGCCGCAGCCATTATGATGGCGCGCGGGCGCGGTCCATCGTGTTCCGCCGCGCCTCCGGCCCGAGAAGGAAAGAGATCCATGTCGCAGAACGTCAATCGCCGTGACTTCATCTCCGCCAGCGCCATCGCCACGCTGGGGGCGTCGGCGCTCGGTCTCGGGGCCGAGCCGCGCAGGCCGGTGGGGAACCACCGGCCCGTGGTCATCTCGAGCGCCAACGGCCTGCGCACCGTCGAACGCGCGATGGAGCTGCTCAAGGCAGGGGCGGACCCGCTCGACGCCGCGATCGAGGGCGTCGCGATCGTCGAGGCCGACCCCAGCGACCGCACCGTCGGCTACGGCGGCATCCCCAACGAGGAAGGGGTTGTCGAGCTCGACGCCGCGGTCATGCACGGCCCGACCCACGGCGGCGGGTCGGTCGCCTCGCTGCACAACATCATGCACCCCGCCGCCGTCGCGCGGCTCGTCATGAAGCGCACCGATCACTGCTTGCTCGTCGGCGAGGGCGCGCTGAAGTTTGCCCGCGCACACGGGTTTCCGGAGATCAACTTGCTGACCGACGAAGCGCGCAAGATCTGGCTGCACTGGAAGGAGACCAACGGCAAGGAGAGCGACTGGATCGCGCCTCCCGACAACGAGCTCGACCCCTTGGTGCGCGAGTTCTTCAAGCGCGAGCACGGGACGATCCACTGCTCAGCGCTCGACACGCACGGCAACCTCGGTTGCGTGACGACGACCTCGGGTCTGTACTTCAAGATCCCCGGCCGGGTGGGCGACTCGCCGATCCTTGGCGCGGGTTTGTACCTCGACAACGCCGCGGGGTCGGCCGGCTCGACGGGTCGTGGCGAGGCGAACCTCTTGAACTGCTCGAGCTTCGCCATGGTCGACGTCCTGCGCAGGGGGCTGTCGCCCCAGGAGGCGGTGCTCGAAGCGGCCAAGCGTGTTGCCGCCACGAACAAGAGCCCCCGCCTCCGCGATGCGAAGGGGCGGCCCAACTTCGACGTGAAGTTCTACTGCGTTTCCAAGGATGGACGGTTCGCCGGCGCGAGCCTGTGGGCCGGCGCGAAGATGGCGGTGCACGATGGCGAAGGCGCTCGCCTCGTGGACTGCACGCCCTTGTATCCGGAGCCGCTCGTGTCCTGAGCGGACCCCGTCGCACGGCGCGAAAGGAACGGAAACGAAGCGAAAAGGGCCGCCATGCCCGCTGCCGAAACACTCCGTTTCGCGACGGTCCCGCCCGCCCCTCTCGCGCCGAGAGGGACGGGCCAACGTGACGCAAGAGAGCTGACGGCCGGGCCCGCGAGCGGCCCCGGCGCGTCGCGCTTCGATGCCCCGGCGCGCTCGCCTCAGGAAGAGGACGAAGGCGACGTGCTCGAAGATGAGCCCAGGTGCTTCTCGCCGGCCTTGGACACGTGATAGTGCACGTGACCGGTCGCTTTGTTCTTGGCGCCCTTCTTGATGAGCTTCTTGGCCGTGAGGGCCTCGAGGTTCTTGGTCAGCGCCTTGTTCTCGGCCGCCAGGCCGCTCGTGCCCGCGGTGTGAACCTTGCGAAGGAGATCGGTCTGGTTATCCGTGAGCTTCACCGGGGCGGCCTTCTTCGGGGCGGCCTTCTTCGGGGTAGCGGCCTTCGCCTTCGGCGCGGCAGCCTTCTTCGTCGTCGTCGTGGTCTTCGGAGCGGCCTTCTTCGGGGCAGCCTTCTTGGGGGCGACCTTCGTTTGGGAGGCCGACGATGCTGTCTCTTTCTTCTTCACTGCCATTGTGTCGAACCCTCTCGATGAGCGATCCGTTGTTGACCGGCACCAAACCACCGATCACACCTCACACTACATAGCGAAATGGATCGCCGTCGGGAAGTAGAAGATGGACCGTCTGCGCGCGTTTTCCGCGCTTTTTCCCCGGAATGAGCCCCGTTCTGTGATTGAAAATCGCATAGAAACGTGCGACTACACCGTTGGACTCGCAATATCAACGTATCTTCGGATGCGGTGAATCGAATTCAACTTGCAATTTTCCGGGGTTTTTTGCCATCTTCGCGCGCGCTGCATTCGTTGCTTTGTCGGCGCTCGCGCGCAGCGCAGCGCTCTTACGCATTCGAACGATCGCAGCGCGCGCGGCGGAAAAAAATTTCCGCGCTGCGCGATTTTTTTGCGCGCTGCGCGCTGTGAGAGACACTCAGCGCCGCGCTCGAGCGCGCTGGTCGTCGCGCGGCGCGCGTTGATGAGGCGCGCTGATCGTCGCGCGGCGCGCGTCGATGA
>JARLIH010000292.1 GCA_031291845.1 Isosphaeraceae bacterium | reverse complement strand
TTCTCGAGCAGGAAGAACCGCTTGCGCTGCTCGCCGAGGGCGACGGGCGTGATCGTCGGTACGCCGATGGCGGACAGGTAGCGGGTGCGCCGGCCTTCGTTGCGCCCCTTGCCGCGCCGGAACCACTGGCGGAGCTTGGCACGGAAGTCCGGGACGAGAAAGTGCTTGATAAAGACCGCTCCCTCGTCGAGGTCGACGCGATAGACGACCCGGTGCGGCCCGGTCTTGACCACGGTGAGCCGCCCCCGCCGGCGCCACTCGTCGAGGCGCAGCCCATGGGGACCGAGCAACGGTTCGCGCCAGTCGGCGCGGACCCACCAGCCGACGTCTCCGGCCTGGACCCAGCTCCACTCGGGCGGCCCGAACAGGCGTTCCGACGGGCGCTGGCTCGGTGTCGTGCGGATCACCCAGCTCATCGCCTTGATCAGCCATTGCCTGCACAGGTCCCCAGCGCGCTTCCGAAGGCTCGGGACAGGCAGTGGCTGAGCAGGACGAACCTGCCGTTGCGATTCACCGAGCGGCCCGGCGTGGCTCCGGTCTTCACCGCCCAGCAAGATTCCGCCCTTCATTCGGCACGCCCTTCCCAGTGCTTGTGTTTCTGGTCGGAGGAGTCGTGCGCGAAAGGCAATGAGGCACGCTTCATGCCCAGGTGCGGTCTGCGCCCGGGCCGGCCCGGCGGGCGGGCGTGGCCGAACGGGCGAGAACGGGGCGATGGGATCCGCGACCCGGGTTCGGCCAAGGCCGTGACGAACGCCGACGACCACGCCGCCACGGAATAGTACGCATCCACGCTCGCCCGTGCCGCGGTCCGCAAACGCGCCCGGAGCGAGGGGTCGATCGCCAGCGCCCGGACGGCATCCACCCAATCGTCATCCGTCTTCGGCAAGAACCCGGAGGCCCCCGGCTCGATCATTTCGGGGTGCACTCCGACCGGGTTGGCGATCACCGGCAGGCCCGCCGCCTGGTACTGGAGCACTTTCAGTCCACATTTACCTCGGCTCCAGAGGTCGTCTGGAACCCAGGAAATCCCCACGTCCCCCGCCGCCAGATCGGCCGCCTCGGTCGCCTCGGACCAAGGAACGGCGACCACGGGAAGGCCGTCGAACGACGGGAACCGGTCGCAGATGACCCGCAAGCGCACCCCCGGGACCTCGCGCCCGACCCGTTCCCACAAGGCACGCTGTTGCTCCAGGCCCTGGAGCGTGCTCGATGAGCCAATCCAGACGAGCTCCAGCCCGGTCGCCCCTTCGGGACGAGGGTTGGGTTGATACCTTGTCGTCTCGATGCAGGTCGGGATGACTTGAACGCGTTCCGGCCTCGCCCCGGCGCGGAGCGCGCAATCGGCCAGGAAGTCATTGCCCGCGATGACCGTATCGGCCCCCCGTACGGTCTGGCCAAAGCGGCCCAGCCGGCGCCGGCTGTGCGGACCGCGCGGGTCGTAGGAGTCGCGATAGAGGACCGCGTCGTCGAAGTCGAACGCCAAGCGCCGCGCGCTCCGCCGCAACAGGGCGAACTGCCAGCGGGGCAAGAGCTTGCGCTGCAGGATCACGATATCGAAGTCCGCGGCACGGGCGAATTGCGCGAGACGCCCGAACGCCCGCCGGGCCAAGGCCTGGGGCGTGAGCGTCCATCCTGCCGCGCGGAGCGCCGGCTCAAAGGCCCGCAGCCGATAGCGGCAGCAGACGTGGTCCGGGGCGTCGACCAGCGCGAGCGCCTTCATCCCGTCCTCCCTGACGGAGTCACCGGTCGCCTGTGGTGGCGGAGTCTCCCGCGCCGCGGATGCTAACCCGGATCGCTGCTTTTTCCAAGACGGATTCCGTCGTCGAATCCGTGGCCCGATCGGGAATAAGATCCATTCTCGATTCCCGACAATCGGCCTCGCCGCCGCCTCGATTGGGGCTCGTCGTTGACAAAGATCAACACACAACCTTCCACCCAATCCTCCTGAATACCCCATTGTTCGGACGAAACGAATTTGGTAACAAATCTTGCCCGGTTATGCCTGGGAAATGCAACCAAGTCATTTGACAGATCACGTGATGTGTCCTGGGGGAGTGTGAGCACGCGGGTGTGCGAGAAGCCAAGATCGCTCGTGCGTCCGTGGCTCCCCTTGGCGGCGAAGCCAAAGGGGGGCACCGGCCTGCGTCCTAGGCGCCGGTGAGCAGCGCAGCGCGGCAATGTGGCCGCGCGGCGATCGCTAGCGAGCGCCGGCCGGGCAACGGAGCCCACCACGGCGCGACTCGACTGCCGCCAGTGAGCCCGGCTTCGAAACGGCCCGAGCCGAGGATTGGAGCAACGCCCATGACCGCACCGGCCGAAGAACACGGTCGCTACCAAGTCGCGTCCGAACCGTTCGCTCGTTTGTGGGAAGGTCTCTCGAGGCTGCTCGAGGCTCGCGAGCAAGCCGATCAGGCGGCGGCCGACCCCTGGCAGTTCGCCGTCCCGGCCCAAGGGCTGCGGGACGAAGGGCTCGGCAACAGCGAGCTGCGCATCCTCATTTTGACGGCGATCGTGAGCCATCGGATTGAAACCACCGGACCCCGAGACGACCGGCGGTTCTTCCGTTACGCGGCGGAACTCGAAGTCGTCGACCGCAGTTGCTTCGTTTTGACCGTGGAGGGACTCACACTGGCCCGTCATCACCTCGTGGCAGTGCGTCACGCGACCGGGCCCGACGTAACGCTTTGACCAGCGAGAACTTAACCCTCGCAATCGCCACCTCGGGTCAGGCGAAGGTTACGCGTCGGGGTGGAGGATCCATCATGTGGGGCCGGCCGGCCATGGCCGGCTCTACGAATTGCATTGGAATGGGTCGACCGAACCGTCGCGCACGTGAACCAGGCCTCCATCTCATTCGTCCAATCAGCGCCTCGTCGGTCCGGGGTCGCGAACGACTGGGACCGGACGTCCCAAAGCTTGGCCCACGAAATGACGATATGGAAAGTCGGAACGGTGACGCTTCGCGAGGGGTTTTCAGTCCGCCCCTGAGGCGGTTCCGTCGACGAGTGTCGATGGCCCCCACAGCAGCGGCCAACGGCAGCAAGGGCCGGTCTGACCATTGCGGGTCGGACGCGCTCGGCGACGTCTCTTCCACAAACCGGGAATCGCCGCCGCGCGGAGCGCGGCCGATGGGGCCGAGGAAGTCGGATTGTCAAGGCCCCCGGCTCATGGTACATCCTCGGCAGCCCAAAGCCCAACGTCGGCGTTCGAGCCGGCCGCGGGTGGCATGGAGGCACTTGGGTCGCCCCGTCTTCAGCGCTGGCAAACTATGAAGAATTTCACCCGGCTCGTCAGGTTCGCGTGGCCGTACCGCGTCCGGTTCGCCGTCTCAATGGGCTGCGCGCTCTTAGTCGCCCTCCTGTACGGTGCCGACCTCGCCGCCGTTTACCCGCTGCTCAAAATCCTTTTCTACGACGACAATTGTCAGAAATGGGTGGCCCAGCAGATCGTCCTGCAGGAGACCGAGATCAGCAAGGCGAAGGCGCGACTGGACGAGGTGGACTTTATCGACCGCCTACGCGCCCCGGCCGACCCGATCCTCGGCGTCCACTTCAAGGAAATCTACGACGAACGGAAGGACTTACTGCGCCGGATCGGCCAGCAAGAGGAGCGGCTCGATATCGCCGTACTCGGGCCGCACAACAAGGCCGTTGCGAACGACAAGGCCGAGCTCGAAACGCTGCGCCGCAAGCTCCAGGTGAAGGAGGCGTCGCTGGCCGAGCTGAAGCTCTACAGTGCTCAGCACCAGAAGCATCCCGACCGCGTCTCCCTTCCCGATCGCCGCGTGGCGATCGGGAAGGACATGAAAGAGGCGGAGCGCTGGTTGGGCCGTTATACCTGGCTCCAACCCCGAGTCGAGCGCTACTTGCCTCATCGGGGGTTTCAGACGCTGCTGTTGCTGCTGGCGCTCGTGATGACGGGTATCGCGGTCAAGGGCTGTTTCCTGTTCCTCCAGGAAGTGCTCGTCGCCGATGTAATGCAGCTCGCGCTGTTTGACCTGCGCAATCATTTCTACCGCCGCACCGTAGCACTCGACCTTTCGAGCTTCGGCGACCAGGGGTCGGCCGAATTGATCTCGCGCTTCACCAACGACATGGATTCGGTCGGGCAGGGGCTCAACACGCTCTTCAGCAAGGTCATCCGCGAGCCGATGCGGATCACGAGCTGTTTGAGCATCGCCGTCTGGCTCAACTGGCGTCTGACGCTCCTGGCGCTCATCCTGGTCCCGGTCTCGGCCATGACGGCCAAGCGCGCCGGTCAGATCATGAAGCGGGCCGTCCGCCGGTCGCTCGAGAGCATGTCGAATATCTACAAGATCCTCCAGGAGACGTTCCAGGGGATCGTCGTCGTGAAGGCGTTCACGTCCGAGCGGCGGGAGCGCCGGCGGTTCTTCCTCGAGACCAAGAGCCTGTACAAGAAGAGCGTCAAGGTCGCGAAGATCGACGCGCTCTCCGACCCCGTACTCGAGATGCTCGCGCTGTCGACCGTCTCGATCGCGCTGCTGGCCGGTTCGTACCTGGTCTTGAACGAGACGATCTTCTTGAACCTCGGCATCGTAAAGCTCCAACTCGCCTCGCAGCCGATGGCAATCGAGGACCTGCTTTACCTGTACGCCATGCTCGCGGGCATCTCCGACCCCGTGCGGAAGCTGGCCAACGTGCACTCGCGCATCCAGCGCGCTGCGGCGGCGTCCGACCGCATCTGCGCCCTGATGGACCGCGCTCCCGCCGTCGCCGACAAGGCCGGCGCCCCGCGCCTGACGCGTCACCGGTCGTCGGTCGAATTCGACCAGGTGACCTTTGGCTACCACGACCGCGACCTCGTGCTTCGCGGCGTCAGCCTGACCGTCGGCCACGGTGAAACGATCGCCATCGTCGGCCCGAACGGCTGCGGCAAGTCGACGCTCATGAACCTCCTGCCGCGCTTCTGGGACGTGCAGGGGGGGGCCATCCGGATCGACGGCCACGACGTGCGCGACGTCCGCCTGCGCAGCCTGCGCTCGCAAATCGGGATGGTGATCCAGGAGACGATCCTGTTCGAGGACACGATCGCCAACAACATCGCCTACGGCAACCGCCAGGCCACCCGCGAGGCGATCGTCGCGTCCGCCCGCCGGGCCTATGCCCACCAGTTCATCTCCGGCCTGCCGAACGGGTACGACACGGTCATCGGCGAGCGCGGCCTCGGTCTTTCCGGTGGCCAGCGCCAGCGCATCGCCCTGGCCCGCGCCATGCTGCGCGACCCTGCCATCCTCATCCTGGACGAGGCCACGAGCGCTGTCGACATCCAGGACGAGGCCCTGATCCGCAAGGCCATCGAGGAGTTCGCCCGCAACCGCACGACGTTCCTCATCACCCACAGCCTCGGCGCACTCCAGTTCGCCGACCGCATCGTGCTGATGAACGCCGGCCGCATCGAGGCCGTCGGCACTGATAGCGAGCTCCGGCGCAACTCGACGCTCTACCGCCGCCTGCACGAAATCCACTTCCAGCGCGAGAGTGCGTGAGCGACCCCGGCGAAACGGGGATCTCTTAACGGTAGGGCCAGCCATGGCCGGCCGAACCATGGCCGGCCCTACAATGTGGCCAGCGCGGCCGGCAACGGCCAGCCCTACACGTGGTGTGGCGGGTTTGAAACCCACCCCTCCCCAATCACATTCCAGTCAATTCCCCGCCCGGGCCCAAAATTCCCTTTGACAAAGCAACCCCCAGGAGTATTATGTCGATAAAGACAGTGCATCCACCTATGCTCGGTGCAATGCCAGCAACCACACAAAATTCCTTGCCCGATCGCAAGAATCCTTTTGACCAGCCTGCCCCAGTTGACGTACCTTGAAGGTGTGATTCACATTGCATGATCGGTGACGGCGTAGGTGGGCTTTCGAACGTCAGTACACCAGAGGGGGTCGGACGATGAAAGCGGGTCGTCTCTGGCGATCGCTCGGCCGCGGCTGGGCGCTAATCGCCGTTCTCGCGGGGCTTGGCGCCGGTGCGCTCTGGGCGGCCGAGAAGCCGGGGGCCATCGAGCCGAAGGCTGTGAAGGAGAAGGCCGACGAAGAGGTTGCGGCCACGGCGAAGCCCGCCAAGCTCGACTTTATCGACGAGATGATCAAAGAGGCTTGGGACGAGGCCAAGGTCAAGCCGTCGCGCTATGCGACGGACGAGGAGTTCCTCCGCCGCGCCTATCTCGATGTCGTCGGCCGCATCCCCAATATTGACGAGGCCACCGCCTTCCTCAGCTCCAAGGAGCAGGGCAAGCGGCAGAAGCTGGTCAGCTACCTGCTCAAGGATGCGGATTACGCCAAGAACTTCGCGACCCAGTGGACGATCCTCTTGATCGGCCGGGGCCGGCAGGAGCGGCAGGTCGACCGCGAGCAGCTCAGTGCCTGGCTGCGCCGGCAGTTCAACGACGAGCGTCCGTGGAACGAGATGGTTTACGACCTGATCACGGCCAAAGGGTCGAACAAGGAGAACGGGGCGGCGAACTTCCCCCTGGCCCACCTCGAGTTCGGCGCCGTACCGCTGACCTCGATCACGACCCGTGCCTTCCTCGGTCAACAGATCCAATGTACCCAGTGCCACGACCACCCCTCGAACGACTGGAAACAGGCCGATTTCTGGGGAATCAACGCGTTCTTCAAGGGCGTTCACCGCGAAGACGTGATGAAGGAGACGGCGACCGGCGCCGAGGTCTACGACCACACGATCCTGTCCGACGAGCCGACCGACAGCTACGCCAGCTACGATAAGCGAAACGGCCTGGTGGGCATCGCCTTCCCGCGCTTCCTCGACGGCCGCAAGATCCCGCAGGGGACCGAGGTGACGAACCGCCGCGAAGAGCTCGCCAAGCTTGTCTCCGACCCCAAGAACATGGACCTGGCGCGGGCGTTCGTGAACCGGATGTGGGGCCACTTCATGGGTCGCGGGTTCGTCAGCCCGGTCGACGACTTCGGCGCCCACAACCCGGCCAGCCATCCCGAGCTCCTCGACAAGATGGCTGAGGAGTTCCAGAAGAGCGGTTACGACGTGAAGGCCCTCATCCGCTGGATCACCGCGAGCGAGGCGTACAACCTCAGCAGCGTGATGACCAAGCAGAACGAGAAGGACGAGACCCTCTTCAGTCACATGTCGCTCAAGCCGATGACCCCCGAGCAGCTCTTCGACTCGCTGATCACGGCCACCGCGGCCCACAAGGCCAGCGGCGGCGACACGACCAAGAAGCGCGACCAGTGGATGGGCCAGTTCCTCTTCACGTTCTCCAACGACGAGGGAGAGGAAAGCTCGAGCTTCCAGGGGACCATCCCGCAGGCCCTCATGATGATGAACGGTGAGCTGATGGAGAAGGCGGTCAGCGGCAAGGCCGGCAGCTTCCTGAGCGATCTTGCCGCCCGCGCCGCGAAGAGCCGTCGCGGCGGGGTCGGCATGATGGTCGACGGCATCTTCCTCGCCTCGCTCAGCCGCTACCCGACCCGGGGCGAGCGCGGCAAGGCGGAGGGTATCCTGGGGTCGAACCCCGACACGGCCTACGTCCTGGAAGACCTCTTCTGGGCGTTGCTCAACTCCAACGAGTTCATCCTGAACCACTAAGCGTCTGGCCAAGAGCGGGAACAACGGGCGGCCGCCTCACGGCGGGGCGGACGCCCTTAACTGCCTCCCATAATGAGGCCTGGGGGTTTCGAGCATGTCCGACCTGATCGTCCCGAGCGGCATGTCGCGCCGCCACTTCATGGGCCACATGGCGTCGACCGCCCTGGCCTTGCCCGCTATGCACTTCTTCAACTCGCTGGCGCAGGCCCAGCAGGGCAAGAAGAAGGCGCAAAAAAGCTGCATCGTGCTCTGGATGTCGGGCGGCCCGAGCCATATGGATACCTGGGACCTCAAGCCCGATAGCGAGAAGAACGGCGGACCGTTCAAGCCCATCCAGACGTCGGCGCCCGGCGTCATGATCGGCGAGCACCTGCCGACGATCGCCAAGAACTTCAAGCACATGAATATCATCCGGTCGCTGGACTCCAAAGAGGGGAACCACGACCGCGGCACCTACATGATGCATACCGGCTATCAGCCTAACCCCACCGTCGTGCACCCGGGCTTCGGCTCGTACTGCTCGGTCGAGCTGGGCGAGAAGCTGCCGGGGTTCGCGCTGCCCCACTGCATGTCGATCAATTCGGCGAGCACGGGTGCGGGCTTCCTGGGCATGATGCACTCGCCGTTCGTGATCAATAACCCGACCGGCAAGGTCGCGAACCTGGAGCCGCCCGAAGGGGTCACCGATCCTCGCATGGCGCGCCGGCTTGGCATGCTCGACATGGTCGAGAAGAACTTCGTGAGCCAGAAGCGCGGCCAGGGGACCGTCGATCACCAGGCCGTCTACAAGAAGACGATCACGATGATGAGCTCCCCCCTGACGCGGGACGTGTTCAAGCTCGACAACGAGCCCGCGGCCCTCCGCGACGCCTACGGCCGCAACTCGTTCGGCCAGGGCTGCTTGATGGCCCGCCGCCTGGTCGAAGCGGGCGTCAGCTACGTCGAGGTCTCGCTCGGCGGCTGGGACACCCATGCCGACGCGTTCAATGCCCTCTCGAAGAACCTGCACCCGACGCTCGACAAGGGCATGGGCACGCTGCTGGCCGATCTCGAACAGCGCGGGCTGATCGACGATGTGATGGTCGTCTGGATGGGCGAGTTCGGACGCACCCCGCGCATCAACCAGAACGGCGGCCGCGACCACTGGCCGCGGAGCTGGTCGATCGCCATCGGCGGCGGCGGCATGAGGGGGGGCCAGGTCATCGGCGCGACCGACAAGGACGGCGTTGACATCGTCGACCGCCCGGTCAGCGTCATGGACGTCGTCGGCACCATGACCAAGACCATGGGCATCGACGTCGCCACCCAGTACACCACCCCGCGCGGCCGGCCGATTAAGATCGTCGACGGCGGCACGCCCATCAAAGAGCTCGTCGGCTAACCCCGAGCGGATCGACATCCACGATATTGCGAGCACGACCCGCCGTCCCGAGGACGGCGGGTCGTTCGCGTTTCGCCGAAACGCGGTGGGCTACAGCCGCTCCTTGGAGCGCGGGCAATGCCCACCATTGCCGTGGAAGCGCGGTCGGCTCCAGGAATCGCGGTGGGTAATGCCCACCCTACAGTTGTCGAACGACCCTCTCCGGATGGTCGGAACGGCGAGGTGAGCGCACCGTTCAATATCTCTCGAACCCGCGGAGACAGCAGGCGATGGCCTGATCGTCCCGTTTGCGGTATTCTCTTCTTATCATCCAAATCGACAGAGAGTTCAGATCCTTTTCGGGATCGACGATGTGCCGGGGAGAGCCGAGGGGCTGGTGATGATTCACCCCGAGCCTTTGAGAACCGCAGCACCGTCGGACTCAGACGGGATGGGCCCTGCAACGGACCGTGCGCACTCCGCCTCGGGGCCGTTATGCGCCAAGGAAGCTGTGGGGGCCGAGCGGGTCGCCCGCATCGACTCGTACCTGACGGGTGCCGGACTCGACCCGGCCCTGGCCGACCTGGCCGAAGAGATCACCGAGCGCCTGCAGGCGGGGGAGACGTTCGACCCCGATGATTACGAAGTGCAGCACCCGCAATGGGCCGGCCAGATCCGCCGCCTCTTGCCGGTGCTGCGGGAGATGGCGGAGCTCGCGCGCTCCGTGGCCGGTGGTCTCGGCGTCGGGCACACCGTCGGCGTCGGCGGAACGGGGGGCGGAGAGCGGATCGTTGGCGACTTCCGGATCGCGCGGGAGGTCGGCCGCGGGGGCATGGGGATCGTCTACGAGGCTGAGCAGCTTTCGCTCGGGCGGAGGGTCGCCCTCAAGGTGCTACCGCTGGCCGCGGCGATGGATCCCCGCGCGCTCCAGCGGTTCCAGCTCGAGGCCCAGGCGACGGCCTGGCTTCAGCATCCCCAGATCGTGCCGGTTTACGCCGTTGGATCGCTCGGTGAAGTGCCCTACTACGCGATGCAGTACATCGAGGGTGCCAGCCTCGCCGAATTGATCGCGGAGCTGCGCCGATTCGAGGTCGAAGATCCCCATGCCCCGCCGGTCACGAGCCGGCCGAACGGGCTCAGCTCGCTGGCGCGCGGCCTGCTGTCCGGGCGGTTCGAGCCGGCGCAGCACGAGGGGGAAGGGAACCGCAACGAGGGCACGGCCGCCTCGGAGCCAGCCGCACGCGACGCGCAGGCCGGGGCGAACCCCCCGCCGAAAGCCGCGACACCGAATGCCGAGTCCCCGGTGAGGGGCCGGGAATACGCCCGAATGGTGGCCCATCTCGGAGTGCAGGCCGCCGAAGCGCTCGATTTCGCGCACGGCCAGGGCATCCTGCACCGGGACGTCAAGCCGGCCAATCTGCTCATCGACCGCAGGGGCGTGCTGTGGGTCACCGATTTCGGGCTGGCCCGCCTGCCCGGCGACGGCGGCGTGACGGTCACCGGCGACGTGCTCGGCACGCTGCGTTACATGAGCCCCGAGCAGGCCCTGGCCCGGCGAACGCTGATCGACCGGCGCACTGATATTTACTCGCTGGGCGCGACCCTTTACGAATTGCTGACGCTTCACCCCTTGGTCAGCGGCACCGACCGGCAGGAAATCTTGCGCAAGATGATCGAGGAGGAACCGGTCCCGGTCCGGCGGTTGAACCCGGCGGTGCCCGTGGACCTGGCCACGATCATCACCAAGGCGATCTGCAAGGACCCGGCGCGGCGGTACGAATCGGCGCAGCACTTTGCCGATGACTTGCGACGTTTCCTGGAAAGCCGTCCGATCGCCGCCCGGCGGACCGGGCCGCTCCGACGCGCGTGGCGCTGGTGCCGGCGCCGGCCGCTGCCTGCGGGACTGGCGGCGGGCTTGGTCCTCGCCCTGATCTGCGGGTTCGTCGGGGTCACGCTGAGCTGGAGGGAGGCGGTCCATAAGCGAGACCTGCTGGAGATGGCCCAGCAGCAATCGCTGGCAGCCCTCGCACGCGAGTCGCTGGCCAACAAGGCCCTCACGACGGCCAACGTCCACGAGCGCGCCGCGCGCGAGCTGGCGCAACGCCGTTTCGGCCTGGCGCGGGAAGCCGTGGAGCAATACTATACCGGCGCCAGCCGGGACGTCTTGCTCAACCAACCCGAGATGAGGGACCTCCGCAAACGATTGCTCGGCACGGCCTTATCGTTCTATCAGCGGTTGCAGGCGACGAGCGAGCAGGGGCCCGACGACCCCAAGACGCAGATCGAGCTGGCCGCCATCTATCGGCGCGTTGGCCAAATCGCGGTCGAGATCGGCTCGAGGCAGGACGGCCTGGAGGCACTCGGGCGGGCCCGAGCGATCCTCGAGCGGCTGGTGTCGGCTCAACCCACTTCCGCCAGCCTCCGGCGCGATCTGGCGGCGTGCATCGAGTTTATCGGCAGGCTCGAGGTCTACACGTCGGGACGAGAGTCCGACGGGCTACGCTCGCTCGAGCGCTCGCTGGCCCTTTACGAGACGCTCTTGGCCGAGCACCCCGACAACGCCGACGACCTGTTCGCGCTCGCCAACACAGTCGGTGAGATCGGCTTCGAGCGCGCCCGGTCCGGCGACGTTCGCGAGGGGCTCGAGTCTCTGGGGCGGGAGCGGAAGATCCTGCAAGGGCTCGTGCACGATCACGCCGACAACACGTTGTACCGGAACCAGTTGGCCCTGACCCACGGCCAAATCGGCAGGATCCAGGCAAACGCGGGCCAGCTTGACGAAGCGCTCCGGTCGCACCGGGAGTCGGCGATCCACCTGGAGCGGCTGGCGGCTCTGGAACCGCCGACGGGGCTCGTGCGCCGCCGGCTGGGGCAGGTCGAAACGGATACCGCCCGTATCCTGACGGACGCCGGGCGTCCCGCCGACGCGTTGCCGCACATCCGGCGGGGCCTCGCGATCCTGGAGCAATTGGCCGCGGAGTCGCCGGCTGTCGCCAGCTATCAGCGCGCGGTCGCGGAATGTTACGACGTGTTGGGAGCGGCGCAAGCCAGGACAGGCCGTCGCGCCGAGGCGCTCCAATCGCTGGGCGGGGCGCGGACGACGCTGGAGCAGCTCAGCGCCGACCACCCCGATTTCATCGCCTATCAAGCCGACCTCGCCGAAAACCACCTTTGGACCGGCGCTGTCTACCAGGACTTGGGCCGCTCGGCCGATGCGCTGGGCGAACTGTCGAAAGCCCGCGAGCTGCTCGAGCGTTTGCCGCTCGGAACCGACAGCGCGTATGCCCTGGCTCGCACTGAGTCCCGGATGGCCGTCTTGACCGATCCGGCCGAGCGCGGCCGGCAGTACGAGCGCGCGATGACGGCCTTGCGGCGTGCCATCGCCAAGGGCTACCGCGCCTTCGACGTGCTCCAGACCGACCCTTGCCTCAACCCCCTCCGGGCGAGACCCGACTTCCAGGCGCTGCTCCTCGACCTCCAGGTCCCCCCCAATCCCTTTCGGCCCTAAAGCGCTTCCACCCAGCCGCATGAATCACCATGGGAAGGTGGAAGCACAACGAGAACGGTCCCCCATCCTCTGTTCCATTTCGTCGCGTTCATGAAATGCACGCTAATCTTTCATGTTGAAAAAATTTGCGCGTAGCCACGTTGGGTACGTCGGCCCGCCAGGGTGCCAACCCACCGCGCGGGAGACGGTGGGTTGGCGCCCTGGCGGGCTGACCCACACCCTACGAAGAGGTAAGGCGGCGGGCAGCGCCCACCCCACCGTTGTGGAACGTCCCTTTCCGCATCGCAACGCCGAGGGGCGAGTTGGTCATTCTGCCTCTACTCCTAAACCGGTAGGTCGATTTCGCGGTAACCACTGGGTAAAACAACAAGTTGCAGAAACCCCGATGCTCATAGGAGAGGAATCTTCACGTTTCTTCGAATCCGTCGCGTCCGCTTTGCGGGGTATGTGGAGGGGAGTCAACGATGGGACCCGACCTGCTGTCAACATCACACGACCTCATCGAGCGCGCCCACCGTGGCGACCAAGCCGCGCGCCAGCAGCTTCTCGAGTATTACCGCGACTACTTGCGACGGATGGTCGCCGTGCGCCTCGACCGGCGCTTGGCCGCGAGGATCGACCCGTCGGACGTGGTCCAGGAGACCCTGGTCGAGGCCGCCGGAAGGCTCGATGAATACCTTCGAGAGCAGCCGATTCCCTTCTTCGCGTGGCTCAGGCAACTCGCCGGTGAGCAAGTGGTCGACGTGCATCGCCGGCACGTCAGCGCTCAGCGCCGGAGCGTCACGCTGGAGCAGCAGGACGCGGACCTGCCGGACGCCTCGGCCGACTGGCTCGTGCGGAGATTGTTCGCGGCGGATACTAGCCCCAGCAACCACCTGATGCGCGAGGAACGTCACGAACGACTGAAGGCCGCGCTCGCCACGCTCCCCCAGCGCGACCGTGAAGTCTTGGTAATGCGACACCTTGAACAGCTCAGCATTGCCGAGATTGCCGCCATGCTGGAGATCGGCGAGCCGGCCGTGAAATCCCGGCTGCTTCGCGCGCTGATCCGCATCAGGGAACGCATGGGCGACCCCGTCTGAACGAATCCAATGACCCGATCCGCTTCGCGCCTTTCGCGATTGTTTTCGGAGATCGCTTGAATCTGCATCGTATTTCATGTTGCGCGAGCCCGATTCAGAAAGCGGCCCTTCTCAAGGCTTGATGTGCACCGGAAGGAGGAACTCGATATCCATGCCGAAGTCATTGCGGGTCGAGCGGACAGGCTGGTCTCGGATCCTGGCCAACGGTCTGGTTTCGCTCTCATTCCTGATCATGGCATCCTTTGTGGGATGCGGCGGCGGTGAAGCCGCGCCGGCCAACAACGAGCCACCCGCCAAGAGCGCGGCACCGGCGGTAAACCCGACCGCGGTGACTGGCAAGTCAAAGGTCGACACCACTTCGCGCCGCCAGAAACAGCGGCAACAAGCTGCCTCTCAATGAATTCTCCGTTCCGTTGAAAGACGGCCTCAGGAATAGGAACAGGCCGGGAATCACTTTCCGTTTTTGTCATTCCGATGGATCGTTGCGTGGCCGGGGCAAAGTCTTCGAGCTCCGGCGCAATCAGGGGGCGGTTCGACCAGGGCATGCACACCTCGCCCTGGCCCCCCAGCGGCAAACATCAACCCGGAAGTCATTCCCGGCCTGTTGCTTAGCGATCGTGACTGCTGCCTTGCGTCGATTTTTTCAGCTCGCTGCCAGGCGGTTGTCTGTCCAGAGGGTTAGCGATCTCCAGGGGGGCCGGCTCCGACCTCCCGTATGCAAAGCCGCCACGTCATCTACCGTCATTCGAATCTTGAACAGAGTTCAATCCCGAATCACAAAGGGAAAGAGGATCCAACCATGAGGAAGTGTTCGCACGGACCCGCAGCACAACCAAAGGGGTTCACGCTGATCGAGCTACTGGTCGTCATCGCGATCATCGCGGTGTTGATCGCCCTGCTTCTGCCGGCCGTCCAGGCGGCGCGCGAGGCCGCGCGCCGCGCCCAATGCGTCAACAACTTGAAGCAACTGGCGCTGGCGTGCCACAACTACGAGAGCGCCAACGGGACATTCCCGATGGGCCGCAACGCTCAGAACTACCTCCCTGTGGGCGGTGGCGCCTCCCAGGGCTATCACGACGGCTGGGGACAGTTCGGGGCACTGCTTCAATTCACCGAGCAGAACGGCCTGTACAACGCGATCAACATCCAGCTCGGCCCCTACCAGGCGAGGAACAGCACGTTCTGCGGGGTCGGCATCACCACGCTCTGGTGCCCGAGTGACGGGACCATCAACGGGCTCCGGTTCTTCGAGACCTCGGCCGGCTGGGACGGCACCACGATCGGGATCACCTACGGCAGCTACGGGGGCATGATGGGCACGTGCTTTCCTTATGGAAACAATCCCGCCCAGTTCGCGGCCATGAATGGAATGTTCCCCGATTGCGGCAACCCGAGCTGGATGGGCGGACCGAGCCAGTCCCCGGTCCGGATCCAGGGGGTCACCGACGGCACGAGCAACACGATCTTGTTCGGCGAGCACGCCCACGGCAAGTATTCCCAGGTGGGCTGCGGTCCCGGCGGCGGGTGCGACTACGAAGGCGCGGCCTGGTGGGCGGATTCCGACTACTCGGATGGCAGCATGACGTCGTACTACCCCATCAACCCCAAGTTCCCGGTTACCTGGGGGGGCGACGCGTGCGACCAGGCTAACGTGGGCTCGGCGTTTGGGACGGCCGCATCGAGTTACCATTCGGGTGGTGCGAACTTCGCGTTCGCCGACGGCTCGGTGAAGTTCCTGAAAGACTCCATCTCCACCTGGAACGCCTCGGTCGTCGGCCGAGACTCGAATTGCCTTCCGGTCATCCAGAACGTTGCCGGCGGCACGCAGGGTGTTTACCAGTCACTCACCACCCGAGCCGGCAGCGAAGTGGTCAGCTCAGACCAGTATTGAGGATCGGCCTGTAGGAGATGGGCCGAGAATCACTTCCTGGGCAGCCGAGGTCCGAAGGCTTTTGCCCGAGGATTCGCGGGGACGACCAAAGGGTCGATGGCCGGTGGCCGTGACGGCTTCCTTCATTTGAACAGCGGGCGGGCCGGGACGACCGACGTCCCGGCCCGGCTCTTACGCAACCAGGAGAGCACACGATGGGGACGGGCAGGCTCCGGCCGACCACGCTTGTGCTGGTGCTCGTTCCCGTGCTGTTCGCCGTGGGCTGGAGCCTTTTCCTGGTCCGCGACAGTAAGGCCTACCGGGCGGAGCTGGCCGAGGCGGAGCGTGACCTGGCGGCCGGCCGGCTCTCGACGGCCCGGGCCCGGCTCGCGGGCCTCGCAGCGCGACGAACGGCGGACGGCGAGGCGGCTTATTACCTCGGGCTCTGCGAAGAGGCGAAGGGAAACATGCAGGCCGCGCTGGCCTGGTGGTCGAAGGTGCCGCCCGGCTCCCCGTTCTCGGTGCGCGCTGCAATCCGGCGCGGTCGAGCGCTCGTCGACTCCGGCCGGCTCGCGGCGGCCGAGGCCCTGCTCGACGGTTTACCCCGCAGCGCTGGGCCCGAAGGAGCCGAGGTTCACCAGACGCTGGAGCTCCTCTACCGCATCGAGGGGCGATTAAACGACGTTAGCCGGCTCATCGTCGAGACGTGGCCCCAGGCAACCGATCCGGGGCTGGTGCTCCGAAGGCTCTACCTGGTCGACCATTCGGCATTTCCGGTCGGTTTCGTGAGCGAGTTCCTCGCACGGGGCGACGCGGGTGACGACCGGGTGGCACTGGGCCGGTTGAACCTCGCGACCCTTTTGGGCCGACTGGACGAGGCGGAGCGTTGGCGCGACGTCTGCCTGGCCCGCCGGCCCGACGACCCGGCGGTCTGGCGGGCAGCGCTCACACTGGCGCTGGCCTCGGGCGACGCAAGGGGGGCCTGGAACGCGACACGACACGTTCCGTCTTCGAGTCTTACCGAGGCGGAAGGGCTGCGGCTCCGTGCCTGGTTTGCCGCGCGCGAGGGTAACCGCGAGGCCGAGCGAGACGCAATCCAGAAGCTGATCGCCGAAGAGCCGGGTGACACGGCCTCCTGGGACAGGCTCGCCGAGCTCGCTCTCAAGCGGGGCGATCGGGGTGAAGCCGACCGGCTGCGCCGTCGGGAAGCCGAGATCAACGCGCTTCGCGAGCGCTATAAGTTGTTGATGAACCGCGACGACCGCAACCGGTCGGCCGCCGAGCTCGCCCAGCTCGCGGCCGCCCTCGGACGTCGCGTCGAGGCCCGCGGGTGGTCCTTGATCCATTCCGGCGCAGCGGGACGCGCGCCGTTGTTGCCGGCGAAAGACGCCGAAACGGCGTCCAGTTCGCGCCCCCCGGTCGCCGATCGCCTGGCGGACCTGGAACCGAGGGGAAGCGACCCGCGCCTCTCGACTTCGAGGCGTGTCGGGCGCGCCTCGCCCGCCCCACGGTTTGCCGACGAGGCAGCGGCCGCCGGCCTGAAATTCGTCTACGACAATGGCCACTCCGCGCGGCGGGTGCCACCCCCTCCCGAGGCGATGGGAGGAGGCGTCGGCTTGCTCGACTTTGATGGTGACGGTTGGCTCGACGTTTACTGCGTGCAGGGGGGAACGTTTCCTCCCGGGCGGACCGAGGCGCAAGCCAGTGACCAGTTGTTTCGAAACCAACGCGACGGCACCTTCGAAGACGTGACCGAGCGATCCGGCATCGCCACCTTCGCCCGCGGATACGGACACGGCGTGGCCGTGGGCGATTACGACAACGACGGCCGGCCCGACCTGTTCGTCACGCGGTGGCGCTCGTATGCCCTCTACCGCAACGGAGGAGACGGCACGTTCGACGACGTGACCGCCAGTGCGGGGCTCGACGGCGAACGCGATTGGCCGACCTCCGCCGCGTTCGCCGACCTCGATGGCGACGGCGATCTCGACCTTTACGTTTGCCATTACCTGGCCTACGACGAGCAGAACCCGAAGCGCTGCGAGCACCCCGACTCGCCGTCGCGCCACGAGTGCAACCCGCTCGACTTCAAGGCCCTGCCCGACCACGCCTTCCGCAACGACGGCGGCCGGTTCGTCGACGTGACGGAATCGGCGGGGTTGTCAGAAAGCGCGGGGCGGGGGTTGGGCGTGGTCGCCGCCGACCTCGACGGCGACGATCGCGTCGACCTTTACGTGGCCAACGACATGTCCGCGAATTACCTGTACCGCAACCTCGGCGGTTTCCGCTTCGAAGAGATCGGCGTCGTCGCCGGCGCAGCCACGAGCGCGGAGGGGGGGTACAAGGCCGGGATGGGCATCGCCTGCGGCGACCTCGATGGAGACGGGCGGATCGATCTGGCCGTGACCAATTTCTTCCGGGAATCAACCACCTTTTACCAAAACCTGGGGGGTGGACTGTTCGCCGATCACAGCGACGCGATCGGGCTCACGGGGCCGACGCGCATGCTGCTCGGGTTCGGGATCTCGTTTCTCGACGTCGACAACGACGGCCGGCTGGACATCTTGAGCGCGAACGGTCACGTGCTGGACGGACGCCCGAGGTTCCCCTGGATGATGCCGCTCCAACTCTTGACCGGAAGCGCAGACGGACGCCTGGCCGACGTTTCCGACCGGGCTGGCCTGCCGTTCCGCCCGCTCCACCTGGGCCGCGGGTTCGCCGCGGGTGACCTCGATAACGACGGCCGGGTCGACGCTGTCGTCATCTGCCAGAACGAGCCGCTCGTTTACTTGCACAACCGCACGGAACCCGAGCGGAACCGGCATTTCGTCGTCTGCCGGCTGGAAGGGCGGACCTCGAACCGAGACGGCGTCGGCGCGACCATCACCGTGCGGTGCGGGTCGAAACGCTGGGTCGTTCCCCGTTTGGGCGGCGGGAACTATCAGTCGGCCGGCGACCCGCGGCTCCATGTCGGACTGGGCGACGCCCAGACGATCGATTCGATCGACGTCCGATGGCCCTCGGGCCGGGTCGACCGCCACGAACGTCTCGACGTCGACCGAGGCTACACCTTTTGTGAGGGGGACCCTCAGCCCACCCCCCTGGCGGGCTTCACGACGCCACCCACCGCCCCTATCGAGACGAACGAGAGCCCCGACGCCGAAAGGCAGGCGCGACCATGAGCAGCGAGCAACCCACGGGCCGGATCGTTTCGATGGACCAGTTCCGCGGCTACACCGTCGCGGGCATGTGCGTCGTCAACTTCCTCGGCGGACTGCATGCAATCCACCCCGTGCTGAAGCACAACAACAATTACTTCAGCTATGCAGATACGATTATGCCTAGCTTTCTCTTCGCCTGCGGCTTCTCGTACCGGCTGGCGTTCCTGCGGCGTCTCGATCGATTCGGTCCGGGCCCGGCGTATCGAAAATTCGTCGCCCGCAGCCTGGGACTGGTGCTCGTCTCGCTGATGATGTACGGCTTCGGCGGCGAGTTCAAATCGTGGTCCGAGATGACGACCGGCAACGTCCAGGTCTTCCTGGCCAAACTGCTCAAGGCCAATCTCTGGGAAGTGCTGGCGATCATCGGCGTGACGCAATTATTGATCATGCCGGCAATCGCCGCGGGTTCGCGCGTTCGGTTCGCCGCCATCGCAACGTTCGCCGCGGCGCACCTGGCGCTTTCCTACGCCTTCAATTTCGACTTTGTCTACGGCCGCCCGAACCGGCTGGACGACCTCCTGGGCACGCTCGGATCGACCGCGTGGGACGGCGGCTGCTTCGGCTTGCTCTCCTGGGGGGCGATCATGCTGGCGGGGACTTTGGTTTACGACGCTGCCACCGCGCTGACGGCCACGAAGCTGTCGGCTCGCCTGCTGTGCTGGGGGGTCGTCCTGATGGCGGCGGGCTACGCCTCGTCGTGTCTCTCGATGCTCTACGACGGCGAGTCGGTGACCGCGCCGGACCGTGTCGCGGCGTCGCCGGTATGGCCACCGCTCGAGAAGCTCTCGGGCCGACCGGCGGCGTCGCTCCTGGCCGAGCCCCCGTTCGTGCAGCCCCCGCCCCCGGAGCGCCGGCCGCACAACTATTGGATGATGAACAAGCGGCAGGTCAGCCTGCCGTTCATCCTCTTCGCGATCGGGTTCGCGTCCGGTCTCTACGGCCTCTTCGTGCTCGCGTGCGACTCGGGACGCATGCATGTCGGCCTCTTCCGGACCTTCGGCCAGAACGCGCTGGCCGCGTATGTGCTCCATCACATGGTGGAGCAGCAGACGCTCACGCTCGTGCCCCCGAACTCACCGCTCTGGTGGTGCCTCACCGGGCTCGCGTTCTTTTTCGGCGTGACTTACCTGTTCGTTCGCTTTCTCGAGAAGCAGGGCGTCTTCATCCGCCTGTGACGCGGTTTGCGGCAAGGCGGTCCACGAACTGCGCATGTTCGGCTGTGGCCAGCCCTCGATCCACCGCCGCGCGCAGGCCCCGTGTGTCGCCGGACACGAGCGCGACGGGGTCCAACCACAATCCGGGAAACGCCCGCGATCGGTAGAGGCCATCGGCGTCGGGCGCGACCACCACAAGGCGGCCGTCCTGGAGGACGTGCCATAACACTTCGTCGGGCTCGAGCGCACGCACGACGTACTCCCGCACGCCAGCACGCTCGTAGTCGTCCCGTTTCGGGCCCAGGTCCGCGAACCGTGTCGTGTGCGACACTTCCATCACGAGCTCGGGTACCCCCCGTACGAAACGGCGGTCCGTTTGTGATCGCCCGCCGTATTCGGTCAGGATCCGCAGTACGGCATCGGGCTGCGGTTCGCTCTTCGGCCCAAGGACGGTCGAAGTGTTGTCCAGCGTTTCGACCCCCGGCGTGTTCTCTGCGTAGTAGCTTAGCCACACCAGCGCGGGCACGTGTGCGCGGCCGTGTTCAGGGCCGACGGGGCTGGGCATGAAGACCACTCCCTGGATCAGCTCGGCATGTGTGTCCGGTGGCATCGCATCGTAGCGGCGATGGAACTCCGGCTGGTCGAGCCGGTCCCCCTCGACCAGGGGCGGCACGGCGATGCGGTGTGGGTGCTCGGCCGTACTCATATGTGCTCCCGAGAAGAAAAGCTGCGTCTCCGTCCGCAACGTCGCCCGATCCCTTCAGAATAGCCGGCGCGCGGTGAAAGTGGGAGACATCGGTCCTTGACTCGTCCCGTCTTCGTGGCAAAATGTACACGTTGCGCGTCATGTTCTCGAATTGCCAACAATTCAGGGGATGCGAATCCATGGCCGACCTGACGGACGGTGCATCCGTGGAGATGAAGGGCTCGGGAGCGAGGCCGTACATCCTGAAGAACGTCGGAGGCGTTTACTCATGCACCTGTCCCGCCTGGCGGAACCAGTCGGTCGCGATCGAGCGCCGGACGTGTAAGCACCTGCGCAAGCTCCGGGGCGATGCGGCCGAGGACGCCCGCATCGGGCGGGACTCGCCGCCCAGCGTCGATGCCGAGGACGAAGAGGGGGCCGAGGAAAAAACGGGGCCGCCACTCTTGCTGGCCGAACGCTGGGACAACGCCCAAGACCTCGCCGGCTGGTGGCTCAGCGAGAAGCTCGACGGTGTTCGGGCGTACTGGGATGGAAAGGCGCTCATCTCGCGGCTGGGCAACCGATTCCACGCGCCCGACTGGTTTCTCGAAGGCCTGCCCGACACTCCCCTCGACGGCGAGTTGTGGGTCGGCCGCAAGTCGTTTCAGCGCGCGGTCGCGATCGTGCGCAGGCAGGACAAGTCGGACCTTTGGAAGGAGGTCCGGTATCTCGCGTTCGACGCCCCGGGGGTTGATGCGCCCTTCGAACACCGGCTCGCCGCGCTCCGGGCGCACATCGAGCGCTGCCGGCCCCCTTACCTGTCGGCCCACGAGCACACGATTTGCACCAGCTTGGACCACCTGCGCGCGGAGCTCGCGCGCGTCGAGGCGCTCGGGGGCGAGGGGCTGATGCTGCGCCAACCGGAATCGCGCTACGAGGTCGGCCGGTCCCTCACGCTGCTCAAGATCAAGAGTTTCCGCGACGCCGAAGCGCGGGTGCTCGAGCACCTCAAAGGGGCAGGGCGGCACAAGGGCCGGCTCGGGGCCTTGCTCGTGGAGCTCGCCGACGGGACGCGGTTTTCGGTGGGGACCGGCTTCTCCGATGCCGAACGCGCGGCCCCCCCATCCGTCGGCTCGGTCATCACCTTTCGCTACCAGGAGCTCTCCGACGGCGGCGTGCCCCGCTTCCCATCGTACGTCGGCGTGCGGGCCGACGCGGCCGTACCTGGTGGACCGCCGGTCGTCGCGAGCCATCCGTCTCCGCCCGGCGCGGCGCGGCGGTTCGAGTTCGTCGAGGGGTCGTCCCGCAAGTTCTGGGAAGTCTGTCAGGACGGGCGCAAAGTGAGCGTCCGTTACGGCCGGATCGGAAGCAACGGTCAGTCCAGCACGAAGGAGTTGGCGAGCGTAGAGACCGCCCAGCGCTACGCCCAAGGGCTGATCGAAGAGAAGCTCGCCAAGGGCTACTGCGACCGCAGCGGAGCATAGGCCGCCCATCGATCACCAAGCTCCGCCGGAAACGGTCGCCCGGAGCAGATCCGCTCGAGCGCCTGACACATGCGTTGCGTACGTCCTTACAGGTTTGCCGAAGTCGCGCGTAGGGCGGGCTGGCGCCCTACCGGGCGGAACCAGCCGAGTTGTGCTTATACCCTGATTGGGCAAGCCTCGGCACTTTAGTAGGGCCGGCCATTGCCGGCCGATTTGCTTTAGTAGAGCCGGCCATTGCTGGCCGATTTGCTTTAGTAGGGCCGGCCGGCAATGGCCGGCCCTACAGATTGACGATCGTCGTCGGCCCGCCGTGACGTCGTCATTGGCCGAGGACCGCTTCTCAGGATTTTCATTGGAGGCCCGCGGGAATTTCCGCGAAGATAATGCCGACGGCGCGACCGCGGATTGGTCCAGTGGACCGCGGCTTCACAGGAGGCCCGAACCGGTGAGTCACGGAATTCGACGAAAACTGCCCGGTTTGCTCCTGCTGTTGGCTCTCATGGCTGTTTGCAAGTTCGGCGATCGGCTCTGGAGCGGGTCGCACCCACGCCTGATCCAGCAGATGCTCGACGAGTCCCCAGCCTTGATCGCTCAGCTTCCGGAGAAAGCGTACCCCGCCGAAATGGAGCACTGGTTCAAGGCGATCACGAAGGCCGGCTACACGCGGGAAGCCAGGCAGATCGCCGCAACGATCAGAACGCCGATGACCCGGAGCCAGGCCCTGGGCGCCGTCGCTATCGGGTTGTTCGAGGCGCAGCGCTTGGACGAGGCGGCCGAGCTGGCACGGTCGATCTCCGACGCAAAAGTGCGCGACGAGACGCTGCGCATCGTCTCGCTCGGATTCGCCGTCACGGGCCGCATGAAAGGCCAGCCGCTCGTGCCCGTGATCTTCCCCGCCAGGCCGGACGGAATGAAATCGGTGAGTACGGCGAGCGACGTCAAGGACGCATCCCAGCGCGACTCGGGGCTGGTCGATTCCTCACGCGTACTCCGGATCATGAACGATGACGCCTCGGCCGAGGCCGCCGGTCGTCGAATCGCCGACGCTTCCGCGCGCGACGAGGCACAGGCGGCCAAAGCCTGGGCCCTGGCCCTCAAGGGCCAGCCCGACACGGCGATCGAGGCGGCCGCCGCCGTCGTTAACGCAACCAGGCGCAACCAGGCGCTCGCCACCATTGCCGGTGTGCTGGCCGACCGAGGGCGGGAGGCCGCCGAACCGCTCGTGATCGCGGGTCAGGTGATCGAGCGGCGGACGCTCTCGGAAGGGGCGATCCGCGCTGCCGAACGGGCGGTCGCCGAAGCGCGACGCGCGAGGGTCGATCCGAGTGTCGCGCAAGGCGCCCTCGCCGAGGTGCTGGGCAAGACGCGCCGGTTCGACGAGGCTTGTGTTGCCGCGGCCGCGATCGACGACAAGATACAGCGAATCCCAGTCCAGGCCCGTCTCGTCCAGTCGCTGGCCGAAGGGGGTGAGCCGGCCCGAGCCATGCAACTCGCTCGGACGATGACCGAGCCCCGGGAGCGTTCCGACGCCTTGACGAGCCTGCTCGAAGTGGCGGCGAAGAGCGCGACGACGGTGCACGACGACGTGATCACCGGCGCTGCTGAGGCGATCTTCGCCGCTGCCCGAGAAAACGCGGAATCGGCCGACCGGTCGGAAGGGCTCCAACACGCTTCGCAAGCGCTTGCCGCGCTCGGCAGACGGTCCGAGGCCCTCCGCGCGGCGACGGAGGCCCTCGCCGCGGCGCGCCAGGTGACCGAGCCTGAAGCGCGAGCCTACGCTCTGTCCCACGCGGCCGAGGCGTGGGCCCGCGCCGAGCCAGGCCCGAAGGCGGTCGCGTGCGCCCGAGAAGCGTTGGTCGCCGCGGCCCCGTTCGGCAGCCCCTACTCGGAAGGCGGACCGCTCCATCACGCCGCCGGTGCCCTCATCCAAGCCTGGTCTCCGAAGAAGGCCGTCGAACTTGTTACGGCCCTCGAAGACCCGATCGTACGCGCACTGGCCCTCATGGCGCTGGCTGATATCGTGGGAGGCTACGGATGGGATGGTGAGATCGACCTAGCCACGATCGCTGCCAGACGGGCCCTCGAGGCGGCGCAGGCGATCCCGGATATCGAGTCCCGCGCGTCCGTCGTCACGGCCGCCATGGAGATCGCCGGGCGCGCCGGCCTCGTCGACAGCGCGCTGGCCGCCGCCGAATCAATTCCCGGGACGCAGACCGCCAGGCGTTCCGAAGCGTTCCAAACTCTGGCGAGCCTGGAGGCGGATCATGGCCGCTTCGACCGGGCGCTAACGATCGCCAGACTGTGCTCACCGAGCCAGCGCCTGGCCGTCTTCGGAACCATCGTCGACGTGTACGCGACGAAACCCGAGATGCGGCGCTTCGCCCGCGCGGCCAAGGGAGACCAAGGCCAGGCGGCCGCTCCCTGAAAGCGCCGCGAGAACGAGTCAACGACGGCCTTCGACGCCAGCGACGCGACCCGTCACGGCCAGACCCAGGCCGGCGGCCAGCACACAGGGCCCACCGGCAATCCCGAACCCGGCCAAGAGCAAGATCAGAAGGAACAACCCCAGCCAGGCCGAGGACTCGAACGGGCGGGCAAGCACCAGCACGAGCAGGGGAACGGCGACGGCAGCGGCGTGGCCTCCCCAAGCGTCGCTCCAGGACATCGGCGCGGTGGACCATGAGAGCGCCCCAGGCTGCGACAGGCCCGAGGAGTCGCCCAGGAACCCAGCCGGCCGGCCGAGCCGGCGGACGAGCGCTGCGCGGCTCGGCTCCGGCAGTTCCGGCACCGGTTCCTCGGCACTCTCGGCCGCGAGGCCGGCGTGTGCGCGTGCCTCCTCCAGGAACTCCTCCAGGCCCGCGGTCTTGACCTTCTCCACGAGGCTGCTGCGTACCGCCCGCACGCGCTCCTGCACCCGCCGCAGCCGCTCGTCTCGGTCGCCCGGAGTGCCCGACAGGTTCCAGATCACAGAGCGCTCAGCCGTCCTTAGCAAGAGCTCGAAGGCGACGAACGACGACACGAGCGCCTCGCGTTCGCGTAGGGAGCCGCGGTCGAACCGGTCAAGCGCCTCGGTCGTCCGCCGCTCGAGCCAAGCCGCTCGTTCCAGCGCAAGACGGTCCGGACCGGCCGGCTCCGACGCCTGCGCTGGGCTCGACACGAGCGCTGTCTCGGGCGCGCGAACGGTGACCAGCGTCGGCACGCCCGGCAGCTCCAGCGCGGGGAGCGCCAGCGTCTGGCCCCCAGCGGCGGCCGTTGTCCCGAACAGCAGCGCGACGGCCGCGGGACCGCCGGCGTCGACCGGCACAAGCCAACGCCCCGAAGGGGCCCGCAGCAGCGGCGTGGGGGCCGCGTTCACGGTAACGCCCAGAACGTCGCACCGCTCGGGGATACGCACCGCAAGGAACGGCCCGGCATCCCCCCCGACTTCATACGTCGCGACGCCGGTCACGGCCCCGTCCGCAGCGAGCGTACACGCGAGGTCGGCCAGCGCGGCCGCCGGTGCGCCGTCCGCGCTCCGCGCGACCGCGGCAGGAGGAACGCGAAGCTGCCAGCCATCCTTGCGCACGCGGTAGGCGGTCGTCAGCCCCCCGGGCGACCGCGCGAAGAGCGCGTCGCGAAACCCCGACACGTAATCGACCGGCTGCACTCCCGCCGATCCCTCGGTCGCGAGCTCCCGCGCGGTGGCGTTGACGACCGCGAGATACGCGTCGGCGGTCCCCCGCCCGAGTGGCACGACGTCGGGGAACGTCAGCGGCTGCCGGGCGGGTCGTGGCAGCGACGACCGGATCACGAGCCGCTCCGATCCCCAGATCGGGTGATCGGGACGGATCGTCCACCGCGTCGTGTCACCCCGCGGCTCCGACGTCAGCCGGTGGCCGTCGCCGGCCAGCCTCACCTGCGCGCGGGCGGCCCAGGCGGTCGGCACGTTCAGGTGAATGACGTCCGACGCCCCCCCCGAGACCGTGTACCGGAGCACCGCGAGCCACTCCGCCGACTCGGGGTACACCGTCAGCTGGCTCTGCACGAGCACACCGACGTTCGGCGGTTCCATCTCCCAGCGGAGGCGACCGACGTCTTCGGAGCGCTCGACCCGGTAGGTCACTCGGTGCTGTACGTTTGAGGAAACGGCGTCGCCCGTCTGCTCCTTCGAGACGAGAGTCGCTCCGCCCGACCCGTCGATCCGCGGCTCCGTCTGGGCGGCGATCACGAGCGTTCCTTGCTCGGCCTCCACGCCCACCCACCTCGGCCACGGAACTCCGACCTCTTCCGCCGGTGGGCCGATCGCAAGTGGGTCGACGGCCAACGGGAGCCACGCCTGCAGCCGCACGGTGCGCGACGGCACCGGCGCGCCGTCGAACCGAAGCCGGAGCCGGTCGGGCGCGGAGCGAACCCAATCGGTCAGCCCTTCCGCCTCGACGGCGATCACGCGCAAACCGGGCGGGACCCGCCACTCCAACTGATCGGTCCGTCCGGCGGTCTCGACCAGGTCGCCCGTGAGCTGCAGGTCGATCCGGCCGGGCCTGATACGAAGCTGGACTTCGGGCTGCGCCGAGAGGCGCACGGAGACCGGCCCGGTCCGGAGCGATGCGGCGGGCCTGTTCACGAAGCGCGTCGTACCCGCGAGCGTCAACGCATCGTCCGGGAGGCTGCCCCACTGCCGCGCGAAGGCCTCGTCGGTGATCGGCTCGACGCCTGAGCCCGCGGCGAGCCGGCCCGACCACTCCGCGGGGCGCCGGAACGCCAGCGCGCCTGAGAACCGGCGGACGTTCAACGGCTCGACGATCGGTACGGACCGCTGCCCGGTCTCGCGCGTTGCGCCTTCGAGCACCGACGAGGGCCGCCAGAGTTCCAGGACGACGGTCGTGCCGTCGGGCAGCGGGGGTTCAATGCTCGCCACCCACTCCGGCTCGCTGGCCGTCCCTTGCCACCCGACGTCCACGCGTCCGGGGATGCCCGCCGGACGGACCGACACGCCGGGCTCGGTCCGCACCCGCAGCGCGCTGGTCCCCGCGGGGTCCCGGACGGTAAGGCGGGCTCGCACGCGGTCGCCGGCCGGCTCGGCGTCCCACAGCAGCAGGCCCTCCACGGTCGTCGCCGGCACGGCCTTTTCCACGCCGGGCGGCGACGGCCAGTGCAGCTCGAGCCGGTCGGCCGGCCCGAGCAGGCCTTCCGCACCCGCGCCCCGCGTCTCGAGCCGGCCACGGGCGCTCGGGATCTCCGCCGGCGGCACGGAAGCATCCCCGGTCACCGTCACGCGGGCGGTCGCCACGGGGTTGATCGGCAGCACGAAGCCGACTCCCCGCTCGTCCGGCCGCACGTTCACGCGGCGGCGCAACACCAGCCGGTGCCGCCCTGGGCCGCTCACAAACACTTCGCCTACTCGCCCCGCGGACCGGATCGCCACGGGCGCCGGCGCGCCGTCGAGCATCGCGGACAGATCGCGCGCGCTGTCGACCGGCAGCCGCCAGGGTGCGGAGGGACCGTCCGCGACCAGGAGGTCATACTCGCTTTCAACGAGAGCTTCCCCCATGGCGTGCCAGTCCACCCGGTGATGCGCACCGGCCGCGGTGACCGCACGAGGCGTCGGGGCGCGGGTCGAGGCCAGCGATCGGAGCCGTTCGTAGTCGTCGAGGCGCACGAGCACGCGGTCCGGCTCGCGCGCCAGGTCCGGCGCTCCTTCGTAAGGCAAAAGCGCCAGGATACGCAGCCCGCCGCCGCTCTGGGCCAGTGCGCAGTTGGCCGCGGCGCCCACGACTGCGATCAGCCAGAAGGCGCGCACCGCCGACCCGCTCGCCCGCCGCTGGACCGTCGACCCGAGGCGCGACATGCGGCCCGCCGTTGCGGCAACGCGGGGCAAAGGAAGCGAACGACCCAGCCAGAAGAGCAGGGCCCCCGATCCGCCGAGCACCGCCCCCGCGGCGAGCGGCGCAACACCCTTCCCGACGGCGAGGCCTTCCAGGCCCGCGCCAAGCACCAGCGCGACGGCGACCGCGCGGCCGCGGACGGGCCGATTCCGGAACGCCACCGCAAGACCCACGAGCGCCAGCGCGAGCGCCGAGGCCGAGACGGCCCGCGCGCGCTCGTCGCTGAACTCCAGGACGGCGTCCGCCCCAGGCCACCCGGCCGCGACAAAACGCCAGGTCCGCCAGCCCGCATCAAACGGCTCCCGATCCCACTCATCATCGCCAACGCTTTTCGGGGTCGTTTCGCCCCGCCAGAGCGTCACGGATTGGAACCGGTCCGACAGGTCCGACCCCCAAACCGACGCCTGCCGCAGCGCCCGTTCCCAGGCCAGGCGTGACTCGCGCGACTCCAGAGGACCACCCGGGCGGTCGGGTGCTTCCTCACGGGTGGTGATCAGCAGCGAGACCCCCACCGGCACGACCGTCAGCCCCAGCGGCGCGAGGGCGGCCTTCGCCACTCCGGGCCGCGACGGGTCGAGTCCCGGGGGCACGACCCGCGAGCGCGGACCCCAGCCCGACGCCGCCAGCGTCATCCGGTCCACGACCAGCGGCCAGCGGTTCGCGTCCCAGCGCGTAAGACACTCGCCCAGCGTCATCTCCTCGCCCCGCAGCGCCGCCACCCGCTTGTCCAGTTCGACCAGCACGCTGCTCGCTTCGTCCGGCACCTTCGGTGCGCTCGCGCCGGACCACGGAACGTACCACGCGCCGAACAGCGTGCCGGACCACGACCGGCGCGGGGTCGGGTCCGCCGCGACCAACCCGTCCCCGACCGCGCCCAAAGCCCAGGGCGCAGGCGCGGCGACCGTCCAGGAGAACGACACACAGGGCCACCCCATCTTCGGCATCGTCGGCCGCAACGTCCCGCGCACACGCGGCCCTTCGGTGTAGTCGAGCGTGACCATGCAATGGCTCCGCTGCGCCTTCTGAACCGGCAACGGCACCGAGAGCACCGCCCCGGACCGCGTCGCCACCACCGGCTGCCCGTCGCGACGGAGGCGGACGAGCTCCGTCCCTACCGGCATCGTCAGCTCCAAGGCCTGGGCCTGGTCGGCCGAGAGCCGCAGAGCCAGGCGATGACGCCGTGATCCGCCGGGCACTTCGAACGTGGTGAGCGCGGCGTCCTGAACGACCCCCTCCCTGCGCAAGAGCTCCAGGGCCTCGGTGCGCAACAGGAGCCGGCCGCCGGCCGGCGTGGAATAGCCAAACGCGTGCGCCCGCCGGTACGCGAGCGATGGTTGCGGGGTCTCTTCGGAGCCGAGCTCCGCATCGAGCGTCCGGGACGACCCGGCCAGCGCGGGGTCGAGCACGGTCAGGCCTGTCGCCTCGGTCGAGGAGCGGACGACGCGGTCGACCAGCACGAGCACGCTCCCGCGCGTCGGCATGCGCGCGGGAAGCACGAGCAAGGGGACGTACCCTTGGTCCCCCCACGTTCCTTCGTAGTGCACGCGGAGGCCCAGCACACCCCGCCGGTTGGGGGGGAATTCGAGCTCCCAGGCAGGACCTGCGCCGGGCACCCCTCGCGCAGCGCGCAACGACGCGTCGAGCGGTCGCGCGGGGACTTCGAGGCCCGTCGCCTCGTCCATAAAGTGCCAGCGGTCCACCGCCCCGAGCGGCTCGGTCAGCCCGACGGCCAGCGTGCGGAGCGGGTCGTCCCCAGCGTCGACGTCGAGCCGGCCATCCAGCCGGATGCGGTGCGGGTTGATCCGAACCTGCAAGTGGACCGTTCCGCTCGGGTCCGTCCCGACACGCTCGCGGTCGACGCGCCCCTCGGCGTCATCGGCGATCCAGCGCCAGGCGAGACCGTCGCTGAGCTCGGTCGCGGCCCCCTTTTCCGCCGCCGCCGGCGCCACCACTTTCGGGTCGACCCACGCCAGCCCCCGCGCGGACGACGGGCGCAACGTGAGCCCCGGACCGACTCGGGCGACCCAGAGCTCGTCCGACACCCTCGCGCCGACCGGCCGCACGCGAGGCAGCGACAACGGGCCACGTCCGCCGGCAATCCGCGCGACGGCCGAGACGTTCAGGACCACGGACGGCCGCGCGAGCTGGACGGACGACGGCACCGCGTGGACCCGCACGCCGCCGTCGGGAAGGGTCTCCGGGTGCCACGCGACCGGATCGTCGCTCCCTTCGACCCGCACCTCGTCAGGCACCCAGGCGGGGGGCAAGTCCACGTCGAGCCCGAGCAAACGGCCGCGGTAGACCTTCCAGGCCAACCGGCACTGGAGGCGGGGCTCGGTGTTACCCAGCGTTAACTGGCCACGGACGTCAACGGAGGCGTCCACCCAGGGCTTGCGAAAGACCAGGTCCGCCACCGACCGGGGGGCGCTCGCCTCGAACGCCAGGAGCCGGCCATCCACCGCCTCGCCGGGGCGGGCGAGCACGCGCCGGCCGTCCACCTCCCGGCAGTTGGCCAACACCCGCGTCGCGTCGAGCCGGACCGTCGTGATCCCCCCCGTCCAGAGCGCCCCGAGCGGACGGGCCGCGGGGATCGCCCACGTCCCTTCGGACGGGGCGCGCGTCAGCGCGCGGATCGTCAAGGCGGTCGGGCCCGTAAGCCCGTCCTTCAGGCCGATCGTCACGCGCGTGCCGGCCTCTTTCGCTTCCGCCTGGAACCCGTCGATGCCCGTGCCGGTCACGTCGATCAGTTCGAGTCCGGGGTCGAGCTCGACATCAAGCCGGCGCGGACCGCGGGGGTCGGCGTCGACCGTCCAGTCGGCCCGCCAGTTCGGCCGCGCGCCCGTTACGCCGAGATCGATACGGGTCGGACCGGAGACCCAGACGGGCGTCTCCGTCTCGTTCGCGCCCGGCGCCCCGTGAAGGCGGAGGTCGGCGAGCCCGCCGCGCCCCTCGATGCGCCAGGTCTGCCGGCCCGGCATCGTCGACGGCTCGGGCCCGCGCCGCACGCCGGCGGGACCGTCCGGCGTCCAGCCCTCCGGGAGGTCCAGCTCGAGGGCCGAGATCGCCGCGCCCGGCAGCCCGAGCGTGAACCCACGTCCCTGCGAACCCGCTCGCGCGCGGAGCTGCCAGCGAAGGGTGACCGTCGTCAGATCCGGGTCCCCGATCCCGAGCGCGGTGCGCCCGGAGTCGTCCACGCGGAAGTCCACGCCCGCCGCCGGGGCGAGCGTGCCATCGAGGGCCGGCGTCCAGGGCACCAGCGCCAGCTCTCCCGGCCGTCCCGCCGGGTCGACGTCCAGTTCGGAGCGCCCCACGAGCACACCCGATTCCCACCGCGCGAAGTGCCGCGCCCGTAGCAAGCGAGGCACGGCCGGCTCGGTCGATCGCTCCGCACCCGCCTTCGCCGCCGCCACCAGCGCGTCGAACTCCTTCAAGGCCATCCCGCGCAGTTCGACACCCGCCGGAAACCACGTCCGCGCCTTCTCCGCGGGCACGCGCAGACGCACCACCTCCGGCGGCCCCGCACCGAGAACAAGAAGTGCAAATAATACCATAAATACGACTGTCATTCGCGTTTGGCGCAAGCCCCGCCCGTCACGGCAGGATGGCGGACTCTCTCGTTCCCACGCTCCGCGTGCGAACGCCCTCTTCGCCGCTCCCCGGCCCGTTTCTCGAGAGCAGTGGACACCTGCATTGCGTGCGCTTTTCGCGGAACGACTCCCCCGGCCACGCCCTTCGTAAGGGGGGGAGCAATCGAAAACTCCCCCCCTTACGAAGGGGGGCTTAGGGGGGGTGCGAACGACCAAGTCGGTCTGACCGGGCGCAACGTGGCTGCAAACCGCTGGAGGAAGATCGGGACGCAGAGCGTCCGGGAGGACGTTCCCACGCTGAGCGTGGGAACGAGGGCGATCAAGCGAGAAAACGTCTCTGTGTGGATAGCACGGTTTCATAGCGTCTCACCCCGGCCGCACCGACGACCCTTGGCCGCCGGGCCGCTCGCCCGCGGGGGGTGGAAGTGACACGACATAATCTTTTGTCGATGCGGGCGCGCGCACCCGGATCGCCGTCGAATCGTCCGAACCGACGACCCCGGGAAGATTAACCGATGAACCCGGCGACGAGGTCAGTCCACTCCGTTCGGCGAAAAGGTCGGCGGCCGACCGCCGCCGCTCGACCAGGAACTGGAGCGCGGCCATCACGAGCAGCAGCACCACGCCGATCAGCGACGACTGGAGCAGCACCAGGGTGACGCTCGTGGGGAGCCCGACCGCCACGCACAACGCCACGGTCAGAAGCGCGGGCACGAGCACCCGTGCCGGCGGCCTCCACGCCAGCAGCAGCACGCTGCCGAACGCAAGCGCGCCGCCCGAGCAGAGGGTGAGCAGCCAGAAGCGCGCGACGACCAGCGGGTGCAAGGCCGCGGGGGCACCCAGGCGACCGAACAGGTAGTCGTGGTAGTCGCCCCGCGGGTCGTCGTCGATCGGCTCCGTCGCCTGTGAACGGCCCGACGGGCCGCACACCCACGCCGTCAGCCCGGAGGCGCTCTTCCACGGCCGCCGCTTCCAGACATAGCGGTCCCAGCGCCAGAGGTTTTCGTCGGTCCAGCCCGCCGGCACGCCCAGCAAGGCGCGACTCGCCGGCAAGCGCGCCTCCCAGAGCGTCTCCTCGACGAGCGCCCCTTCGAGCACCCGCGGCGGCACCCAGGCGGCACCCACGAAGCGGGCGTCCAGCCGGTATTCCAGTCCCACCAGGACCGGACTCGACGCCCAGCGCGAGGGGAACCGGATCCGGTAGCCCGCCCCTTGCGGCAGCGGCTCGACCTGGTCGCGCGCCTCGCCCCCCACCTTGACGCGCTCGAGCACCGCGCCCGCGGGCAGGCCGACCGGCAGCGACCCCTGGTGCGTCTCGACCCAGTACCACGCGTTCACCCGCAGTCCCAGGTCGGGCCCTTGCACCGTGCGCAGCCAGTGCCGCGCGACGACCAGCGGGGGCAGCTCCGCCAGCGGCCGGGCCGTCGCCGCGAGCCGCAAGGGGGCGACCGCCGCCCCGGGACCGTCGCCGACCAGAGTGAACCGAACGGGCAAACCAAATTCCGCGCCCGACGCCGCGTCCTCTCCCTCCAGTCGCGTCCACCCCCCGCCGACCGGCTGCACGTCGATGCCCGGCTCGGCCACAACCCGCACCCGCGCCGGGGCTGACGTCCCCTCGCGCACGCGCACCCAGGGAACCACGACCTCCGCCCGCTTCTCCGGCTCCAGCCCCGCCGCCAGCGGCACCCGATAGCGCAGCCGCAAGCGGGTTCGGTCCGACACCGGCTGGCCGAAGCGCAACCGCGTCACGGCCTCGCCCGCTTCATTGGTGCCCAGCTCCTTCCGGCTCGCGACGTTCCCTTCCTCGACCTCCCAGCGCCCCTGGACCTGGGGCGGGATCGTCAGCTCCAGTTGCTCGAGCGTGCCGAAGTGGACCGTGCATACGATCTCTTGGCGCACCTCGACCGACTTCCGCTCGACCCGCACGACCAGGCTCGACTCGTGCGCGATCGTGCGCGGATGAACCGTGACGAGTAACGGAAGCGTGGCCGGGTGATCGTCGTGCCGCAGCCAGAGCGCGGGCGGCTCGTCCAGCTCGGACGTCGCGTGGTCGGGCGGCCAGGGCCAGTCGGCCGGCGGCTCCCCCACGGCCAACCGGAACGCTTCGGGCGCCGAGGGCGCGGGCCACTCGACCGCCAGGTCGCGGTCGGTCGTCACCGCGATTCGCCCCCCGCCCGAGGTCGAGTCGACCGGCCGGAACAGTGCGACCTCCACCGGCTTGGCCGGATCGATCGCCTGCCGGCCGGAAAGCCGCAGCGAAAACGCCCCCTGATCGCGTGCCTTCGACTTGAGCATCACGGTCAACACCCGCGCCCCCGCCGCGCCTGCGGGATCAGCATCCACCTTGGTTGACTCGACGATATCATCAGGACCCACCGTTTCCAGCTCCAGGCCCCGGGGCAATCCCACCCGGGCCTCGAACAGCCGCCCGCGGGTGGTCTTGTAGTCGATCGAAGTCTCGACCTTCGCCCCGCCGGCGCTCAGCGCGACGGTCGTACGCGAATCGGTCCGCACCAGCGGAGGCGACGCCTCGATCACGAGGACCAGCTCGAACGGCTGATCGACGAACTGGTACGCCAGCGCAGTCGCCGGCCGCACGCGCAGCTCGGCCGGCAGCTCGCGGGGATCGATCTGCCGCACACCGCGACCCGCGGACCCTTGCAGGTACAGGTTGCCGTTCTGCGCGATCCCGACGGCCCCCGTCTGCTCCTTGGCATTGGCCAGCGCGAACCCATGCAGCGACACTCGCGCAGGCAGCGCGCGCACGGCGAGCCGGGTCACGACCGTCAACTTCTTGGGCGCGCCCGGGCGGAGAGGCTCGACCAGATTGATCGTGAGCTTCGTCTCCCCCCCGACTCGCTCCACGCCGGCGGGGGGCGACTGGCCGTCCAGCTCCACCTCGAGCACCTCGACGTCCGGAGCCAGCCGCAGCTCGAGCGTGCGGGTCGTTCCGCGTACCGCCTGGACCATCCACGACGAGCGCGTACGGATCGACCCCGAGTCCACGTCGACCGCGATTTCCCCCTGCATTGCGAGCAGGTGAGGGAGCTGGACCCCCGTCTCAGCCTCGACCCTCCAACTGACCTCCAGCCGCGGCCGCGCCGTCAGGTGGGCCGCCAGCCGTGAGCGCTGTTCTTTCGCCAGGACCACCGGCTCGATCGGCTCGTCCGCCCCGGCGGTCGCGTCCACCACGCGCTGCGGTATGTCCACCTGGAATCGCGTCTTCCCCGCCTCGGGGATCGCCAGCTCGAGCCGGTAGCCGTCGGCCGTCGACTTGAGCCGCGTGCGGAGCGCCACCTGGACGGTGTGCAACCCTTTCCCCCGCAGCTCGACCTGCCAGCCGCGACCCGCGCTGCTCTGGGCCTCGAGCAGGCGCTCCCCCTCGCGAACCGCGGTCAGCACCGCGTCGTCGAGACGCACCGGCACCCAGACCGGCCCGTTCGACGCCAGCGTCACGCCCAGCTCGACGGTGAGACTCGCGAGGTCCTTCTCAACCTCACCGCGCACGCTCACCGAGTCGACCACCGCGGCCGGCTGCGCCTCGGTTGCGGGAGCCGGTTTCAGCTCCCCCGGCGGCTTGACCTCGCCCCCTTTCCGCAGGACGAAGTCGGGCTGCCCCAGCGACTTCCAGAGTGCCTCGATGTCGGCCGGCGTGCTCAGGAAGATGTTGATATCCCCCGCCGGGGCCGGCGCCGGGGTGGGAGTCGGTACGGACCGAGGTGGCTCATCGGCCGCACGTGCCGCGGCCAGGAAGAGCCCGGCGGTGGCCGCCAGCACGCGCGTGATCCAGAGCGCGGTGAACCGGAGCAAGGCGCTGGACCTTCCCGAGGAGGTGTGCTCAACCGGCCCCCCCGTGGAGGCCGCTCGCTGCTGAACATTGAGGTCCGCGCCCCGTTCGAGGTGCGCTGCCACCGAGGCACGGCGCGGTCGTGGCGCTCGACCAAGTATAACACGCTCGACCCCGGTCCGCCACGATCCGGCTTGCCTGACCGGCAAGGTCAAGGATGCGAGACCGCTCGGCAGGACGATTGCCGACTCGATTGTGGACCACGATCTGGGTGGCACGCCCGGACCGTCTCCGGGCGTGCCACCCGACGCGCCGAAAGCTCTTGCGATCGGACTTTGCAATCGTCCTGGACTGCTCAGTCGCGCGGAAGAAGCCGCCTTCGGTGATCAGCAGTCCGGGCAGAGCATTAAGCCCCGAACGGGGCGGCCAGTTGTTTGGCAGGGGATTCACACCTCTGGCTAACGACTCGCCGTCCCGTCCGGGGCTGGCACCTCATGAACGTGATCTACCCGCACCGCCTTCCCCCCGCCACCCGTCGGCCCTCTCGAGCTCAACGCGCCGATCCGTCCTTCCTCGCCTCCCCCAGCGCCGCCAACGCTTCCGTATGCACGTGGCCGTTCGTCGCGAGGATCTCCTCGCCGTACAGGTCGTACGGCCCCCCGGATAGCCCCGTCACGACCCCCCCCGCCTCGCGGACCAGCACCACTCCCGCCGCGGCGTCCCACGGATTCATGAACGTCGCGTAACAGACGTCGAATCCCCCCGACGCCAGGAGCGCGAGATTGAGCGCTGAGGAACCGGTGCGCCGCACCGAGTGGGTCCCGGTCGAGAACCGCCGGAAGTACGCCATCTGGACCTCAGCGCTCTCCGGGAAGTCCGTCGGGATCGCCGTCGCGATCAGGCAGGCACCCAACCGCACGGCCGCGCTCACGCGCAAGGGCTGGCCGTCGCGCGTGGCCCCGAGCCCCGCCGAGGCGCTGAAGGTCTCGCCCGACAGCGGATTATGGACCACCCCCACGACCAGCCGCCCCTCATGCTCCAGGGCGATCGACACGCACCAGAACGGAAACCCGTGGGCGAAGTTGATCGTCCCGTCGAGCGGGTCGACCACCCAGCGATAGGGGCACGACGGATCCGGCCCCACCCCTTCCTCCTCGGCGAGCAACGTGTGATCGGGAAACGCCGCTTGCAGTCGCTCGGCGATCAGGTGCTGGCTCGCCAGGTCGGCGTCCGTGACCAGGTCGCCCGGCCGCTTCTCCCGCGCGGCGACCCGGCCGTACGCGTCCTTCAACAGTACGCCCGCCTCCACGGCCACTCGCTCCGCCACCTCTTGATACGGCCAGTAGTCCGCACTCATTCCGAATATCCTTCCCGATCGACGGCGTAGAGAAATCCGTTTTGGAAAACCAGACAAAATACGAAGAACGATTTGGCGCGAGAGTAACTGTTGGGAATAGTTTCGTATCGGCGCTTACCTCGTGATCTCGAGTACGCGGTGGGGGCCGCCAGGGCGGATCACACCGGGAGTCGTCATCCATGTACGTCTGGGAACTCGTGTCCTGCCGTCTTCGCGTCGACGGCTGGCACGTCTGGCACACAACGCGCAACGACAATTACGGTCCGATCTATACCGTGCACCTCCAACGCGCGGGCGTGGCCTGCGAGGTCAGCGGGCCGACGCTCACCGAGGCCTACGCGGCCGCCGCCAAGCAGGCCCGCAACGTGATCGACGTCCCGCACGCCGCTCCCGCGCCTCACTTCACGCGAGGCTCGGTCGGCGTCCGCGTGTAAACCAACGGGACCAACTCGCGTCTCGTGCTACCGAAAATGTCGCTACGCAGCGGGTCGCGATCGTGTAGGGGCGGGTTTCAAACCCGCCCTTCCCATTCATTGTCCCTTCCCACGCCAAACCGGTTCGGTACAAGATCGCTGGGCGGGTTTCAAACTCGCCCCTACAGGGATTTTGCGCCTTCCAGCCTATCACAAGCACGCCCCTTCACGCACCCCCCGGCGCGGCCGGGCCCGCCTCGCGGTTGAGCAGCGCCAGGGTCAAGGCCAACGAATCCAGCCGCACGGCACTCGTATCCGCGCGCGACATGAACACGACCGGGGCGGCCGTCCCACGGAGGACGCCGCCGTACCGGCAGTCGGCCGTGTACATGATCGCCTTGACCGTCAGGTTGGCCGACAGCAGGTTCGGAAAGAGCAGGATATCGGCCGCGCCCGCGACCGGCCCACCGATCCGCTTCGCACCCGCCGCGCCGGCCGCGTAGGCCAGGTCGAACGACAGCGGACCCTGGACGTCGCAACCGCTGATCTCCCCTTGCTCATTGCGCCTTTGGAGCTCGGCCGCATCCAGCGTTTCGGGCATCGCGGTCTTGACTGTCTCGGTCGCCGCCATCACCGCAACGCGCGGCCGGCTCACGCCCAGGGTCTGGGCCATCGCGACCGCGCTACGGAGCAGGTCGATTCGGGCGGGGACGTCCGGCCGGACCATGATGCCCGTGTCGGTCAAGAGGAACCGCCGGCCGTCTCGAGGAATCTCCATCAGCACGAACTGGCCGATCACCCGTTCCGTCCGCAACCCGTGCTCCGGGTCGAGCACCGCGCGCATCAAGGCCGGCGTATCGATCCGCCCCTTCATCAAAAGTCGGGCGCGGCCGCCACGAACCTCCGCCACGGCCGCCGCCCCCGTGGCGTCGTGCGCGGCCGCGATCAGCGTGAAGCCCGATAGGTCGATCCCCCGCTCCCCGGCCACCTGGCGGATCGCTTCCTCCGGGCCGACCACCCGAGGCACCACCCACCCCCGGGCCGCCGCAACCCGCAGCGCTTCCAGCACCGTGGGGTCGTCCCCCCCGGCCGCCACCACCGCAACCGGCGCGCGCTGGGCGTCCGCCGCACGCCACAGTTCGTCGAACCCGGGCAGGCTCATCAGAGACCGCCCCACCGCGGCGTGCGCTTCTGGAGGAACGCCGCGATTCCCTCCTGCGCGTCGTACTGGAGCGCGTTTGCCGTCATGATCTCCACCGCCCGCGCGTACGCCGCCGCTTCGTCCAGGTCACGCAGCTCGTAGAACGCCCGCTTCCCCAGCGCCAGCACCGGCGCGCTCTGCGCCAGAATCGCCCCGGTCCATTCCTCGACCGCCCGATCCAGTTCATCCGCCGCCACGACCCGGTTCACCAGCCCCAATTCCCGCGCCCGCTCGGCCGAGATCGGCGCACCGGTGAAGAGCATCTCGAGCGCCGGTTTGTCGGCGATCGCCCGCACGAGCGGGACCATCGGCGTCGTGCAGAAAAGTCCGATCTTCACCCCCGGCGTGGCAAACGTCGCCCCCGCCGACGCGACCGCGAGGTCGCACGCCGCGACGAGCTGGCACCCCGCCGCCGTCGCCACACCCTGCACCCGCGCGATTACCGGTTGCGGCAGCCGCCTCAGGCCGAGCATCACCCGCGCACAGGCCTCGAACAGGTCGCGGTACTCCTCCTCCGACCGCCCCGTCATCTCCCCCAGGTCGTGCCCCGAGCAAAAGACGGGCCCCCGCGACGCGAGCACGACCACCCGCGCCGACACGTCGGTCGCGACGACCTCTATCGCCTCCTCCAGCGCCCCAAGCAGCGCGCGGGAAAGAGCATTCCGCGTCTCCGGCCGATTGAGCGTCAGGCGAACGACGCCCGCGTTGTTCTCGATCTCGACCAGGCCCATCGTGTCGCCCCTTGAGCGTCAGGTGGCACGCCCGGAGTCTTCGACGCGCGTGGCGCACGACCCTCGCGGCTCGCCATGCCCCCGTCGAAGACTCGGGGCGTGCTCCTCCGCGACCAGACTCACGAACGCGTCAGCGGCTTGTACTTGAGCCGGTGCGGCTGGTCCGCGTCGGTCCCGAGCCGCTCGTGCTTCTGGGCCTCGTACGTCTGGTAGTTGCCGTCGCACCAGACGACCTGGCTATCCCCCTCGAACGCGAGGATGTGGGTCGCGATGCGGTCCAGGAACCAGCGGTCGTGGCTGATCACCACCGCACACCCGCCGAAATCCAGCAGCGCCTCTTCGAGCGCGCGCAACATGTCGATGTCCAGGTCGTTCGTCGGCTCGTCCAGCAGCAGCAGGTTGCCGCCGCTCTTGAGCAGCTTCGCCAGGTGCACCCGATTGCGTTCGCCCCCCGAGAGGTGCGCAACCTTCTTCTCCTGGTCCGGCCCCTTGAAGTTAAACTGCGCCACGTACGCCCGCGCAGGGACCTTGCGCTTGCCGAGCACCACCTGGTCGACCCCTCCGGTGATCTCCTGGAAGATCGTGTTGTCGGGGTTGAGCGTGTCGCGGTTCTGGTCGACGTAGGAGATCACCACGGTGTCGCCCACGCGGAGCGTACCGTTGTCGGGCTTCTCCTGACCGACGATCATGCGAAACAGCGTCGTCTTCCCCGCCCCGTTCGGCCCGATGATGCCCACGATGCCGCCGGGGGGCAGCCGGAAGTTCATGTCCTCGACCAGGAGCTGGTCGCCGTACCCCTTGCGCACGTGCTCGGCCTCGACCACGAGGTCCCCCAGGTGCGGCCCCGGCGGGATCTGGAGCACGATCGCCTCGTCGCGCTTCTCGCTCTCCTGATTGGCGAGCTGCTCATACCGCGTCAAGCGCGCCCGGTTCTTGGCCACCCGCGCCCGAGGCGCCATGCGGACCCATTCCAGCTCGCGTGCGAGCGTCTTCCGGCGAACACTCTCCTGCTTCTCCTCGAGCGCCAGCCGCGCCTGCTTCTGCTCGAGCCAGGACGTGTAGTTCCCCTTCCACGGGATCCCCTGACCCCGGTCGAGCTCGAGGATCCACCCCGCGACGTTATCGAGGAAGTACCGGTCGTGCGTCACGGCGACGACCGTGCCCGGGTACTCCTGCAGGTGCCGTTCGAGCCAGCCCACGCTCTCGGCGTCGAGGTGGTTGGTGGGCTCGTCGAGCAGCAGCACGTCGGGCCGCTGGAGCAGCACCTTGCAGAGCGCGACGCGCCGGCGCTCGCCGCCGGAGAGGCTGGCGACGCTCGCATCCCCCGGCGGCAGCCGCATCGCATCCATCGCGATCTCGATGCGCCGATCGAGGTCCCACGCGTCCGCCGCTTCGATCGCGTCCTGGACCTTCCCCTGTTCCGCGAGCAGCCGGTCCATCTCGTCGTCGTCGAGCGGTTCCCCGAGCCGCGCGTTGATCTCGTCATACCGCGTCAGCAAGGCCCGCGTCGCCGCCACCGCCTGCTCGACGTTCCCGCGCACGTCGACGCTCGGATCGAGCGTCGGCTCCTGCGGCACGTACCCGATCGTCGTCCCCGGCGCCGGCCTGGCCGTGCCCAGAAAATCCTTCTCGACCCCCGCCATGACCTTGAGCAGCGTGCTCTTCCCCGCCCCGTTCCCCCCCAGGACCCCGATCTTGGCCCCCGGGTAAAACGAGAGCCAGAAGTCCTTGAGGACGTCCTTCTTCCCGTAGGCCTTGGACAGGTTTTCGATCGTAAAGATATATTGTGGCGGCATTCCCCGACCCCAGCGCACGCACCCGCGCCGCCCTGGCAACGCGCGCAGGCGACCGGTGTTCTTCCATCTAGTAGACCCGAACGCCCCCGCCGCGCAAAGTCCGCTTCGGCCCAGCCTCCTGGTGATCGCGACCTTTTCCGGAAAGGCAAGGCCCCGTCCAAGCCGCGTAACAGTGCCAAACAATTCGGAGCCCGCTCAATCTAACCCGCCAGGACCTTGAAGCCAGCGCTACGATCTGGTATGAACGAACGGCCGATTTTGACCGTGCGGCGGCGTAGCTCAGTTGGTTAGAGCAGCGGAATCATAATCCGCGTGTCGGGGGTTCGAGTCCCTCCGCCGCTATTTCATGTCAAGCAGTGTCACCCGTTAACAGGTCGCGCAAGCTCCCCGAAACTCACGGGCTGAGGGCAAGCGTCGTCGCCGCAGTCCGCCGGGAAGTCGCTGACCGGCGATGGCGGCCTGCGACGAGAAACGGTGCTCGCAGGTACAAGCTCTTCGGTCGACTGTGCGTCCGGATCTGCGCCCCGCGGGCGCAGGCGGCACTTCCGATCGGTTCCGTCGGTCGCAGCGGCGATCTCAGGTCGAAAAGTCCGCGAGGGCCGCCGCGAGGAGGTCGTAGAACTTCTTGACCGAAGCGATTTCCACGCCCTCTTGCGTCGAATGGGCCTCGTGGACCGTTGGGCCGAACGAGACCGCGTCGAGGCCGTGGACCTTGGTCACCATGAGACCGCATTCCAGCCCCGCATGGACTGCGGCGACGCCCGGGTCCGACCCGTAGAGCCGATGGTACGCGCGCTTCACGAGGTCCACGATCGGGGAGGACGGCTGGGGGTCCCACCCGGGCGAGACCTGGCCGGGCGTCGCCTTCGCCCCGGCGAGTTCGGCGATGGATACGAGCGTCCCCGTGACTTCCTCCAAGGCGGCGGCCACCGAGCTGCGAGTGCTGCAAACGATCGTGACCTCGGCGCCTGCGGTGCTGACCTCGCCGAGGTTATTCGACGTCTCGACCAGCCCCGCCATCTTCGGGGACATGGCGATCTTCTGGGACATGGCGATCACCCCGGTCGGGATCGCCCGGAGGAGGTCGATCAGCACCGTCGTGTCATCGACCGCGAAGGCGGCCGTTGGCACGGCGCTGAGCGCCTCCACGTTCACCCTCAAGTTCGCCTCGGTCGGATACTGCTCCGCCAGCACGGCCCTCGCCCCCTCGACGGCACCCCGGAGCTGTGCCTCGGACTGTGCGGGGAGGACGATGTCGGCTTTGGCGTCGCTCGGGATCGCGTTCGCTGGGTGCCCGCCCGCGACGGAGACCAGGCCGAGTGCGCCCACCGTCTTGGCCTCCTGGAGGACTCGCGCCAGTGCCCGGACGGCGTTCAGGCGGCCCGAGTTGATGTTGACCCCCGAGTGCCCGCCGCGGAGGCCGGTGACCGAGAGCTTCATGCCGACCGACCCGGCGGGCGTCGGCGCGAGCGGGCGCGACCACGACAGCGCGGTTTCACGGTACCCGGCGCTGCCGATCGTCAGCACGCCTTCCTCTTCCGAATCGAGGTTCAGGTACGTCCTCCCGCGAAGGCGCGACGGGTCGAGCCCGTACGCCCCGGTAAAGCCCACCTCCTCGCCGACGGTGAACAGCAATTCAAGGGGGCCGTGGACCGCCGCCCGATCCTCGGCGATCGCGAGCATCGCCGCCACGCCGATCCCATCGTCGGCCCCGAGGGTCGTCTTGTCGGCCCTGATCCAATCTCCGTTGGGGTCGTCGACCAGTTGGCCCCCCTGCTTCTTCGCGCGTATCACCCGGATGTGCCCCTGCTCGGGATCATAAGGCCCCGCCGTCGGCTCGCGCTTGCAGACCATGTCGAGGTGGCCCTGAAGGATCGCCGCCGGCTTCCCCTCGCGCCCTGGGCTCGCCGGCACCTGCACGATCACGTTCCCGACCTTATCCCTCTCCGCGACGAACCCAGGACGGGCCTGGGCCCAGGCAACAATACGGTCGCCGATCAGGCCTTCCCGGCCCGAGGGCCGCGCGATCTTCGTGAAGTCGGCGAAGTGGGCCCACAGGGCCTGCGGCTCAAGCCCGGCAAAAGGATCGTCGGTGCTCATAGAAGTGATCTCATCAATAACATATGGGCCCGGTGGTGGAGGAGGCCTCTCGCCGCCCGTCATGTGGCAGTGCCGGATCGAAGCGGCCACGGAGACCGCTGGGCGGCTGCAAAAGGGTGAATGGCATTGCGATGTCACCCATCCAGGTAGCTCTATGGTCCCTGTGAAAAGTTAGCTGTATTTCATCAGATACTCTGCCAGATCTTGGTTCGCAAGGAAAAACTTCCTAATCGTGCCGGCTCAGGCACCCTCGAGCGACTCGACGAGCTCATCGAGGTCGATCCGCGCGAAGGTGGTGACCATATCGCTCAGGGCGTACGGGACGATCAGCATCGGTCCGTGGATCATGGCGCCGCACGAGTACACCACGTTCGGAACGTACCCGGCCCTCTCCGCCCCCTCGGGCATGAGCAAGGGCTCGCGGGTCTGGCCGATCACGCGTGTCGGGTCCTCGCGGTCGAGGAGCGTTGCGCCGATGCAGTACTGGCGCATCGGCCCGACGCCGTGCGTCATCAAGAGCCAGCCCGCCTCGGTCTCCAGCGGTGACCCGCAATTGCCGATCTGGATGATCTCCCACGGAAACTGCGGACACCGCAAGACCTGCGCCTCGTCCCAGACCCGAAGCTCATCCGACTCCATGTAATACAGGTTCTCGTTGTCCAGTCGCGCGATCATCGCATAGCGCCCGTGAACCCTGCGAGGGAACAGGGCCATCCCCTTGTTCTTCGCGGACTGACCGGTGATCAGGCTGATATCCACGTGCCGGCCGGACTGGTATTCCATAAGCTGCGGGTACACGCGAACACCGTTGTACGCCGTGTAGGTGCCGTAATAGCGAAACGACCCGTCGTCTTCCGTGAAACGGACCAGCCGCAGGTCCTCGATCCCGTGCCGCTCGATGTCGGAGAACGGGAAGATAGCGATCTCCCCCTCGCCGAAATCCGCCGGGAACTCGAGGCGGTAATTGAGACGCGACACCGTCACCAGCGTATCCGCGCACTCCTCGAAGTGCCCCGACGACGCGCGCTCCTGCCGCGCGGTGTCGATCGTCTCCGTCAGTTGCTCCCGCGTGAAGCGGTCACCGAGCCGGGAAAGGATCTGCTCCATCGCCCCGTCGACCGCGGAAAACGTCTGGAGGTTCCGGCGAAACGTCCCCTTGTCGAGCTCCGCAGGCAGGACCGCGCGGAGCGCCTGGCTGTTTTTTCCCGGTCGGTCGACCTGAAGGTTTCCGTCCCGATCGATGATCCCGCGGCGGAACACGATCGACGAGACATGTCCCTCACCAGTCGCCCGCAGGCTCATCAGGAAGCGAACGCTTCCCGGAGGCACTCCCTCCTGGTTCACCGCCGGCACGATCGAAGGGTTGAAGAGCGCGACGGACTCGAGGGCATAATCCATCGTGAAGCACGCCCCGATCCACAGGCGCCTCAGCTCGCTCGGCGCGGCTCCGTCCGGCAGGTAGCGACGGACCTCCTCGTAGTGCTCCGCAAACTCGGCGCGGATGTCCCGGTGCCCGGCGGCGAACGTCCGGATCAGCACGGCCACCAGCGACTCCACCTCCGGCTCGGGGATCGCCAGCGCGCGGCCGATGATGCCGCGCACCCGCGTCACGTCCCCGGGGTTGAAATACCGTGTGATGACCCGCCGCGGGTCCGGACGAAGTTTCAGCGGCAACCGGGTAACGCGAACAGCCATGGGCAAGTGACCGCCGGGCCGAGTTCGAGCCGCCGGCACGCACCGCGAGCCAGCCTTCTCACGTCATCCTACGCAATTTGCGGTCGCACCACGATCCGGGTGACGCGATTGGCCTGACCGTTCGATGAGGTATGCGGCAAGAACCGATCCACGTCCCGGTGGCAACGGCGCCCGACCGCTTGGCGCCGCGATTACCCATCACAACGGAGTTTCGCGAACAACGGGGCGAGCAACCGCTCGTAGTTCTTCCAACGAGCCACCGAGCTGCCGTAGAGCGGACGCCGGACCTGGGCGACGCTCGCGTTTTGCACGGCGCGGCGGGTCTTGTGGAATTCCAGGCAGGCGGGGTCCCACTCCAGACCGCACCAGTCCACCAGTGCCCGGGCAACCCGCTCCAGGTCGGCGACGACCGCTTCGTACGCGACCTCCAGCACCGGGACCGGCAACGCCCCGCGCCAATGATCGATGATGCGCTGGTACTCTGCGACGCGTGAGGCGATGTGGTCGAAGTCGCAGGCCCAGCGGAGATGCCCGAAGTTGGTCATCCAGCACGACAGGGCCACGTCCCGCACGTCGCGGCGGCAGTGGATCAGCTTCGCGCCCGGGAACAGCGCGGCGACCAGGCCCAGGTACACGTAGTTCTCAGGCATCTTGTCCACGATCCGGTCCGCCGAGGCGTTCAAGGCGCTGAGTCCGTCGAGATGCCGGCAGGCAAGCCGCTGCAAAGACCGGGGCCCGAGGTGGTCCAGGCATTCCTGGAGCGACCCGGATCTGCCCGTCTCCTCGGGCAGCGTCTGGAACGTCTGTCGGGCCAGCCTTAGCTCTCCCGCGCCGAAAACCCGCGGATGGCTCGAGAGGATCTGCTCGAGCAGGGTCGTGCCCGACCGAGGCAGGCCCACGACGAAGACCGGCCGCGACGTCTCCTGACCCCATCCTCGTACCCGCGCGAAGAACTCGGGAGTGAAGCCCGCCACGATTTGATCGACGAAGGCCGTGAACGCACGGGGGTCGTAGCCCCGGCCGCGCCGGCGGAGATCGGCCAGTTGCAGCGCGTTGGCCTCCGCGGCCAGCGCGGCGGCCCGATCGCACTCGCCCCGAGCATCGAACACCTGGCCCAAGCCAAACAGCAACGGCCAGCGCCGATCGGGCGGCAGGCCGGGATCGGCCAGCAGGCCCTCGAGCGCGGTCCGATCGACATCGGGGAGCTCGTCACGCAATCGGGTCGCCAACTGCGCCAGCGAGTCGGCGTGGCGAGGGTCGTGCCGCAGGGCTTCGCGGCGCGACTCCAGGGCCTTCTCGAAGTCACCGAACTGCTCGTGGACCTCGGCGAGGCCGGCGTGGGCGGCCGCGAGGGCGGGCCGCAGCCGGATCGCCTCCCGAAAGCAGGCCGCCGCTTCGTCAAGGCGGCCGAGGAGAAGAAGGACGTTGCCAAGCTGGATGCGGGCCGTCGCTGAGTCCGGACGGAGGCGGGCCGCCTCCTGGCTGTGTACCAACGCCTTGTTCAGCTCCCCTTGCTGCAAGAGGATCTTGCCGAGACTGCCGTGGGCCTCGCCGGCCGCGGGGTCGAGCCGCACGGCGGCGCGCAGGTGCCCGACGGCGGCCATCGGGTCACCCTTGACCCAGAGGGCGTTCCCCAGGTTATGGTGGGCGGCGGGGAAGTCGGGTCTGAGCAAAAGGGCCTCGCGGAAGTAGCCGATGGCGGCGTCGACATCCCCGTGGTCGACGAGGATCGCCCCGAGGTTGCAGAGGTGCCCAGGGCTGTCCGGCCGGAGCCGCTGCGCCTCCCGGCAGCAGGCGACGGCGCGCTCGATCTGCCCGGCCACCCGGCACACCTCGCCCAGCCCGGCGTGGTAATCCGCCTCTTCGGGTCGGACGACGACCGCCTTCCCCATCAGCGCGCCGGCGCGCCCGAGATCCCCGCGCTGGAGCGCCACCAGGCCGAGGAGGTAGAGCGCGTCGGGGCGGTCGGGATCTTCCGCCAATGCCGCCTCGTAGACCCTGGCGGCCCGCTCCAGGTCACCCTGCCGGTGCTTCACCAAGGCGTCGCTCAGGTCAAGGGGCATCAGTCGATTCACCGCGAAGGGCCGGACAAACCTCATCGAGCGTTGTCTCGTTATCGTACCCGGCGGCCCAGCCGTTGTCTCGGCCGGTCACGACGGGCGTATCGAAACTGGGCTCAACGAGCGGATAACAAGAGACTTCTCACCGATCTCCACCCGACCGGCGGTCTCGACTCCAACCGCTGAGGTCGAAATCTCAGCGCGCTGTGGCACCGCGTCCACGGGTGCGGGAGGATAGATCGCTGGACTCGAGTCCGGATCGAGGTGAGAACCGATGTCGCTCTTCCCGTCGTTCGAGGAGGCGGAGGACAAGCCGGCATTGGCCCAGCGGCTTGCGCCCAAGCTGCACACGCTGGCGGAGCAGGGGGTCTACTTCGGCGCCTCCTCGTGGAAGTACGACGGCTGGCTCGGGTCGATTTACAGCCCAGGGCGGTACACGACGCGCGGGAAGTTCTCGCAGAGCAAGTTCGAGCGCGAGTGCCTCGCCGAGTACGCCGCGACGTTCCCGACCGTCTGCGGCGACTTTGCCTTCTACCAGTTCCCGACGCGCGACTACTGGCACCGGCTCTTTGGCGAGACTCCCGACGCGTTCACGTTCGGCCTGAAGGTGCCCGAGGACATCACGGTCCTGCGCTGGCCCGGGCACGCCCGTTACGGCAAGCGCGCGGGCCGGCCCAACGAGCACTTCCTCGACGCCGACGTCTTCCGCCGGCTATTCCTCGACGCGCTGGCACCTTACCGGACTCGGGTGGGTCCCTTGATCTTCGAGTTCGGAACGTTCGCGAAGCAAGACTTCGCGGAGGCCGCGACGTTCTTCGACCACCTGGGTGCGTTCCTCGGCGCCTTGCCGGCCGGCTGGCGCTACGCGGTGGAGATCCGGAACGCCGAGTACCTGTTGCCGGCCTACTTCGACGTGCTGGGCAGCCGGAACGTCGCGCACGTCTTCAACGCCTGGACCCGCATGCCCGCGCTGGGGGACCAGGTCCGCCTGGCCGACGCGTTCACGGCGGACTTTACCGTGGTCCGCGCACTGCTCGCCAAGGGGCGCAGTTACGAGCAGGCCGTGAAGGCGTTCCAACCCTACCGAGCGATCCGGGAACCGAACGAAGACGCGCGGGCCGGGATGGGCCAGGTGGCCCGGCGGGCGGCCAAGAAGAAGGAGCCGGCGTTCCTGTACGTCAATAACCGCCTGGAAGGATTCTCGCCCGGGACGATCGAGGCGGTGGCCGACGGTCTGTCGTGATGCCGGGAAGACGGGGACGGAAACCTTCGACGCCGCGCCTTGATCCCTTGCTCCATCATGATCGGCACAATCGCCTCTTTCCAGCCAGATTCCCAGATCCATTCGTCGATCGATGAGGCACGGCGTCTCTTCGTTTTGTGGCGCCAACGAACTGGGGCGGATACACGCCTTTCCAGACCTCGGGGCGTGCGCCAGAGGAGACCCGGTGACGGAGAGTAGGCAAAATCCGCTTCGTTAAGCAGCGCCTGCCGGCGCGGCAAGGATGTCTATCCAAATTTACAGGCGAACTCTCGCTTATCTAAGATCGTGTTCGTCACTACCCATCAAACAGCGATCGGGAACGGGACGTTTTGCTAGAAGACCGGGCATTCCGCCGTCTTTGCAAGCAGCTTTGCCGTTCCAGCACGGTCGCTCCGGACGTCATGCCAAAGGCGGAACTCTTTTAACTCATGGCGCCATTTAATCTTACTTCATTGGGCGAACATCTCCGGATCATTGCCGGCATGATTATTGCGAAACATCTTTAGGGGCCATCCCAACTCACTCGCCGTTTGCCTACTCCCCAGACCGCTTTGTGCCCTGCCCGGACACCCCGGTCCGGAACCTGGAGTGCGGACGAGACCTGAAGACGTGATCGATCGGCAGCGCCCGCCGACATTCGACGGGCTGAATTCCACCCAGGGAGGTCACCTCGATGCGTGCCTTGGCGATTGGGTTCCGAATGTTCGTGCGCGCGCTCCCGCTGGCCATCGCGGCCGGGTGCGGGACCTCCCAGGGACACGGCATTGCGCTTACCGGCGAAATCATGTTCAATGGCAAACCGATTTCGGATGGATCGATCTCGCTGGTGCCGATCGCCGGCACTTCTTCGCCCACGACGGGCGCCACGATCAAGGGCGGCTCGTTCAAGATCGATCGTCGGATGGGGCCTTACCCCGGCAAGTACAAGGTCGAAATCTATTCATTCGTTGATTCTGAAGCAAATGCGAAGGACAAGAAGCGGCTGAACGCGAGCCTCTTCGGCCAGCCGCCGGACAAGTTTTCCACGGACCCTGCGCTCACGTCGGGCCGCTCGAACGAGATCCCCGAGCGCTACAACACGAAGACCGAGTTGACCACCACCATCCCGGACTCGCCCTCGTACGAGCTTCGCTTCGACCTCACGAAGTGAAGCGACATGCCATTGATCCTTAATGTTCCGCTCTTTTTGCCGGCTCCCCTCATTCTCTCAGTCCGCCCGATCGATCGACGACCGCCATTTCCATCCTTCGTCCCTCACGGAGTTTTGGCCATGTTTCGACGTCGCGGCTTCACCCTGATCGAGCTGCTGGTAGTCATTGCCATCATCGCCGTCCTGATCGCCCTTTTGCTGCCGGCCGTGCAGGCAGCCCGCGAAGCGGCCCGACGCGCCCAGTGCGTCAACAACCTCAAGCAGGTTGGGCTGGCCATGCACAATTATCTCAGCACGTGCAACGCGTTCCCGATCGGCAGCATCTCCGACCCCTCCCCAGGAGCCTGGCCGAATGCCCCGTCCCTGCGCACGCCCTGGACGATCCAGATCCTGCCGTACCTCGAGGCGGTGACGCTGGCCAATTCGTTCAACTACCAGCTCGGGATCGCCGGGCCAAACTGGCTGGGGTCGACCTGTAACACCACGGTCTTCGGTACACGCGTCAACGTCTACAATTGTCCGTCCGATACTCCAAACTACTTCCTCGCGACCTGGCGCTTGAAGTTCAACTACGGCGCGAACTGGGGCAACACGAACCTCACCCAGACCAACAACAGCCTCACTTACCAGACGGGTCCGTTCACGTTCAACCTGGCCCAGCCGATCAGTTCGATCGTGGATGGGACCAGCAACACGCTCCTGGTCTCGGAGGTCCTGCAAACGAGCTCGACGAACGACATGCGGTCGGAGTGGTGGAACGATTCCACGGCCGTCTTCATGACCTATCTGACCCCGAACTCAAGCGCTCCGGACAACCTGGAGGCGTACTGCGTGAGCAATCCCCAGCTCAACGAACCCTGTTTCAGCGGGGGGTCGTACACCACCCAGTACATGGCCTCGCGCAGCCGGCACTCGGGGGGCGTGGACTCGCTGATGGGGGATGGCTCGGTCAAGTTCATGAAGAGCTCGATCAACCTCCAGACCTGGCTCGCCCTCGGCAGCATCCGGGGCGCCGAGGTGATCAGCAGCGACTCGTACTGAATCCCGACTCCTCTCGGCACCCGCCTTTCGAGGAAGGCCAAGGCGAAGTCAAGGCTCGAAACCAACCTCTGCCGGACGCTGAGCGTTTGGCGAGCGGATGAAGACAGGCCAGGAGCCGATGAGCGCGCGATCGTCGGCTCGTGACGCCATCTTCGCGCCGGGCGCGATCGCGCTTCCGCGGACCACGATTGCCCCCGCGACCTCTGACCACCTGCGCGCGCCGGGTCGTGCGACCGCCGGCGTGCGCGCAGCGCTCGGCGGGTTTCTCCTCGACATCTTGACGAGAATCGCTCACAATCTCCGCCGGAACGTGATCTGATCGACGACTTCGACGCGAAGCGGAACGTGCTGGCTGGGCCGATCGATGATCGAGGTGACCGACCTGACGAAGTCCTTCGGCCCGCTGGCGGTGCTCAAAGGAATGACCTTCCGAGTGGTGCGCGGCGCGTTCGTCGTCGTGCTCGGACCCAGCGGCGCGGGGAAGTCGACCCTGCTGCGGTGCCTCAACGGGCTGGTGCGGCCGAACGGCGGCTCGGTGATCGTGGACGGGATCGTGCTCGACCGCCGGCACCTGGCGACCGTGCGGAAGCGGGTCGGGTTCATCTTCCAGGGCGTGAACGTTCATGGGAACCAGACCGTCCTGCAGAACGTCCTGGTCGGCCGGCTCGCCGAGAAGGCGCCCTGGGGCGTCTTGTTCTCGAAGGAGGACCACCGGATTGCCCTGGCGGCGATCGACCGGGTGGGGCTGGGGGAGAAGGCGGCCGTCCGGGCGTCGAGCCTCAGCGGCGGACAGAGACAGCGCGTCGGGATCGCCCGGGCGCTGGCCCACGACCCGGCCGTCTTGCTCGCGGACGAGCCGGTCTCGAGCCTCGATCCCGTCACGGGACGCGAGATCCTGGAGCTGCTGCGCGCGATCAACCGCGAGCGCGGCACCACCGTCGTGTGCAACCTCCACGACGTCGGGCTCGCCACCCGGGTCGCCGACCGCCTCCTCGGCCTTCGCGCGGGCGAGATCGTGTTCGACGGTCCGCCCGACCAACTGACGACCGAAAACCTGGCCCGCCTCTATGGCGAGTGCCTCCCTGACCCTTTCGCCGCCGAGGTGACTCGATGACGCGACGATCCGCAGTGACAGGCGCTCTGCTGCTCAATCTTGTCCTGGTCGCCGGCTGTGGCGGCGGGGGCACCGGCGCGCCCGACCGCCCGCTGAAGGTGGCGCTGCTGCCCGACGAGTCGCCGGCGACGATCATCCGCAAGAACGGGCCGCTCCGCGACTACCTCGCCTCGGCCCTGAAGCGCGACGTCGAGCTGGTCGTGACGACCGACTACTCCTCGATGATCGAGGCGATGCGCAGGGGGCAGATCGACGTCGGCTATTTCGGGCCGCTGTCGTACGTCCTGCTCAAGCAGCGCATGCCCGCGGCGGTCGCCTTCGCCGCGAAGCTGGAGGGGACGTCCCCCACCTACACCGCGGTCCTGGTCGCCGGGTCGGAATCGGGGGTCTCCAAGCCCGCGGACCTCAAGGGCAAGACCGTCGCCTTCGGCGACCCGGCCTCGACGTCGAGCCACCTGATCCCCAAGACGATGCTCCTGAACGCCGGCCTGAAGGCGGGCCAGGACTACAAGGAGGTCTTCGTCGGCGCCCACGACGCGGTGGCCGTCGCCGTGCAGAACGGCAACGCCGCGGGGGGCGGACTCAGCCGCTACCTGTTCGAATCGCTCGTCGAGCAAGGGACGATCAAGCCCGACCGAGCGAAGGTGATCGCCGAGTCGGATCGATACCCGAATTATCCCTGGGTCCTGAGCTCCGAGCTCGACCCGAAGCTCCAGGAGGCGATCAAGGCCGCCTTCTACGGCCTCAAGGATCCGGCCATCCTGAAGCCGCTCAAGGCCGACGGCTTCGCGCCGGTGAAGGACGAGGATTACGACGTCATCCGCGGCCTCGTCAAGGTCCTCGGCGTCGACCTGGAGAAGACCAAGTGAGCCTCACCGGTTCCGCAAGTCGGGACACGACGAGGCGGGCCGCCGCGACGGGACGATCTCTCCTGATCACGGCCGTTGGATTGCTGGTCGCGGCCTCGGCCGCCTACACGTGGTGGGCCGGGGGCGCGGCACTGACCTCGGGCAAGTCGCTCCGCAACTTCGTCGAGATCGTCGGCGAGATGCTCCCGCCCGACCCCAAGGCCATCCCCCGGCTCGGGCGGCCGCTAATCGAGACGGTCGTGATGAGCGTCATGGCGACCACCGTGTCCGCCCTCGCCGGCATTCCGCTCGCCTTCCTCGCCGCGCGGACGACCACGCCGCACCCGGCGGTCTCCCTCGCGATCAAGGGCTTGCTCAACGCCTTGCGGACGATCCCCGAGCTCATCGTCGCGATCCTCTTCGTCGCCTCCGTCGGCTTCGGCCTGCTGCCGGGCATCCTGGCACTCGCCGTTTGCTCGACGGGCATGCTCGGCAAGTTCTACGCCGAGGCAATCGAGAAGGCCGACGCCGGCATGGCCGAAGCGGTCCTGTCGTGCGGCGGCTCACGGTTCCACGTCATCGTCTTCGGGGTCGTGCCGCAGGTCCTCGCGCACGCAGTCGACTACACGCTCTACCGCTGGGAGCACAACTTCCGGGCCTCGACGGTCGTCGGCATGGTCGGCGCAGGGGGGATCGGGTTCGAGATCGTCGCGGCCTTGCGGCTGATGCAGTACCGCGAGGTCTCGGCGATGCTCCTCGTCGTCTTCGTCATCGTCCAGCTCGTCGACGGCTTCGGCGGTCTCATCCGAACCCGGCTGCTGGGCACGGAGGCCGCATGAGCGCCCGCCCCCGCGTCTTCGTGGCCCAGTGGATGCCCACGGCCGGCACCGACCGCCTCGCAGCGCACTGCGCGCTCGACCTGTCGGGCAGCCTCGGCCCGCTGCCGCGCGAGGAGCTCCTGGCGCGATCCTCCCGCGCCGATGCGATGGTGGCGTTCGTCTCGGACTACGTCGACGCCGAGCTGGTCGAGCAAGCGCCGTCGTTGCGGGTGGTCGCCAGCTTCGGCAAGGGGTTCGACAACATCGACGTCGCGGCCTGCACGCGCAGGGGCGTGCTGGTGACGATCAACCCCGAGGCCTTGACCGAGTCGACGGCCGACCTCGCCCTCGGCCTGATCCTCGCAGCCTGCCGGAACGTTGCCGCCGGCGACCGCCACGTGCGGTCCGGCCGGTTCCACGGCTGGCACCCCACCGACCTGCTCGGCCGCGAGTTCCACGGCTCGGCCCTCGGGATCGTCGGCTTCGGCGCCATCGGCCAGGCCATCGCGCGGCGGGCGAGCGCCTTCGACGCGCGGATCACCTACTTCGACCCGGTCCGCCGTCCGGAGGCCGAATCGCGGCTGAACGTCTCCTACCGCGACTTCGGCGACCTGCTCGCCGGCTCCGAAATCGTCGTACTGGCCGCCGACCTGCGCCTGGCCAACCGCCACCTGCTCGGGCGCGAGGCGATCGGCCGGATGAAGCCCGGCGCCTTGCTCGTGAACGTCGGCCGCGGCTCGCTCGTGGATGAGGCGGCCGTCGCCGACTCCCTGGCCACGGGCGCGCTCGGCGGCTTCGCCGCGGACGTCTTCGAGTTCGAGGACGAGTCGATCCCGGAGCGCCCCCGTTCCATCCACCCCGCGCTCCTGGCCCGCGCCGACGCGACCGTGTTCACCCCCCACCTCGGCACCGGCACCGTCGCAGCGCGCGATCGCCTGGCCGTCTCGACGGCCGAGCAGTTGCTCGCTGCGCTGGGCGGTGAGATCCCGTCGGGCGCCGTCAATCCGGCTGTGGCCAGGGGCGTGACCGGCTGACTCCACCGCCGCCGTGAGGAGTCGGACCTGTTCGACCGGAGAATCAGTCCGAGGCCGCCGTCCTGCCCAACGCGCGAAAAGGTCCGACGATTGTTCCCAGCAGGAACGTATTCAGGCCCTGCCAGCCAAATCTCGATCAATACGATCAACATCATCGACAATTCTCTTGACCGGGTGCGGACGATCCGGAATAATCGCGACGTTGGTTTCACTCGTCGATCGATGTGATTTGTCCACGTGACGCGACCGTCGTGGACCAAGACCGTCGTAACGCACACGAGGAGGCGAGAATGTCGAGTCACGTGCGACTCGCGGACGTCATGGACAAGCGATCCGGCCGCTTGCCCGGAGGGCTTGACCTCGAGCTGCGCCACGTTCGGGAGGCCATCCAGGGCATTCGTTACGGTGAGGTCCGCGTGGTGATCCACGACGGATTGGTCACCCAGATCGACCGTACGGAAAAGCAGCGGCTCAGGTAAACGCCGGTTCTTTCCCGCCCACTCTTGACCGAGAGGCAATTCCCCCTCAACCCGCGTGTCTCTGACTGGTCCACCAGAAGTGAGCGCAGACTCCACAAGGAGTCTCGTATGCCTGCACCAGAACGAACGCAACGTCCCACTCCCTTCCTCCCGTCCACCTGGGCAGAGCCCCTCGTTCGTGCGCCGGGCCGCCGGTCGGAAACCCGCGGCTGCCGGGGTTGCCGCAAGGGTCTCACCCTGATAGAGCGCTGGGTCGTCATCCGCGATTTTCGTTGACGACGCTCGGAGCGCTGCGGGTGCGTTCCCTCGGCGCAGGGGCGAACCGCCCGAACTCGACAGTCATAGAGACGCTCCCGTCGATCCTGCCGAGTTGCGCCCGCTGACAGCAACGCAGGATTTCCCACGCAGTGCGCGAGAGCAAGAGCAATCCGACCTTTTGATTAAACAGTTACATATATAAGTAACCAATGAAAATATCGACAAGCCGACGACAGGTACCGTCCCGGCGACACCAGACCATTGACTAACTCAATCGAGATAGTGTAAATGGTTCTCGAACATCCTGGAGCGGTTTTCCCGTCGCCTCTGCCGATTTGCCGGGCCCACGAAATACACAGTCATATTAACATAAATATGAATAATAATTTTCATATACTCTACGAAGGGGAACATTGAACGGTAAACCGCTCAGCCGCAACTCCAAAGTTGCCGTCGTCCGTGCCGAGAATTCAGGGCGTGGTCGAGAGCCCGGAGAGAAAACGGTGCGTTGCAGGCACTCTACAAAATCCGGAACAGATCATGGGGCACCGCTCCACGTACCGGGTTCCTGAGTCTTGTTTATAGCAAGGAGATACGATCCCATGAAGAACCGTCGCACGTTCCTGTCGTTACTGACGGCCGGTGTCGTCGCCCTCTGCCTTGTCGCGGGGTCGGCCCTCGCCGCGGAGTTGCTGGGCACGATCACGAAGGTCGACGTCGAGGGGAAGAAGCTCACGGTCGTCGAGAAGGACACCGACAAGGAGGTTCCGGTCACGGTCACGGATGACACCGAGTGGGTCACGCCAAAGGGGAGCTCCAAGATCGACCTGGAAAAGGTCTCCAAGAACGTGACCAAGGCCATTGAGAAGGGCCGCAAGGGCGTCAACGTCGCCGTGACTCACGAGAAGGGCGTCGCCTCCAAGATCACCGTTGCCGCGAAGAAGAAGGAAGCGCCCAAGACCAACCAGTGAGTGATCGTGGCCACGATCGCTCCGCGCGGGTCGCGAGACGGAACCGCGGCCCGCGTTTTTCATCTTTGATCCTTCCATAGACTTTGACTTCGATTTGACTTCATTTCACCACCCTCCCCCGTTCTCGGGAACCCGGCCATGCGAAAGCTGTGCGCCCTCTTGTGCGGTTCTTTGCTGTTGCTGGGGCTGACGACCGTTCGCGCGCTGCCGCAAGGGGCGTCCGACGCGAGCGATCCGCCCCGCGAACCGGAGGCGCTGCGCCCGCTCGAGCGGGAGACGACCGCCGTCCGGCTGATCCTGGGCATCGGCGACACCGCGGTCCGCCCCTGGAACGGCAAAGTCAAGGTCGACAAGGGAGAGGTGATCGGCGTCGAGGGTTGGCGGTTCCGCCAGGACGACGCGGTCAAGGGGCGCGACGCCTGGGAAGGCCGTTCCCTCGCCGTCCGCAATCCCGCGGCCGTGAAGAAGGCGA
>JARLIH010000291.1 GCA_031291845.1 Isosphaeraceae bacterium | reverse complement strand
CTCGGGCCGAGCCGGCGGAGGGGCGCATGCCCTCGAAGACGTGGGCATGGCACCCAACACCGTCCCTGATTAGCCGTTTGAGCCGAAACCGCGAGTCGCGGTGGAGATCAGCGAGAAGTCTCGTTTTTTCACGCGAGATCGCGGGCAGGCTTGCTTCGTCTCGTCCGGACGAAATGCCGGACCCGCTAACGAAACCGCCAGGCGAAACATCGGCACGACGCAAGCTCCGTCGATCTCGATTATGAATATTAATCTGATAATCATAAATATGATTAGACTATAACTAGAATCTTGAGAGCCGCTAACCCGTTATCGGGGCGGGATTTGACCGTTCCCGCGTCCACCGAGCGATCTGGGGCAGTGGAACCGAACACCCAGCACAGTCTCGGCCACTCCGCTCCCGGTCCGATAATTGCTTTGGCCCCGAACTCGTAAATTCATGTGCCTGGCGACGGGATGTCACCGTCGCGGTATTGCAGTACGAGCAGTGGAAACATCGGGGATTAGTCTTATGACGACAATGCCAAGAAGCCGCGCCGCCTTCACGCTCATCGAGTTGCTCGTGGTCATCGCCATCATCGCGATTCTGATCGCACTGCTCTTGCCCGCCGTCCAGGCGGCTCGCGAGGCTGCCCGCCGCTCCCCGTGCGTGAACAACTTCAAGCAGGTCATGCTGGGCGTTCACAATTTCGAGAACAGTAACACCAAGTTGCCCCCGCCCAACTTCTATCAGGTGATGAATCCGACCACCAAGGTCATCTGCGAGGAGTCGGCTCATTACGCCATTCTTCCGTTCCTTGAGCAGAATAACATCTACCTCAACTTCACGGCCGACCGCCCGGACGCCGGATACGGGAACCAGTATGCGTACAACAACACCACGGTTGGCGGGACGGTGGGCCTCTCGCTGAATGTCTTCGCCTGCCCGTCCGACCCGACCAACCGCAACGGGCTAGCGGTCGGCGGCCCGTATGACGGCAAGTGGGGGCTGTCGTGCGTCTCCTACAACCTCGTCCTCTTCGGCGGAGGCGGTGCCGTCACCGGCCTCAACAAGTCGTGCCAGTACACCATCGGCACCATCCCGGACGGGTCGTCCAACTCTCTCGGGCTGGGGGAGCAGATCTCCTGCTACCCCGCCTCTTTCAGCACCAGCGGGCTCAGCGGGGAAGAGGCGTACAACACCTGGCCCTGGCCGGCGGGGCGACCTACGGGCCGTACAGCCCGGACCCGGCTTACTGCCCGGGTGGGGTCCTGTACGGGACGAACTTCCCATTGCCGCAGTCCGGCAACCCCAACTCGATCAGCACGACGACGTTCTCCAGCGTCCACCCGGGCATCATCAACGCGGCCATGATGGACGGCAGCGTCAGGGCGATCAAAACCAGCATCAACCAGAAGATATGGAACTCAATACTCGTGCCGGACGATGGAGGCATCATCAGCGCGGATTCCTACTGAATCGCGGCCGGCCTTACCCCCATGACGAGTAAGCTGGCATCGGCGATAAACCGAGCCCGGGTCGAGGCTGCTAGGCTTCGGCCCGGAGTCGGAACGCGACGACCGTGCCGACCCCGCCTTCGGCCGGTTCGCACCAGATCAATCCGCCGTGGGCCTTGACGACCTCGCGGCAAAGGTAGAGCCCGATTCCCGTACCACGGACGCCCTCTTGGGCGCGGTCAAGGTGGTGCTCGACGCGGAAGAACTTCTCGAAGACGCGATCCCGAAATGGCTCCGGCACGCCCGGGCCGGCGTCAGTCACGGCAAATTGCAAGGTCACCGGGCCGTCCGCGCCGCCATCCCGTCGGAACACGATCTCGACGAGGACACGCCCTCCCCTGGGCGAATACTTGAGGGCATTCGCGAGCAGGTTTGTCATGACATTCCTCAAACGGGTCGGATCACCGCGAACGATCGCGGGCGGGACGTCGCGCCGGACCTCCAGCCGTACTTCGGCGTCGTCGATCCGCGTGCGGAGCGAGCGGAGCGCCGAATCAAGGATGTTGTTCAAGTCGACCGGAGCCAGGTCGAGCCGGAGCTGTCCGGCCTCAATGCGAGCCACGTCGAGCAATTCGTCGGTCGTGCTCCCAAGCTCTTCGCAGCCCAGTAGTGCCGCCTCCAGCATCTCGCGCTGCCGGGGCGTGAAGGCATCGGCCGCCTCGCCTAGGAGCATGAGGTTCATCCGCAGGGTCGTCAGCGGCGTCTTCAGCTCATGCGAGGCCACCGCGACCAGTTCGCTCCGTAATTCGTCCAGGAGGGCGAACTCGGTCACGTCGTCGAGGACGATCACGGCCCCAGTCCTTCGCGGCGCGAACTCGGGGATCGGCACCGCTGTCACCTGAAATGGCCCCTCAGCAGAATTCGTGGGTGCGTCTGGGCTCTCGCAGGCGCCCGAGGTTATGCATTAAGCGATGCTTCGTGGAATGTCCGACCAAAGCCGTGGTCTACCGCGGATACGAACACAAAGGTAAGTGCGCGAAAGAGGATCGAGGTCATATCCGCTCGACGATGTTCCCCGTAACCGTTCGCCGCCTATCATAGAATTCGGTTGGTCCGATCGTCGGCGTGGCCGGCGATGTATCGGAGAGACGAGGAGGTCGATCGATGCTTCGGTCCGACACACCGACGCGTTCCCGAACTCTGCCTCATCGGTTCGCGCATCGCAGCTCGAACGTGCCTTTTGCGTGGAATCTCGTAGCCCCAACGGCAAAGAGCTCGACCCCACTTGAAGTCCACGCAACACGATTCTCAATTATCAGGGCACCGCTCCTGAGCCTTCAACGCATGAACATCGGCTGGGAGTCGCAATCCCTGCGGCTTCCGCGATAAAAAGACTCGGCGCCGAGCGAGGGTCCATAGACGGGCACCCATGTTCCGCCTCGCCCTCCCCAACACTCCGCCCGCGACCTCGAAATGGAAACGCCCCCGACCCGGGCTTGACCTCGGTGCTTGTTCCCTACTCGGACTAAGACGCAAGCAGCAAACACGTTTTACCGCGACATTGGTTCAGCCAGTCCGTGAGGTTCTCGTGGAACCCCTCGACGGCATCGGCCACGTCCGGGTGAGCCGCCTCCAGTTCGTCGAGGGCGGCGAGCAACCGCTCGACCTCCTCAGGGCCGAGCCACGCGTAGTAGGCGCCAGGACAATCCACGCTCTCCGTCTTGAGGCCCCGACCATCCACGAGCCGGCACAGCAGCTCCTGGGCGTCGGCCGGCAGCCGATCCGCGACCTCGTCGAAGTACTCACCCCACGCGCCCCATGCCCAGTCGTCGTTGATGGGGAGATCGCTTTGAAGCAGTCCGAGCGCGTGGGCCGCGAAATAGATCGAATACTCCCACTCACCCCGCTCTTGACCGTCTCGCAACTCGCCTGCCAGGAAGGATTCCGCACGTTCGCGGAACTCCGGAATTGCGTCCGGCCTGTCGCCGCGAAGCTGCTTGAAGGAAGCCACCAACGGCTCCAGGAGCGACGTATCCCGGCTTCCCAGCGCACGACGGATCGGATCGAGCGACGTGATCGGATAGATCAGCGGCCTCATCGACATGAAGACCTCCACGCTCAACGGGCGGTGTTGGTTTCGAAGGAACGCATCGGACGACCGGATTCGAGTGGGCTCGTCTCGCAGCAATGTCGACTGGGGCGAACGGCGTAACCTCATTCGAGCCTTGCGAGCCTCACAACGCGCCGGGACGGTCAGCCATCGTTGGCTCGGCCAACATGTCCCTCTCGATCGCTCACGGACGCGCAATGAGGATCATCAACTCATGAGGGGGCTCCTGCGCCTTGAGATCCTGGCGCCGAGCGAGGTGCCACAGTGCCGTCGCCTCAAGGCAAAAAGCACAGTCCAACTGCTTCGGATCGAGCTCACGCTGCCGATGGTGGCGCAGTTGCGCGGTCAGGGCCTGCGTAAACGCCGTGGGATCTCGGTCGAGCAGCGCCTGCGCCGCGGCCTGGGCGAGCTTCGGCCGCTTGCGCCTTCCGCGAAGGACGGCTCCGAGCTGAGCCTCGCACGCGGTGGCGGGCTCACCCCGAAGGCGGGAGGCGAGCCAGATCTGGTACGCGTTGTCCTCCTCGGTCAGGTCGTCGAGACCTTCGTCGAAGGGCAGATCGGGCCCAGGCCATTCCAGCAGCTTGTCCGCCGCTGCCCAATCACCGAGCGAAAGGGCTATTGGTAGGCCGAAACTATACATATCGATCCATGGAAGATTCCCCCGCGCCTGCGCACGATCGTAGTGCTCGCCGTAGTGCCACTCGAAACTGGCGCGCCAGGCGCCGTAGAAGTAGTAAAGGCTCGCGGCGACGACCCGGCGCCCCGCAGCACGCCAATCGTCGAGTGGCGGGTGGGGGATCGTGTAGCCCATTGATCCCATCGCGAACACGCGCGAACCGGATGTATTGACATCGGTGGCCCAACCCTGGATGAGCGTGCCATCCGAAGAGGCGGGGGGATCGCACATCCAACTGTCGGTGTCGTCGCTTTCGAGCGCCGCGACGCGGTCAAGGAATTCGCGCTCGTACCCTAGCTCGGCCCAGGCTGCTTCGCTCATGTGGCTCCTCGCGCAAAATGGTGAGCCCCAACTCCCCTCTTCAATGCTCCGATGTGGATGCAACCCAAGGCGCGCGTCGGCCCATCCTTGGCCTCCACGGTCGGCGACAGCCCTGCCAGCTTGAGTTTATTGCTTCTTAATCTAACATGACACATGCCGCATGGGCAAATGCGGAACCGATAAGCCCTTGAATTCCGCTGTTGCCCCCAGAGCACGGCCGCCTTGAACTTAAACGAGTTCACGAGGGACTCCAGGACGGGAATCTCGAGGGGAGGATGAGGTCAGGCCTATTTGACAGTCGGTTCGGCGTCCAAAAATCTAATAAACTGATGTAACAATACAGATGCTTATATTCATGCCGAATTGAGTGTGAGACTTTATGTCGACTTGGACTCGGCCGTTGCGGCCCATGCAACCGGCCGGGCCAATCCATCGAACGCGAAGATCCACAGGCAAAGCCCGCACCCCCCCGACTTTAGTGCACGGCATGAATGCCCACACTTGTGTATCCCTTGGTTTAAGCTGTCCTCTCACAAGACCTTCGAGTGCTCCCGGCGGTAGGCGCCGGGCGGTATTCCGAAGGCTCGGCGAAAGGCTGCGGAGAGATACTCCACGTGAGCGAAGCCGCTTCGTTTGGCGATGACCGATAGGGGTAACTCGCTCTCAAGCAACAGTTGCTTGACACGTTGTAGCCGGACTTCGGCGATCACTTCGTGAATCGATCGCCCCAGCAGGCTCCGGAACCGTCGTTGGAGGACGGCTCGCGAGACCGGTACCTGGGCGAGCACGTCGATGACGCCGATCCCCGCACACGCGTGCTCGCGGATGAACCGCATCGCCACGGCGACGTCGGGATCGGCGATGGCGTTGATGTCCGTGGAGAGGCGCGTGACGATCTCCAACGGAGGGAGGCAGATTGGAGTCGTCGGTTCGGGCTCTCCCCTCATGAGACGATCGAGCAGCGCGGCCGCCTCGTAACCGATGCTCCGGGCGTTGGGGACGACGGAGGACAGGCGGGGGTTGGCCAGTGTGCACACCAGCTCCTCGTTGTCGACGCCGATCACGGCGACCACTTCCGGAATCGCGAGCCCCGCCCTGCGACAGGCGTCAAGGGCCTGGATGCCGCGGAAATCGTTGCAGGCCATCAGGCCGAGGGGCTTGGGGAGCGACTGAATCCACTTCGCCACGTCCTCGACCTCCATCTCCCAGGATTGCTGCTGGTGGCCCCACGAAACCTGCTGGGCGCCACGATATTCCTGGCACGAATGTCCGGCGGACAGCAACGTGGCGGCGAACCCTTTCTGGCAATCTTGCGCCCAGCGGAACTGGGGATAACCAAAGAATGCGAACGATGTAAAGCCGCGCTCGAGCAGGTGCGCGGCAGCCAGTGCCCCTTCGGCCCGATGGTCGCTCATGATGTGTGGCCGGCACCGGCCCGGCCCTTGGTCGTTGAGATCCACGATGGGAATGCCGGTGGCGCGCAGCAGCCGGGTCTCGCGCGGCGAGAGTCGCGAGATAATGCCGTCGCCGTCCCAGTTCCTCAACCAGGGGGGGGCCCGGTCTGTGAGCGAACGCTGCTCGATGTAGACGGTCCAGGGGTCGTTCTCCGACAAGTACCGGGCCACGCCCCATAAGATTTCGCGCCCGAACGCCATCGACGTCTCGACGATGCAGGCCACGTGCAGAGGACCGGGCCGGGGTTTCGTTCGGAGGCTACGCATGATCGCTGATAACCTCGGTATGTCGGATAATTTTGATGACCTCCTCGTGAGACTGTGAAGCGCCGCGGGACTCCGCCTCGCTGCCGCCAGTGACAGCGGTGACCATCTTATTTTCGCGGGAAGTAGCGTTCCAGAGTCGCGACCGAAAACCTTATGCAAACGATCGAGAAGCTCATTTGTGCGAGCGGGAAGGCCAGGCTACAGTAATCGGTGTACGCTGTCATGTTTGGTCGGTCTGTTGTTCAACGCCCTCACCACGTATCGGGTATGGGACCGGCCGGATCGATTTGCGCCTCGGGCGGGCGCGACGGCCGAAGCTGCATGCCATGATGAAAGGTCCTCGTGGGGAGCCCAGGGGGCCGTTGGCGACAAAGGGTTAAACTCCTCGCGAAGCGCATTCCCGCATCGCTTTTCTTGACACTTTAATGGTGTTCGCGGATATCAACCTCGGTGGGCACCGGCTGATCTTCTTGCCGCGAGAGCGGGCATTTCGCCTAGTTCGTGAGCATGCTTTCGGAGTGCCATGCCCGAGGCGGAATTGTCTTAACTTGGGACATCTTCTAATCTTATTTTCATTCGGCGATCGCCCGTGGATCATGATCGGCACAAGTCTTGCCAAGTGGTTTGGCGGCCTTCCTGACTATCCTGCCGTCTGACTACCCCCCGATTCGCTTTTTTTGCCAAGGTATCCTCCGTCCGAGCTTCCGGAACAAGCCGAGAGCTGAAGATTTGATGGATTGATAGCGTTCTGCATCTGACTTCGAACTCAAGCGATCAATGCAACCTCGAAGCATTTTTCCGTAGTAATCCCTTGGCTCAACGAGCCGTGTTTCAGCGGGGGCGTACACAACACCAGTATGTGGCCTTGCGCAGTGAGCACTCTCGTCAACGTTTCGATCTGATCTCAGGCCAACTCCCCTCTCCCTCAGGCCTGATCTGAAGGCCGGTTCTCATCTTGCTTCCATCTTCACCCTTGAGTTGGGACGTTCGTCCCGGGAGGCCTCCCTTGCTTCGATTTCGACGGTCTGGCTTTACGCTCATCGAGTTGTTGGTCGTGATCGCGATCATCGCGGTCCTCATCGCCCTGTTGCTCCCGGCGGTCCAGGCCGCCCGCGAGGCTGCCCGCCGCTCGCAGTGCGTGAACAACCTCAAGCAGCTTGGCCTCGCGCTTCACAACTACGAGAGCACCAATTCAGTGCTCTGCATGGGGGGGGCCAACTTCGGCTGGGGCAGCCCCCCGTACAACGCCCCGGCGCAAGGGATGATGAACCTGAATGGCATCACCACGTTGCTGCCATTCCTCGAGCAGAGCGCTCTCTACGCGGCGACCAATTTCTCGCAGCCCATGTGCGACGTCGTCTGGAATGGCGGGACCAGGCCCTTGCTCGGTTCCCCCTTGGCGTACTCGACGGTCGTCTCGACCCGAATCAACAGTTTCATCTGCCCAACGGATAATGGCAACGTGACGGTGGATGCCGGGAACCCGTATTGCCCGGACGTCACCCAGCCGTCGGTCCCGGGGTACAAGACGAGTTACGACTTCGTCGCCTACCCGGCCCTTTCCGGCGATTACTGGCGGACCGAGACCCCGCAGAACCGGATGATGTTCGGCGAGAACAGCAGCACCACCCTCGCCATGATTTCCGACGGCACGTCGAACACGATCGCCATGATGGAGAAGACCTTCAACGTCTATAACGGCGATGGGACCGGTTGGGCGTTCCGCGGCTGGGTCCAGACCGGGGCCTACCCCCCTTCCGGTATCAACGTCTGGGCCTTCTATACCTATGCCCCCCCCGTCGTCGGACGTCTTGGCTCTTGGTCCTGGGTCGGCAGTCTCCACTCCGGCGGCTGTAACGCACTCTTTGCCGATGGCAGCGTTCATTTCTTGAAGCAGAGCATCTCCACCGCGACATTGACCTCTCTCTCGTACATCAGCGAGGGCAGCGTGGTGGACTCGTCCAGCTATTGAGGATCGATTCATGCGTATGATGACCGACGTCTTCCGCACCGCACCGAGACTCGGTGCGGTTTTGGGGATCGCCTCCCTCTGGTTGGTTTGTTCCGGTTGTGGCGATTCGAACAAGTCCGATTTGCCGTTGTTCCCCGCCCAAGGGAAGGTCACATTGGGCGGCAAGCCTCTGGGTGATGCCGATTTGCAGTTCATCCCCGCGGGTCAGACCCCAGGCCAGGGCGGGTACGGCAAGACGAATGCCGATGGGCTGTATGAGATCAAGACGCGTTTCGGCGAGACCGGCGTGCCCGCAGGCGAATACAAGGTGGTCGTCTCCAAGGCGAAAGGGAAAGGTGCAGCCAATCCGGTCAATCCCGACAAGCCGATTCCCTCCGCGGTGGACGACGAAGAGCTATCGCCGACCTACACGGATCCATTGGCGACCGTGCTGAAGGCGACCGTCGCCGCCGGCGGCGAGGCAATGCATGACTTCGACCTGAAGCCGGGGAAGAGAAAGAGGGAGGCCGTGAGCGCTGCACGAGTCGCGGTCCCGGTTCCTCCACCCAAGTGAGGTGCTAGCGGCGGTTTACCGGCGCACCCGGCACCGATGCCCGAAATCCCTTCGTGGAGGACAGCGGGCTAACCACACGCAAGGCAGGCGAACCAGGCCACGCACTGAATCGGGTGGGGGCTCGTCGGACACAGCGTAAGACGCAGTGATAGCAGGGGGTGGGGGGGGGGGGGGGGGGGGGGGGGGGGGGGGGGGGGGGGGGGGGGGGGGGGGGGGGGGGGGGGGGGGGGGGGGGGGGGGGGGGGGGGGGGGGG
>JARLIH010000290.1 GCA_031291845.1 Isosphaeraceae bacterium | reverse complement strand
TCGGCGACCACCTTCACTACCTGGTCGTGGTGGTTCTGTCGTGGCCGTTCGCCGTGCTGAACGCGTATATCGGCTACCGCTACATCGTGTTCCGCAGTCGGGGGCCGGTCATCAAGGAGTTTCCGCGCTTCTCACTCGTCTACCTCGCGACGCTCCTCGTGAACCTCGCGCTGCTGCCCATCGCCCTGCAGGTCCTACCGTTCAACATCTACGTGATCCAGGCGTTCTTCGCAGTTGCCGTGGTCGTATCAAGCTACCTGGCCCACAAGCACTACAGCTTCCGCGGCGGGCGTCGCAGGGACGCTGCCGACATCCCCGCCTACGATCCTGCTGCCGTATCGAAGGATTGACAGGTGCCCAGTCTGCCGAAAAAGCCCCGGATCCCTCTGCTGACGATCCTCACTGCCTGCTACAACGAGGAAGGCAACGTCCGCGAGGTCTACCAACAGGTCAGGGCCGCGATGCAGACCCTGCCTGGCTACGACTATGAGCACCTGTTCATCGACAACGCCTCGACGGACAAGACGGTCGACGTCCTTCGTGAGCTTGCGGCCGCGGACAAGCGCGTCAAGGTAATCGTGAACACCCGCAACTTCGGCCAGGTTCGCTCTCCCTACCACGCGTTCCTGGAGGCGCGGGGGGATGCGGTCATGAGCTGTGTCGCCGATCTGCAGGATCCCCCGGAGCTCATTCCCGAGTTCGTCAAGAAGTGGGAGGAGGGCTTCAAGGTCGTGATCGGCGTCAAGCGGGGTACGAGGGAATCCTGGCTGATGGCGCGCACGCGGAGGTTCTACTACTGGCTGGTGGCCAAGCTGTCAACCGACGTCGAGCTGGTGCACAACTTCACGGGTTTCGGTCTCTACGATCGGGAGGTCGTCGAGCAGTTCCGCAGCACGGACGAGCAATACCCGTACTTCCGGGGGCTCGTCAGCGACTTTGGGTATGCGCGAGCCGAGATCGGTTACGTGCAACCACCTCGCACACGCGGAAAGACCAAGAACGACTTCTTTAGTCTCTACGACATGGCGATGCTGGGCATCACCAACCACTCCAAGGTCCCCCTGCGCATCGCCGCCATGGCGGGGTTCCTGATCTCCCTTCTCAGTCTGCTCGTGGCCTTCGGGTACTTGGTCGCCAAGCTTGTCTTCTGGAACCAACTCCAGCTCGGCACGGCGCCGCTCCTGATCGGCATCTACTTCTTCGGCGCCGTGCAGCTGTTCTTCATCGGAGTGCTTGGCGAGTACATCGGCGCGATCCACACCCAGGTGCACAAGCGGCCTCTCGTCGTGGAGAAGGAGCGCATCAACTTCGACTGACCGGCCTTGTGGGAGGCACGAGTTCGGCTGGTGTCTCGCGGCCGCCGAGGCCGGGCCTTGTGCCTCCGCGTCGCCGGAGGCTATGCAGTCCGGCTGCGCGCTGACTCGAGAGCACCAGGCAGCTCGTCGAGAGCCCGAGACGCCTCCGCTTCGGTGACGTCGCTCACGAGAACGAGGCCCCAGTCGTCATCCGGGACCACAACCGCGAGTCCCGTACCAGAGCGCTTCTTGTCGTGGTGCATAGCCTCCACAACGGCGCCGCGCGCGAGGTCGTCGATGCTTGCCGCTGACGTGAGCGTGGGGAGTAGCAGGCGCGCCGTGGTCTCGTCAAGGCGAGCCCGTGTAAGCCGACCACGCGCGCAGGAGACAAGACCGGCCAGCACGATGCCGAGGACCACCGCCTGACCGTGCGGCACGGCGAAGTCTGTCGCCGACTCGATCGCGTGCCCGAAACAGTGACCGAAATTGAGGAGTCGACGGCGACCACGGTCGAACTCGTCTTCCTCGATGAACTGCTGCTTGATGAGCAGCGAAGTTCGCACCGCGTCGCCAATTGACGCCTGCTCACGACGGCAGAGGGCTGCCATACGGGGCTCGAGGCGCTTCGTTGCGTCGGGTCCGGCAACTATGTGCATCTTGACGATCTCGCCGAGACCGCTGAAGAAGTGGTCGTCGTTGAGCGTGGCCACCAATGGCGGGTGAATGATCACGCGCTTCGGCGGATACATGGTACCGAGCAGGTTCTTGAAGTGACGGAAGTTCAGGGATGTCTTGGCGCCGATGCAACTGTCTGCCTGCGCAAGCAAGGTGCTGGGCACGTATACCCAGTCCACGCCGCGATAGATCACCGACGCCAGAAAGCCAGTGGCGTCCTGCACAACGCCGCCGCCGACAGAGACGATCACGGCATTCCGCTTGGCCGCCTGCGCGATCATCCCGGCACAGAGATCCCCGACACCCTCAAGCGTCTTCGTCTCTTCGGTGGCCGGCACCAGGTGGAGCGGACGCGTCGCGAGGGGCGCCAGGCAACCCTCCCCGTGCAACCGCCAGACAAGCTCGTCGACAACGAAGAACGCGTTATCCAGCTCACACAGCCCGAGGGCCCAGTCTGCGTCGTCGCGAAAATCGACGTCGTAGTCTCCCAGCCGGGAACGGATGGTCAGAGGATTCATCGCGCCCCTTCACACGACCGAATAGCCACCGTCGCAGACCAGAACCTGACCGGTCATGAACGAGTTCCGGGACGAGGCGAGAAAGGCTACCAGCTCGGCTATCTCGTCGGGTTGCGCCAGGCGCCCTAATGGCACCCCATTCGCAATCGCCTCCAACTCTTCTGCCGTGTTGTTCCGGGTGGTCATCTCGGTCACCACGAAGCCCGGTGCCACGGCATTCACCAGGACGCCGGCACGACCGAGCTCGACCGCCATTGCGCGCGTAAGCCCATTCAGGCCAGTCTTGCTGACGATGTACGGCAATCGACGCTCGCGGGCAACCACGGCCCAGACCGACGTGATGTTGACCACCCGACCCCAGCCGCGCTCGGCCATGGCGGGCGCAAGGGCACGGGCCAGTCGCAACGGCGCGATGAGGTTGATCTCGAGCGTTTCGCGGAGCAGGTCGTCGTCGGTCTCCGCGAGTCCGGCCAGCCGGTTGATACCTGCATCGTTCACGAGGATGTCGATCGGCTGGTCGAGTCGAGCCAGGTACCGATTCGTGGAGTTGAGATCAGCGAGGTCGAGCTCGGCGCGTGGTGGAGCGAGAACGCGCGCGCCCAGCTCCTCGAACCGGGTCGCCACCGCACGTCCGATTCCGCGCGAGGCGCCGGTGACGAGGGCGACCCTGCCTTTCATTCGCGCATGCCGCCGGCCTTCTCGATGAGTCGTGCGTACCGCGCTTCGAGCATCTCGATGCGCGTGCGATCCTCCTCGTAGATGCTCCCGTAGAAGTCGCGCTTGTTCTTGAGCCACATGAGCTCGAATCCAACGGCCTTCAGGATCCCGGCCTCCGCGTCATCTCCGAGCGCCGCCGGGCAACCGAAGATCACTTTGCGCGTCTCGTATCGGTCCAGCAGATCTCCAAGGTCGCGCATGAACGGCAGCGCCTCCTTCGCGACGCCGCCTCCCATGGCGCACTCGAGATCCTTGCCCTTTGCCGCCTGGAAGACGCGCCGGGCGATGTCGAGAATCCTCTGATCATTGACACCCTCGCGGGAGAGGCCAAGAGAGCCGGTCATGTCGACCCGCCCAAGCACCACCCCGTCAAGCTCGCCGATCTCTGCGAGCGCCAACATGCCATCCAGATTCTCGACTGCGGTGATCGTCTCGACGTTGACGGCGAACTGCACGTCCCCGCGCTCGCTTTCAGGGAACGCAAGGCTGGCTGCCGCCAGGAACTTGTGGAGCGCATATGCCGACTCGATCATCGGGCCGACAACGCGCTCGACGCCGATGACGCGAGCCTCATACATGTCACGGAGCGCCTCGCCACCGCCGACCTTTATCGTCAGCTTGAGGCCCGCGGACGAGACGACGTCCTTCAACCGCATCGCCTCTTCCAGGCGGGTACCCTCCGCCTCGAATTCCGCCTTGACACCGATTACATGGTGGTTCTGACGCAGGTCCTCGAGTTGGAGAACCATCTTGCGTTCCAGCTCGTTCATGTGTTCTCCCTAGCGTCGCGGTTGTAGACGGGCACGACCATGTTCGCTCGCAGCTCCTCTCGGTCGAGCCACGGGAACATGTCTTCCAGCGGTTTCGACACGATCGTGCCATCGGGCAGCTTCTCTGCAATCACCTTGGGCGCGAAGCCCTGCTCAGGGTCCATGACAACGTCGAGTAGTGATGGCCCGTTCGCGGCCAGCGCGTCGGCGATCGCCCTAGACAGTCCCGCGTGGTTGTCGACCCTGTTCGCCGCCAACCCAAAGGCTTCTGCGACCGCGAGCATGTTCGGGAGGCCAACGCCGGTGGCCGAGCTCTCGCCGAACCGAGCGCCGCCGAATAGATTGTCTTGGGTGAGGCGCATCGACAGGTAGCCGCCATTGTTGAAGACAAAGATCTTGACCGGCAGCCCGTAGTGCACCACGGTCTCGAGTTCTTGCAGGTTCATCTGGATGCTGCCGTCTCCGGCGAGGCAGACCACGCGCCGCTTGTCCGAGGGCCCTGCGCGACGAGCGCACGCCGCCCCGATCGCGGCCGGCAGGTCGTAGCCCATCCCCGCCGTACCCGAGTTGACGATCACCCGCTGGCCGCGCTTGAGACGGAGCGCTTGCAGGGCAGTGACGCAGGCTGCGCCGTTGGCCAGCACCACGATGTCGTCAGGATCGAGCTGGTCGGACAGCTCATCGATGAAGACGTAGGGGTTGACCGGCGCTTCCCGCTCGCGATACTCGGGCAGGACAATCGGGTATCGCGCCCGACGTTCGGAACACCAGCTCAACCACGCAGCTCGAGCGGTCGACACCGGCTCAGTCGCCGCCAGCTCGCGGAGCGTGCGCACGAACCAGCCCACGTCAGCGTGGACCGCAAGATCAGGGCTGATCGTTGGCTTTGCAAGCTCAGCGGCGTCGATGTCGACGACAACGAGGTGCGCAGCGCGTGCGAACGCGGGGAACTCGTAGCCGATCTGGCGCACGTTGAGACGGCAGCCCAGGACAAGGAGGAGGTCGGCGTTCTGCACCGCAAAATTGCCCGCGCGGTCGCCGATCGTTCCCGGCCGTCCGATGAACAGCGGGTGATCCTGCCACATGACGTCCAGCGCATTCCAGGCCGTGGTGACCGGCAGTCCCAACGTGTCAGCGAGCGCCCGGAAGTCGTCGACGGCGCCGGAGCTGCGCAACGCCGAGCCGGCCAGAAAGACCGGTCGCTCGGCTATGCGCAGACGCCGTATGACCTCCTCCGCTTGGCCTCGCGCCAGGTCGCGATCGAAGTGGCCCCAGGCAGCCCCGCGGCCCGACGGCGCCGCGTACGGCCGCGGCCAGGAAGGGCTCTCGGGAACCATCTCGTCAGGGGCCACAAGACCTTCGACTATCGTGATTGGCTGCCCTCGAAGCGGTTGGATGGAACGATCCGGTAATCCTTCGAGTTCGTCTGGATCGAATCCGATGAGGTCCTCCGGGTCGACCCTGGCGGCCTGTACATTCAGCGGCACGTCCAGCCAAACCGGACCGGGCCGACCATTCAGGGCCAAGTACACGGCCTTCTCAAGGTGATATCGCGCTCGCAGTGGGTCGGTGATCATCGCCGCGTACTTGGTGATCGGCGCCACCAGCCGCACGATGTCGTTCTCCTGGTCGCCAAGCTGGCGCAGCGGCAGTCCCGTGCTGGCCACCGTCGTGTCGAAGCGAACCTGGCCTGACAGGAACAACGCTGGCACCGAGTCATGCCACATGCCAAGCACGCCGGTGATGCAGTTCGTGCCTCCCGGGCCGCTGGTCACTACCGCGATCCCGAGGGTCCCGCTGGTCCGCGCATAGCCCTCCGCCGCGATGGAGCAGGCTTGCTCATGCTGGTTGAAGACGACCTGCACGTCCTGGCGCAACCGCAAGGCATCGTCGAGATGCATTGCGCCGCCGCCGGTTACGGCGAAGACGTGGTCAACGCCCAATCGCGGGATCTGCGCCGCCAGGTAGTCGGCGACGCGGACAGTGCTCATGACCCGAGCCTCACTGGTCGGCATCGAGACGGGAACGGTCGATCTCGGAGCGGTGATCCGCGTACCACCGAAACAGGCGGTCAACCGCGGCCTCTGTTGGAGTGAATCTGAGGCTCGGCACTTCCGTTCTCAGGCGGGCGTTGTTGGCGCTATATTCCAGGCCGTACCCATCGTTCGCAACGATCACCGGTGTTCCCTTGCGTGAACAGCGAGATACGGCGACCCCGAGATCGTGCAGGCTGTCGGTCCAGTCAGGCGCAACGTTGTAGGCGACGTACGCTGGCTGCCCAGCAAGCGCCCAATCGATCACCGGCATCAAGTCCTTGATGAACAGGTAGCTGAAGCGACGGTCCTGTCGCAATGTGATCGGAAGATCGTAGAGCGCGCGGCAGATGGCATTCGAAATGAAGCGGATGCCGTAGTCCTCGTACGGCCCGAAGACACCGAACAACCTGAGCTCGACGACACACGGACGTCCCTGTGGCCCGAAGGCCTCTAGATATCGGGCAATTGCGTACTTTGACAGTCCATGGTCGTCTTCTGGCACCGACGCACCAAGGCGGTCCTCCGCAACGCGCACGAGCGCGTCCCGCGTGTCATACACCGCGCCGGAGCTAAGAAACACGAGGCGTCCGAAGCGGTCGCCATTCCGGGCGATATTGAAGAACATGCGGAGATTGCTCCACAGTTGGCGGGAGGGATCCCGTGCCGCGCGATGACCGGGTCGGACAGCGCCGTGGACCACCGCGTCGATCTCGTGGCCGCCAAACCACGCGTCGACGGCGCGATTGTCAGTGAGGTCCAGCTCTGCATGGGTTGGGACGAGCACGTGGTGATCTCGTGAAAGGTGCTCGAACAGGTTGCGACCGATGAAACCGCCACCGCCGGTGAGAAGGATTTTCATCGAGCGTCACTCCCACGCATCAGTGCGGATCAGTTCTGGAGCGACGCCACGCTCACACAGCTGCGCCGTGAGTGCTCCGAGCATCTGCGGCGGGCCGCTCAGGTAGAACACGGGGTCTGGCAGGGCGACGATCTCCGGCCAAGCAGCAGCCACGTCCAGTCGGCCGTGCGTCGCCTCGCAGACGAGGTGGCAGCTCAGCGACGACACGTCGCGGGCGCGGGCCTCGACGAGGGGGCCATAGACGAAGAGGTCCGGCGTGCGGGCTCCGTAGAACAGCAGGACGTGCGCGGCTCTCTCAGGCTCAAGCGACTGCAGGAATGCCGTGAACGCTGTGATCCCGGTCCCGCCAGCAAACAGCACGGCGTCCCGGGCCGGATCGACCACGAACTCTCCGTAGGGAAGCTTGACCCAGGCGCTCACGCCCGAGGCAAGCTCGCGCTCCATACGTCCCGTGAACGCGCCCTTGACCGCGTAGGTGATTGCCAGCCGGTCCCGCTCCTTCGGCGAGCTCGCGATCGAGAAGACCCGCGATTCCGGCCAGAATCCACCTGGCTCGTAGGCGTCGAGGGCCAGGTGCAGGAACTGACCCGGCCTGAAGCCCGGCACCGGCGCCGCCGGCTCCAGGTCCACCGTGTACACGTGCTCGCCGTGGTCGGTCACCGTGCGTACCAGGCAGGGAATCTTGCGAACGACGGCCACACGTTGCCTCAGCGCTCCGCGCGAGCCGGTGGGCTTTGCGCCGCTCCCGTGGCAGCCCGCGCGCGGGCCATGAAGCGCTCGAACGCGTCGACCACGTATTCCAACCGGGCGGCGTCGATTCCTGGGTACACGCCAACGAAGAAGGTGCGGTTCATCACGGCGTCCGTGTTGGCCAGGTCGCCAACGACGCGGCGCTCGATGTTCTCAAACGCGGGGTGGCGGAGCAGGTTGCCGCTGAACAGGTTGCGTGTCTCGATGCGGTTGGCCTCGAGGAAGCCGGTCAGCTCGTTCCTGGTGAAACCGGCGCCCTCGCGCACGGTGATCACGAAGCTGAACCAGGACGGGTCGGTGTGCGGCGGCGCAGCCGGCAGAATGAGGCGGTCCTCGTACGGGCGCAGCGCCTCGAGCAGCCGGGCATGGTTGCGCTTGCGCGCGGCGACGAACCCGTCGAGGCGCGCCAGCTGAGCGCAGCCGATGGCCGCCTGCATTTCGGTGGCCTTCAGGTTGTAGCCGAGGTGGCTGTAGACGTACTTGTGGTCGTACCCGTGGGGCAGGCTGCCGAACTGCTGGCCGAAGCGCTTGCCGCAGGTGTTGTTCTCGCCGCCGACGCAGTAG
>JARLIH010000289.1 GCA_031291845.1 Isosphaeraceae bacterium | reverse complement strand
CCGCGCCTACCGCGCGTCGGGCATCGATCCTGTGACCGTCGGCCTGATCGAGGGACACGGACTCGGCGTGCCGGCGTCGGACAAGGCCGAGCTGCGGGCTTTGCGCGCGGTGTTCTCGGCCCCTGGACCGGTGCCGCGAACCTTGGGTGCGGTCTCGTCCCTGATCGGACACGCGATGCCCGCGGCGGGCATTGCCGGACTGATCAAGACAGCGCTCGCCCTGCACCACCGTGTGTTACCGGCGACGCCGCACGCCGAGGAGCCTCATCCACTCCTTGCGTCCGCGCCGCGGGACTTCCGGCTCAACCGCGCGACGCGCCCCTGGATCCACGGTATCACTGCCCACCCGAGGCGTGCGGGAGTCAACGCGTTCGGCTTCGCCGGGATCAATGCGCACGCGATCCTGGAAGAACACTCTCCGAGTGCTGACGGAGTGACGCCCGGCGCACTTCCGCACTGGGAGACCGAGGCCATCCTCATCGGCGCCCCCGACCGCGCGACGTGGCTCGAAATCGCGCGTGCCCTCGCCGATTGGCTCGAACGTGAGCCGAACCGAGCCGTGCCGCTGAAAGACCTCGCGTACACGCTCAATTGCGGTCAGCCCGCGTTTCCCTGCCGCGTCGGGCTCGTCGTCTCTTCGACCGATGACCTGCGCACGCGTCTCAACGCATTGATCGCGCGTCTGTCCGGCGGTGGGGGGCACTCCATCCGCGACGCCCGCGGCACGTATTACTGGGAGACTCCCCTCACAAACCCCGGTAAGGTCGCGTTCGTGTTCCCGGGCGAGGGTTCTCAATACCCGGGCATGCTGGCCGACCTGTGCCCTCACTTTCCGGAAGTGCGGCGCCTGTTCGACACGTCCGACCGCCTCGCGCTCGACCGCGCCCAGGCGCGCGTCCCGAGCGAAGTCCTCTTCGGCGACGACGGCTTGGCGGCCGCCGATGGTCTCTGGGCGATGGAGACGGCGACCAACGTCGTGCTCTCGGCTCAGTGGGCCCTCTACACGCTGCTGTCAGCCCTCGGGCTCTATCCCGACGCGGTCGTAGGCCACAGCAGCGGCGAGTTCCTCGCACTCGCCGCTGCCGGCGTCTTGCGCGTGAATCGTCAGTTCGAGGACCGGCTCGGTGAGCTGAGCGCGCTGTTCGAGGAACGGGCCGGTGCGGGCGAGGTTCCCGAGGCACAGCTCCTGGCCGTCGCCGCCGACCGCCAGCGCGTCGAGCGCCTGTGCGAGGGCTTCGAGGACGAACTGGCCGTCGCGATCGACAACTGCCCGCACCAGGTCGTCGTTTGTGGTGCGCCGGGGGCCACGGAGAAGCTCGCCGAGCGTTTGCGTGGGCACGGGATCCTCTTCGAATCGCTGCCGTTCTCCCGCGCCTACCACACGCCGGAGTTCGCGACCGCGCTGGGGCCGATCCGTGCGTTCTTCGACGCCCAGGCGATGACGTCGCAATGCCTCCCGGTGTATTCCTGTGCCACCGCCGCGCCGATGCCGTCCGATCCCGACGCGGTCCGCGCGCTGGCCGTCGATCAGTGGGCGCGCCGCGTCGAGTTTCGGGACACGATCGAGGCGATGTACCGTGACGGCGCTCGGATTTTCGTCGAAGTCGGCACGCGCGGCAACTTGACGGGTTTCGTCGAGGACACGCTGCGTGGCCGCCCCCACTTCGCCGTCGCCGCCAACCTGCCGCGCCGGTCCGGGCTGACACAGCTCAACCATCTCGTCGCGTCCCTCTTCGCGCAGGGTGTGCCGCTCCGCGCTGACCTGCTCTACGCCCGGCGCAGGCCGGCGAAGGTCGGCCTGGCCACTGACCTCCCCGTTGCGCGCGCGAAACCCGCGCTCAAGGTGGGCTTTCCGGAGATGCGCCTGACGGAGTCGCTCGCATCGCGGCTTCGCGCCCGCTCGACGGTCTCGTCCAACGGTCACGTCTCTTACGGGGTCAGCGCGGAGCCTATTGCGCCGGCGCTCGCCGCGAATGAAGTGAACGGCCAGCTCTACCACGCCCCCGCCGACCCGTCGCGGGAGCAGGCCATGCTGTCTTATTTCGAGACGATGAACACGTTCTTGGAGACGCAGCGTCAGGTCTTGCGCGCCTACAACGGCGCGCCACACGCCTCGAACGGACAATCCCACCAATCCAACGGTCACACGGCGTACACCAACGGTCACACGGCGTCCGTACTCGCCACCCCCCCATCAGAGCCCGAGCCGGCGGCCCATGTTGGCGATGCCGGCGAGAACGCCCTCGAAAGGCCGGCTGCACTCGCAGCGGAATCGACCCCGGCGGCCCCGTCACTCGGCGATGCCCTGATCGAACAGGTTGCGCTCCGGACGGGATACCCGCGCGCGATGCTCGACATCGACCTCGACATTGAAGGCGACCTGGGAATCGACTCGATCAAGCGGGTCGAGATCCTGGGCGAGCTTCAGAACAAAGGGCTGATGTCTGCCTCCGCCGACCTCGACCGATTGTCGCGCTGTCGGACATTGCGGCAGGTCATCGAGTTTCTCGGCCAACCTGCTACGCAGCCTGCCGCACCAGTCGCCGGACCCTGGGTGGGTGCGGTCGAGCACCTGGCGCCGGGACGCGAGCTGCGTGCGACCCGCTGGCTCGACAGCCGAACGGATCCGGTCGCCGAGCACCATACGATCGGCGGTCGGCGCGTTTCCGCCGTCGATCCGACCCGGAAGGGATTGCCCGTCCTCCCCTTCACGGTGATGGCCGAGATGATCGCACAGGCCGCGGCACTGCTCGTGCCGGATCGTGTCGTCGTCGCCCTGCGCGACGTCGAGGCCCGTCGCTGGATCAAGTACGAAGAGGAGCCGTTTCCGCTGGAGCTGCGCGCGGCCCGCGACCCATCGCGGCCCGACGAGGTACGCGTTGGCATCTACGGACGGATCCCCACTGGCAAGAGTGGCCGGCGTGCGGTCGAAACGCCTCTGGTCGAGGGAACGGTCGTCTTTGGGCTGGCGCGTGAGGCCGGTCCGCCGGCGCCTCCGTTTGCGCTGGCCGAGCCCCGGGTTTGCCGGTTTACCGCCAGGGAGCTCTACGCCGACCAGTGGCTCTTCCACGGTCCCGCGCTCCAGGCCGTTGTCCGCGTCGGAGAGGCGTCGCCGGGTGGGATCGAGGGAACCCTGCGCGTGCTGCCGCGTGCCGCGCTTTGCCGCGCAGAGGGCGAGTCGAGGTTGATTACCGATCCGATCGTGCTCGACGCGTTCACCCACCTGCTCGGCTGCTGGGGTCTGGACGAATACGGCGACGGCGAGGGGGACGTGATCTTCCCCCTCCGCCTGGCTGAGCTGACGCTCTACGATCCCGAACCCGCCGAGGGCGTGGACGTCGAGTGCCGCATCCAGATTCAGGACGTCTCCCGTCATCGCGTCCGGATCGACGCCGACTTTGTCGCGCCTGGTGGTCGAACGTGGATGCGGCTCAAGGATTGGGAGGACTGGCGGTTTTATTGGCCCGGCCGCTACCGCGATCATTTCCGAGCGCCCGATCAGTTCCTCCTCGGTGAGCCGCTCACTCTCCCCGGGCTTCCGCCCGAGGACGCGCAGTTGGTATGTGCAGCCTGGCTCGAGCCGCCGGCCGACATGACACGGCCCGTGTGGCGCGACGTGCTGGAGTGGGTGCAGCTCGAGCCGGAAGAGCGTCGGCGCTGCCGGCAACGCGGTGGCCCGGACACAGCACTCACGCATCGCCTGTTCGGACGCATCGCCGCCAAGGAGGCCGTGAGACGGCTCTGGGCCGACCGCGACGCGATCACGGTGTATCCCTCCGATCTGGTGATCGATGCGGACTCGCGAGGCAAGCCCTTCATCCGTTCGCTCTTGGAGCCCGACCGCGCGGATCTGCCGGCGATTTCGCTGACTCATACGGAGGGGGTTGCCCTCGCCCTCGCTGCGCTGGAGCCGCACGCTCGACCGGGCATCGACGTGGAGCGCGTCGTCGAGCGCGAGCCGGGATTCGAGGACGTCGCCTTTACCGACGACGAACGGCGCTGGCTCGACGCCGTGGCGGAGGCAGACCGCGCGGAATGGATCGCGCGCTTCTGGTGTGCGAAGGAGGCGGTCGCGAAGTCGACAGGGTTCGCGCTCCTCACGGGGCCGTCGAGCGTGCTGGTCGTCGGGGCGGAGCGTGGCTCGGGCTCGGTCTCGGTCGTGCTCGGATCGGACCTGGTGAACGCGTGCCGCGATTGGGACGAACGGGCGATCCAGACCTTCACCGCGCGGCGAGGAGAGTTCGTATGGGCATGGACCCTGGGCCGGAGGATCGAACGATGACCACCCTCATGCGCGACGCCATCTTCGCCGACGTGACGCAGATTCTGGCCGACTTTCACGGGCAAGACTTCCTCGGCGCGATCGGTCCCGAAACGCGCTTCTTCGCCGACCTGGGGTTGGCTTCGATCGACACCGTCGTGCTGGGCGAGACGCTCGAGCACCACTATGGACGGACTTTGCCGTTCGCGGATTTGATGGCTGACCTGGGGCAGAGGAAGGATCGCGACCTGTCGATCGGTGAATTGGTCGCGTTTTTGCACCGGCATCTTGGGCAGGCTTCTTGAAAACAGAACGGGTGACCCTATGCCATTCGCGCGCGCGAACGACCTGCGTTTTCATTACCAACAGGCGGGCGCTGGTCCCGACGTCGTGCTGCTCCACGGCCTCACGGGCGACCTTTCGGTCTGGCTGCTTTGCCAGGCAATCCAGAAGCTGAGCCGGAGCTACCGCGTCACCGCGTTTGACCTTCGGGGCCACGGCTACAGCGACGTGCCCCCCTCCGGCTATACGTCGGCCGACCACGCGACCGACCTGTTCTCGCTGCTCGACTACCTCGGAGCCGAGCGGGCTCACGTCGTGGGGCACAGCTTCGGCGGCGTGATTGCGCTGCACGCGGCGGTGCTGAAGCCGGAGCGCATCACGTCGATCGTCCTGTCGGACCCGTACTTCCCGGCCCTTCGTCACCTGGAGGATGCGAGCCGTTGGGGACACTGGGACGCGTTTCGCCAGGAAGCGCTCGACGCGGGGGTCGTGCTGTCCGACCAGCACTGGTATGACCTCGGACATTTCTTTGGCCAGGTCCAGCACCTCGACGGTGAGCGGATGCTCAAGTTCCGCCAGGCGGTTGGGCTCCCCGGGCTCAATCGGCTGAAGCGGCTGAGCGAGACGACGTGCGGCGTCGACTCGCGCGTGGACGGGGGATTGACGGTCGAGAAGATCGCCTCGATGTCTCGCCCCGCGCTGGCGCTCTACGGCGAGCTCTCGCCGTTCCTGGCGACGGCGTACTACCTCGAAGAGCACCTGCCCGATTGCCGGGTGGCGATCGTCCCAGGCGCCAAGCACCGCGCTCCGCAGGAGAACGGCGAATCGTTCCTGGAGGCCATCCGCGCGTTTCTCGAATCCGTCGAGCCGTCGCGAACCGCGCGGCCGGCAACCCAACCCGCTTCGGAAAGTCCCGCTCCATGCTGAAGCCGAAGGCGTCTCACCCGCAATCGAGTCTCGTCGTGCTGCTCACGGGGGCTGCGAACGGGATCGGCCGCGCCACGGCCTCGGAGCTGGCGGCGCGCGGATTCCGGCTGGGGTTGATCGATCGCGAAGCGTCGCCCCTCGAGGACCTCGCGGCCGTCTTGAGCGCACGGGGCGCCGAGGTGGGCGCGCAGGTGGCGGACGTGCGCGACGGTGGCCAGCTCACGGCGGCGGTCGCCGCGCTCGAAACTCGGGTCGGTCCGACCGACGTCCTGGTCGCGTGCGCGGGGGTCGGAGGGCTCTCGACGGCAACCGACCTCGACCTCGATGGTTTTCAGCGCATGCTCGAAGTGAACGTGCTGGGTGTCGCGCGCACGATCGAGGCAGTGCTGCCGGGCATGTTCGCGCGGGGGCGCGGCCACATCGTCGGCATCTCCAGCGTTGCCGGGTTTCGCGGGCTCCCGTGGATGCCGGGTTATTCGGCATCCAAGGCCGCGATCACGACGTATCTCGAAGGCCTGCGGCCTGCGCTCAAACGGCGCGGCGTGCGCATCACGACCGTCTTTCCGGGCTTCGTTCGGACCGCCTTGACCGCGGACACGCCCTTCAGGCGGCCCTTGCCCATGATGGAGCCGGAACAGGCCGCGCACTACGTGGTCCGTGCGGTCGTCAAGCGGCCCCGCGATTACACGTTTCCGCTCAGCACGGCGCTCGGGATGGGACTGCTGCGCAGCCTGCCGAACGCCCTCTTCGACCTTGCGATGGACGACGCCGGTCCCAAAGCCCTGACGACCGACTTCTAGCCCGGAGTGACGAGACCGAGTGATCGCCATGCCGTGTTTCGCCGAACCCCAGATCGAGACCGTCTTGCCCCTCGCGGCACTCGCCCGATGCGTGGGCTGTCACACCGCGCTCGGCGGGAGCGACGTCTGCCCGCGCTGCGAGCGATCCTATCCGGTGCGCGACGGCATCTGGGAAGCGATCGGGTCCCTTGCAGGCACGAACCGGATTGCGGCGGACTTCTACGATGGCCCCGGCTGGACACGTTTCCGGCCGTTCGAGCAGCTTTTCCTCTGGTTCCAAGGGCCCGGCCCCGCCCGCGCACGGCGGAAGGTGCTGCGGTTTCTGCCGCGTGGGGATGGGTTGCGGGTCCTGGAAGTCGGCATTGGCGCGGGAGAGAACGTGCCGCTGCTGCCGCCGAGCTGGTCAGTTTACGGCGTCGACATCGCGCGGACGCAGCTCGTCGCGTGCGCGGAACGCTTTCCAGCGCTGCGAGGTAAGCTCGCGTGGGCGGAAGGGGAATCGCTGCCGTTCGTCGACCAGGAGTTCGACGCGGTGTTTAGCGTTGGTGGCTTCAACTACTTCCGCGACCCGGAAGCGGCCCTCCGCGAAATGCGTCGAGTGACCCGGCCCGGGGCCACGGTCGTGGTTGCGGACGAGATCCCCGACCTGCACCGGTTGTCGCCGGCGTCAGCCTTGGGACTCGTTGAATTCAATGAATGGAGCCTCGGGGCGCTGGGGCTCGACCGCGCTTTCATTGAAATGGTCCTCAATCACCCGAACGACCTCGACTCACGCGTGCGCGCGGTCTGGCCTGCGCATCGCCGAGTCGCGATCTGGCATCGACTCGGTTATAGCTACATCGATCCGCCTCCAACGAGGAGTCATTGACGATGTCACTTGCTGCCCAATCCCCACAAGCGGTCTGGTCGCAATCCGTGGACGACCTGCGTTGCCTGGCCTGCGATGGGGAGCTCGCCCCGTCCGAGCCTGCGCTCGCGTGCCACTGCTGTGGAGCGGTCTATCCGTTCCGTGACGACGTCCTGATCGTGCGCGACCAGCCGGCCGAGGACAACCGGATCGCGCGCGACTTTTACAACAGCACGCTCTGGCCCAAGTTCCGGTTCTGGGAGTGGTTCTTCTTTATCGGTCAGGGGGGCGAGCGCCGGGCGCGAAACGTGATCCTGCGTCATCTCCCGCTCGACGAGACCGGGAGCCGGCTCACACGGCCTTTCAAGCTGCTCGACGTCGCGATCGGCGATGGGGCGTACCTCGGCTGGCTCCCGGCCGACTGGCGCATTACCGGGATCGACGTCTCCGCGATGCAGCTCGCGTCCTGCCGCCGGCGCAATCCCGTGCGGCCACTTCGCCTGATCCTGGGCGAGGCGGAAGCACTGCCGTTTCGCGCGCAGCGGTTCGACGCCGTTCTCAGCATCGGCGGGTTCAATCACTTCAGCGATCCCGAGGCCGCGCTGCGCGAGATGGTCCGTGTCGTGCCGTCGGGCGCGCCGATCGTCATTTCAGACGAGCTGCCCGACTTGACGGAGCGCATGCTCGGCCGCAAACTGGGCCTGCCCGGTCTGGACCGTTGGGTCGTCGCGCGGCTGATGAACCTGGGCTACGAATTCACCGACCTGGTCGAGCGGCACAAGCACCTGAACATCGCCGAAATCGGCAAGCGCGTGCTGAAAGATTGCAGGTACGAGGTCATCTGGCGCGGTGGAGGTTACCTCATGACGGGCTTCGCGCCGTGATGGGGGAGACGCGAGGTTCGCGCGTGCGGATTTCCCGCGTTCCCGCGTCCCGGGTGGGCATGAGGGCGCCGCGCGGGCGCGTGTCCCGATTCGCCCTCACGCGGCCGCTGCGCGGCCACCCTCTCCCGAGGGGAGAGGATCGCGGTGCCGTGACCCCTGGGCCTCATTCGAACATGCAAAAGCGTCGGTCCGTCAGCTTGGCGCTCGTCTGAACCATCGCGACATCAAGGTAATTCTCCCGATGCGCTTCAGCAGTCTGATCGCTCGCAACCTCTGGCGCCGCGGTGTCCGGACGGGCCTGACGGTGCTCGGTCTGGGGATCGGCATTGCCGCGGTCGTGGCGCTCGTGGGAATCTCACTCGGGTTCGAGAAGTCGTTTCTCAAGCTCTTCGCCGCGAAAGGGATCGACCTGGTGGTGGTGCGCGCTGGGGTAAGCCAGCAGCTCACGAGCAACCTCGATCAGTCCCTGGGCGAGAAGATTCGGCGCGTGCCAGGCGTCCGGGACATGGCGGCGTCGCTGGCGGACGTGGTGTCGTTCGAGGACGCGAACCTGGTCAGCGTGATCACAAACGGCTGGGAACCGGAAAGCCTGCTCTTCCGGGGCATTCGCGTCCTCGAGGGCCGGGGGCTCACCCGGCAAGATCGGCGCGCGGCGATGCTCGGTCGCGTCCTCGCGCTGAACCTGGGCAAAAGGGTCGGCGAGCAGCTCGACGTCGCGGGGCAAACGTTCCAGGTCGTCGGCATCTACGAGAGTGAGAGCTGGTTCGAGAACGGCGGTCTCATCGTCCCGCTCGCCGAACTCCAGCGCATGATGGGCCGGGAGGGGCAGGTGACGGGTTTCGTCATTGCCGCGGATTCGCCCGATCGCAGGTCGGTCGATACCCTCAAACAACGCATCGAAAAAGCTGTTTCCGGAGTGGCCGCGGTGCCGGCCCGCGACTACGTGCAGGGCGACATCCAGATCCGCCTCTCGAAGGCGATGGCGTGGACGACGTCGGCCGTTGCGCTGGTGCTCGGTTCCGTGGGCGTGCTGAACACGATGATGATGGCAATTTTCGAGCGGACGGCCGAGATCGGGCTTCTGCGGGCGCTCGGATGGCGGCGCCGGCGGGTGTTGAGTTTGATCCTCGGCGAGGCCCTCATGCTCGGCGTGGCCGGGGCGGTCCTGGGCGCGTTGCTCGGGTTCGCGGGGATCCGGGCACTCTCGCTCGTGCCCACGGCCAGCAACTTCATCGCGAGGGACTTGCCGCCCGTTGTGCCGGCGGTCGGGTTGTTGCTCGGCGTCGGCCTCAGCCTGCTGGGTGGCCTTTACCCCGCCCTGCGGGCAGCGCGGCTCGAGCCGACCGAGGCATTGCGCCATGACTGACAACGTCCCCGTGCTCCGCGCGGAGGGGCTGGTCCGGACGTACCGCGATGGCGACGTCCGGGCGCTCCGCGGCGTTACGCTCGAGGTCAAGCACCGTGAGTCGGTCGCGATCGTGGGGCCGAGCGGCTGCGGCAAGAGCACGCTGCTCCACCTGCTGGGCGGGCTCGACCGGCCGACCGCGGGTGAGGTCTTTTACGAGGGCAAGGCCCTCAGCACGCTCGACCTCGACGAGTTCCGGGCCCGCGAGGTTGGCTTCGTCTTTCAGTCGTTCTATCTTTTGCCCACGTTGACGGCGCAAGAGAACGTGCAAATTCCGATGTTCGAGGCCCCCTGGCCCCGGTCTGAACGCGAGTCTCGTGCGGCCCGCTTGCTCGACGAGGTCGGCCTGTCCCATCGACTCCATCAGCGACCCATGAAGCTTTCGGTGGGCGAGCGCCAGCGCGTGGCCATCGCGCGCTCGCTCGCGAACGAGCCGAAGGTGCTCCTCGCCGATGAGCCGACCGGGAACCTCGACAGTGTGAACCAGGCGGAGATTCTCGACCTGCTCGCTCGCCTGCGCGCCGAGCGCGGGTTGACCTTGGTGGTCGTCACCCACAGCTCCGACGTTGCGGCGGCCGCGGATCGCGTGATCAAGATCCGTGACGGAAAGATCGAGTAGGGCCAATCGACGTTCCGGCGAGCAAGGCCGCGGCTTACGCGTCGCGGTCTGACTCAGCGGCCGGATTCGGCCTGTTGGCTGGTGCCGCGGTTTGACTCAGCGGCTCGACCTTGATGCGCCGGATGCGGGTGGGGTCGGCCTGGATGACGGTCAGGCGGTGGCCGTCGGTGGTGACGCTGTCCCCCGTCTTGGCGAGCCGGCCGAGCAAGTCGAGCACAAGCCCCCCCGCCGTTTCCGCCTCCGTGTCAGGGACCTCCACGCCGCACGACTCGGCCAGGACGTCGAGCGGGCACGTGGCGTCGACTTCGAACGCGCCGTCGCCGATGGGAGTGATCTGCGGCGTCTCGCGGTCGAACTCGTCCTGAATCGGGCCGACCAGCTCCTCGAGAACGTTCTCCAGGCTCACCATGCCGACGACGCTGCCGAACTCGTCGAGGAGCATCGCGAGGTGGACACGGTTGCGCTGAAATTCTCGGAGCAGTAAGTCCAAACTCAGCGATTCGGGGAGGAACGGAACCGGGCGCGACCACTTGCGGAGGTCGAGCCGGCCGTTCGCCGAGGCCCCCGCGCGGAACAGGTCCTTGACGTGGATCATGCCCATGACGGTGGTCAGGTCATCCTCACAGAGCGGGTAGCGCGTGTGCCCGGCCTGGCGGGCCGTGCGGAGGTTGTCTTCCAGGGAACGCGAGAGACTGAGGTAAACGATGTCCGGGCGCGGCACCATGACGCGGCGGGCGGTCTTTTCCTCGAGGTTCAATACGTTCTCAATCATGATTCGTTCATTACGCGAGAGGTGCCCGCCGGCGACGCTCTCGGCAACGATGTGCCGCAACTCCTCTTCGGTGTGCGCCACCTCGGCGTGGTCGGTGCGGCCAAGGCCGAGCGTCCAGAGCACGAGCTGGCTCGCGCTGTTGAGCAACCAGATGACCGGCCAGAAAATATAGTAAATCGCCATGAGCGGCGGCGCGGTCCAGAGCGCGACCGTCTTGGCGGAGCGGATCGCCAGGCTCTTGGGGGCCTGTTCGCCGAGGGCGACGTGCAGGAACGTGACGAGAATAAACGAGAAGACCGGGACGGCGACGACGAACACGCGCCCTTGCAGCCCGAAGTGGCCCATCGCCTGTTTTATGCTGGGGGTGACCCAGTGGTCGATCGTGTAGCCCAGCGCCAGGCTGGCGACCGTGATGCCGACTTGTGAGGCGGACAGGTAGGCGTCGAGGCGATCGAGGGCCCGGCTCGTCAGCTTGGCGGCCCAGTTCCCCTGCTCGACCAGTTGGTCGATCTGGCTCGTGCGCACTTTCACAAGCGCGAATTCGGCCGCGACGAAGAAGCCGTTGACCAGGACCAAGCCCGCGATAATGCAGAACTCGGCGAATCCCATGTGAGTCGGCGTCCGGGCGTCGCGGCAAGGGGGCGTGCGAGCGGTGAGCCGCCTCGCCGGCGAACGGCTCCTTGCGGCCCCTGATTGTAACGCATTCGCGCCGGGCTTCACACTCCCGAATACGCTCGGACCGACCGGACCGTTCCGGCCACTGGTCGCGCAGGGCGCTGTCGTCGCGCGCCGCGAACGGCGATAATAGCAAAACGTCGTTCGTTCGCCGTCGCCGGTGCGTCTTTGGGAGCTCCCGTTAACCTTGCACGCCATACTCATCCCGATCGGAAGCGCGGGGGACGTTCACCCGTTCGTTGGTCTGGGGACGGCTCTTCGTAAGCGAGGGCACCGCGTGACCGTCGTGACGAACGGGCACTTCGGCCCGCTCGTCCGCCGCGCAGGCCTCGATTTCGTCGAGCTTGGCACGGAGGACGAGTACCAATTCGTCCTCAACGATCCTCAGCTTTGGGAGCCCACGGGTGGCTTCAAGCTCGTCGTGAAGTGGGCCATCTTGAAAGGCATGCGGCCCACCTACGAGATCCTCCAGACGCTCAATGAACCAGGCGAGACCGTTGTAGCCGCCCAGGCCAGCGCGTTCGGTGCCCGAATTGCCCACGAGACGCTCGGGATCCCGCTCGTCACGGTCAACCTGCAGCCCGCACTGATGCGTAGCGTGCACGAGCCCCCAGCGCTTGGCCCATTGCCGCTTTCCAGCAGCCTTCCCGCAGCGTGGAACCGACTGCTCTACTGGCTTGCCGACACCCGGATCATCGACCCGCTCCTTGCCCCTGAGGCGAACGCGTTCCGGGCGGAGCTGGGGCTTCCTCCCGTCCGGAGGTTCCTCGCCGGCTGGTGGCAATCGCCGGAACGAATCCTTGGCCTGTTCCCGGGGTGGTTTGCCCCCCCGCAGCGCGATTGGCCGTCGCAGACGACCCTCACGGGCTTCCCGCTCTACGACGAGAGCGACGTCGAACCGCCGTCGCCCGAGGTCGAGGCGTTTCTTGCCGGTGGCCCACCTCCCATCGTGTTCACTCCCGGGTCAGCGATGCGCCATGGCCGGGCCTTCTTCGAGGCGGCGATCGACGCGAGCCTTCGTCTCGGGCGACGCGCCATGCTGCTCAGTCGGTTCCGGGACCAACTCCCGGCGACGCTGCCCGAAGGGATCGGCTGGTTCGGCTTCGTGCCGTTCAGCCGGGTGTTCCCCCGCGCGGCCGCAATCGTCCACCACGGCGGGATCGGTACGACCGCGCAGGGATTGGCGGCGGGCGTCCCCCAGTTCATCATGCCGATGGCCCACGACCAGTTCGACAATGCCGCACGGCTCGTCCGGCTGCAAGTCGCGCGCAGCCTTCCGCCCCGCCGGTTCCAGGGCGCTCCCCTCGCTCGAGGTTTGGCGGAGCTCTTGAATTCGCCCGTGGTCGCGGACCAATGCCGACGGCACGCGCAATTACTCCGCAACGCGGATCCGCTCGAGGCGTCGTGCCAGGTCTTGGAGCGGGCGCTGGAAGGCCGGCAACGTCGTGCCGTGCCCTCTTGACGCCGGCTGTCTTCTGCTTTACAATGCAAAGTCGGCGGCCGGTGATCGCAGATTCCGGTGTGCGCTGACACACCCCGAGGCCGGAGGTGGGGACATGGAGCTGCGCGAGGCGATGACCCAGATTTCCGAAATCCGGGCCCAGATGGCGCGCACCGAGATGTTTCGCGGTTACCGCGCGGTTCCGGTGGCGTTTTCAGGGCTCCTCGCATTGACGGCTGCGGGGCTCCAGGCGATCTGGATGCCGGAGCCGACGACTGCGCTCGGGGGGTATCTCGCACTTTGGGTCGGCACTGCTGTGGTCAGCGCCGTCGCAGCCGGGTCACAGATGGCGCTTCGGGCGCGGCTCTCAACATCGCGCTGGTCGCGCGCGATCACGTGGTTGGCCATCGAGCAGTTCGTGCCCTGCCTCGTGACGGGAGGATTGCTGACCTTCGTTCTCGTCCGCTTTGCCGCAGAAAGCGTGTGGATGCTACCGGGGCTCTGGCAAATCCTGTTCAGTCTCGGGATCTTCGCCTCCTGCCGGTTGCTGCCGCGGGCGACGTTCGGCGTCGGCGTCTTTTACCTGGCGGCGGGACTGGCGAGTTTGATCCTCGCCCAAGGCCCCGCGGCCCTTTCGCCCTGGTCGATGGGCCTGCCGTTCGGGGTCGGGCAGCTCCTGGTTGCGCTGGTCCTCTATCGCACGTTGGAGTGCCACGATGTCGAATCCTGACGCGACCAGCCCGGACTCCTCCGGTCGTTTTGCGTACGACGGCCTCGAACGCGTCTTTCACGAGAAGGCTCGGCTCGGGATCATGTCGTCGCTCGTGACGCACCCCAAGGGCTTGCTCTTCAACGACCTCAAAGAACTTTGCCGCCTGACCGACGGCAACCTCAGCCGGCACCTCCAGGTCCTGCACGACTCCGGATTCGTCGAGGTCTGGAAGGGATACCACCAGAACCGCCCCCAGACGCTCTGCCGGCTGACCGACCGGGGCCGGTCGCGGTTCCTGGAATACATCACCGTGCTCGAAAACGTCGTCGCCGACGCCCATAAGGCCGCGACGAGCGCCCCGGCGCCGGTGGCGAAAGCAGGCATCGAAGGGTGGTCCCCCGCTTGACCCGGCGCTGAACCAGCCGCTAATCTGAATAGACTGAGTCGACTTTTACGTCAAGACTTTGTAATGCAAAGTATGTATGTACGGTCAGGAGGGTTCCGGTGAGAGTCATCCGCGCGGACGTAATGGGGATGTGCTTCGGCGTGCGCGACGCGTTGAAAGTCATCGGATCGGAAGCGCGCCCGCAGGACGTGACGATTCACGGGCAGCTCGTGCACAACGAACGCGTGCTGGTCGAGCTGGAGCACCGCGGCTTTGCGATGAACGGGGAGTCGGACCGAGCGGGTGTTCCCGCGACTCCGACGGTGCTCATCACGGCCCACGGCATTAGCGAGCGCGAAAGGAAGCGGCTCGAGCAGGCGGGAAAGACCCTCGTGGACACGACCTGCCCGCTGGTGACGCGGGTCCATCAAGCGGCGCTCTCGCTCCAGTCCGAAGGATACCACGTGTTGCTCATCGGCCGTCCGGGGCACGTGGAAGTGCAAGGGATCGTCGAGGATCTGGTAAGCTATCATGTAGTGCCGTCGGAGGAATCCGCCGAGTCTTACCCGTTTCCGAAGCTCGGAGTGATTTGCCAGACGACCGCGGCGAGCCGGAACGTCGAGAAAGTGCGAGCCGCCATCGTTGCCAAGAACCCGCAGGCGGAGATCAAGTTCGTGGACACCGTGTGTCTGCCCACGAAGGAGCACCAGCGGTCGCTCGACCGCTTGCTCGAAGAGGTGGACGTCATGGTCGTCGTCGGCGGCCGAAACTCGAACAACACGCGCGAGCTGGTCACGCTGAGCACGGAGCGAGGCGTCCCCGCGTACCACGTCCAGGGGGCGTCCGACCTGGATGCGGGCTGGTTCGACGCGGTCGAGACCGTCGGCCTGACCGCGGGCACGTCCACGCTCGACGAGACGATCGACGAGGTCTACGCGGCCTTGTTGCAGCTCAGCGCGGCATCGCGTCGGTCCGAGACGCTGCTGAGCCGGTCGTGACCGCCGCCGCCCCCTACTTTCGCGGCAGTACCTCGGCGCCCGGGATCGGTCGCGCGCCCGGGTCGCTGGGCGGCTTGTCCAAGGTCAGGAAGGCGAAGAGGTCGGCGAGCTCCTCGGGCTTGAGCTGCTTCTCAAGGTCTTCCGGCATGAGCGACAGCGCGCTGACCTTCAAGGCTTCAACGTCTCTCCGGGCGACGGTCTCGAGCTTCCCCCCCTGCCCCTTCAAGATCACGCGCTGATCGTTGTCTTCGACGAGCAGGCCGGTCAGTACGCGGCCGTCCGCGGTGGCGACGGTGGTCGCTTGGTAGGCGCTGCCGATGACGAGGCTGGGGTCGAAGACGTTGGAAAGAAGCTGCTCGAAGGATGCACGGCCGTTGCCGGTGAGGTCGGGACCCACGTCTTGCCCCTCGCCGAACAGCTTGTGGCACTGGCCGCAGACGCGATTGAAGACCTGCCGCCCGGTTGCGGGATTGCCCGGGCGCTTGCGCAGGAGGTCGTGCATCTGGGCGATCACCTGCTCGCGCTGGGGGTTGCGGCCTTCGCGCACGGTTCCCCATTGCTTCTTGACCTGTTCGACCAGCGTGGCATCCTTGCCGGCAAGCAGCTTGCGCACCTGGTTCAAGTTAACGGCGCTCTGCGGAACCTTGCCTTCGGTGATCGCTTTCACCAGCGCGAGGCTCCAGGGCGTCCGCTGGGTGAGCAACTCGATCGCCCTGGGCTGCAAGTCGGCTTCGAGATTCGCATAGTTCTCGAGAACCACCGAGGCGACGCGCGGATCTTCCAGGCGGCCGAGCGACGTCAGCACCTGGCCTCGAAACTCGGGGGAGGTGTGGCGGAGGGCAAGTGCCTCACCGACCGGGCTCAACAACTGGTCGTCTTCCGCGGCAATCAAGGCGGAGAGCGCCCGCAAACGCAATTCGAACGGTTCCTGAACCGATTGAAAGATGCGCCTGAGGACCTCGATCGCAGCCGGGTCGCGCCAGGAGGCCGCCAGGACGGCGAGGTCGACATACAGCGGGTGCGAGGGCTCTTTTAAGACGGCGGCGCTCGTTTTCCCCAGCGCGTTGCGCAGGGCCTGAACGTCGGCTTCCGAGAGCTGGTCCGACTGTGCAGCGCCGGCGACCGCGCGCAGCGCACGCTGAGACGCTTCCCGCATCTCGGCCCCTTGAGCCTGAATCATCGTGTTGAGAAGCTTGACGGCCGCGACCAGGCCGACCTTGCGGCCGCCGAGGAGTCGCTCGACGGCGCGCGGCAAAAGCTCGGCGAGAGCGGCGGAGCGACCGGCACGCTTCTGTGAGACGAGGTCCGCGAACGCCTCACCTCGCTCGTCCAGCATCGGGTGCAGGTTCTGCCAGACGATATGCGGGATCAAGGGATCGTCACCACAGTGGGACAAAATGTCGAGCCACACCGGGATCGGCTCGGCTCCCTCGATCTTGTTCACGGCGATCGCCACCTGAAGCGAGACGGCGGGATCGGCGTCGTGTGCCAGCGCTACGACCCTGTCGCGCACGCGCTCGTCGACCCGGCGCATGTTTCCCGCCGCACGCACGCCCCACGCCCGAAACCCAGGATCCGCGTGCTCGAGCACTTTGAGGTGGAAATCGCGGTCCAGAGGGCCGCCCCCCACGAGGGCCCAGAGAGCGTGCATCCGCCCTTTGCGCGACTGGCTCTCATCCAGGACGAACTGTTCGAGCTCGGGGCGAAGAATACCCGGCTCCCGCTGGAGATTCTCCGTCAAAACGCGTTGAAATGTTTCGCGTATATAGATATTTGTGTTGTTGAGAAGCCGCGCTAGCGACGGGCCGGTGGTTGGACGGAAATCCACTTGTGGGGCGCGCGGCGTCTCGCGATAACGGATCCGGTAGAGCCGTCCCTTCAGCCGGTCGATGCCGGCGGGGTCACGGTTCGCGTCCTGGTAGCAGTGATAGCGGTCGTACCAGTCGAGGACGTAGAGGCTGCCGTCGGGTCCGGTCTTCTGCGAAACGGGCATGAACCAGGCATCGTTGGCCGTAAGGAAGTCGGGAGCGGTTGCGCCGCGGTACGTTGACCCGTTGCGCTTGAGGGTGTCGACATTAATGCTGTTGCCGTGGATGTTGCCCATGTAGAGGCGTTCGCGGTACGGGGGCGGATACGCATCGCTGTCGAAGAAGTGAATGCCGCAATAGGCCGCCCGCTGGTGCTTGTGGTCGACGATTGACTCGATTTTCCAGGTGTGGGGAGGATACGGTCCGCCCTGGCGGTGGTAGTAGCCGGTCTCGGTCAGGTGCCAGAGGTGGTCGATGACGCACGCGCTGGCGAACGCCTCACCGTCGGTGTTCCAGGCGATTCCCCAAGGGTTACTCGTCCCCTCGCAAAATAGCTCAAAGTCACGGCTTTTGGGATGAATGCGAAAGATCGCGCAGGTGAAGTCGTACGTCTTCCCGCGGTGTACGACATGACTCGGGTTGAACACGCCGTTCCAGCCATAGAGCCAACCATCCGGCCCCCAGGTCAGCGAGTTGGGGAGCTCGTGCGTGTCGGCGCGGCCGAAGCCGGTGACGACGACTTCCTTCTTGTCGGCCTTGCCGTCGCCGTCGGTGTCTTGCAGGTACAGGATGTCGGGGGAGTTCGCCACCCACACGCCCCCGTGTCCCACGGCGATGCCCGAGGGAATATTGAGCCCCTGGGCGAACACCGTGAATCTGTCGGCTTTCCCGTCATTGTCCGTATCTTCCAGCACCTTGATGCGGTCGCGCCCCGGCCCGGGCGCCCGGCGCGGGTATTCGAGACTTTCGGTGATCCAGATGCGACCGAGCTCATCAAACGTCATGGCGACCGGATTGACGATATCAGGCTCGCTGGCCACGACCTCGGCGTGAAAACCCTCCGGCAGTTTCATGCGCTGGACGGCCTCCGCGGGCGAGCGCGGCGGATTCGGGGGCTCGCTCTGGCCGTGCGGGACCGGCTCGGCGGCCTTGGGGCTCTGCGCGAGCAAGAGGAAACAGACGAGCGCGGCGCTGCCTCGCGACGACGGGTTCCTGACGAGCGACATCCGACAGACTCCGGGCGGGCCCAACGCTCAATGTGGGGTGCGTGGAACGCACCGGTGCGTTTCACGCACTCGACAAAGGATTTATTGTGATGTTTTTCCCTCGACTTCGGCGAGGAAGCTCGCAATGCCGGCGCGGGCGACGGTTGCGTCCTGCTCCCCGGTGCCGCCACCGACTCCAACCCCGGCGATCACTTGCCCGTCGACCACGACGGGGACTCCGCCGAGGAGCGTGGTAACCTTGCCACCGCTCGCCGCCGCGGCGTTCTGAAGGCTGAGGTTCAAAAGCAGGTCAGGTGCCGTCGTGCCTGCGGGCAGCGGGCCCGTCGCCTGCCGGAACGTGGCCGCCGTGACCGCCTTGGTCGTCGCGGTGTAGCCGCTCGCGGGTCGAGCGCCGTCCATGCGCTCGAAGGCAATCATGTGACCGCCGTCGTCCACCACCGCGATATTGATCTTCAGGTTGAGCTCCTGCGCCTTTGCCTGAGCGCCCGCCACGATCTTTCGTGCGCCGTCGAGGGTCAATCGCACCTGGTTTCGAAGCACCAAGCTACTGGACGGCGAAGGCGCCGGCGCGACGCGGCCGCGCGCCTTCGCTTCGGCCAGGGCCTTCTCGATCTCTGCAACACCTTTGGTCAGGCCGTCATCGAAATCTCGCTTGCCGAATTCGGCGATAAAGGCGTCACGGATCGCGTGGAGCTGGGCCGCTTCCACGACGGTCGCGAACCGCGCGGAGCGAATGGCATCGATTTTCGTCTCTCTTTTGGCGACCAGGATGAAAACTCCCTCGACCCCCGTCTTGCGGGCGCGATCGACGGCCGCCGCTTCGAGAGCTGACCCGCCGAGCGAGTCGATCGTCTCGATCACCGCCGGTACGTGGTAAGTCGCCTCGATCTGGGCGAGGCGCTTACGCGCCGCCGCGACAGCGTCGCGCGAGAAGAGACCGGCCTCGTCGCGAACGTCGGAGGCGATCCGCACCAACGGCGCACCCGCCGTCTGGGCGCACAACTCTTGGGCCGGCCGGGAGGCGAACACCAGTATAATCACTGAGGCACACGAGAATGCGGCAATGCGTCGCTTCAGTCGATGTCGCACGGAGAGTCTCCAGATTGAGAGACGATCGACGGCCCGTCTCGCGCGGTGATCACGTCTGGGAAGAGGAGTCACGGCCTGGCCTGCGCGGCCATCCACTCGATCAGCGCGGGGTCGTTGTAGGCCCGGTCCCAACTGTTATGGCCGACGCCCCGGTATTCGGTCTCCTTGGCCCGGTTCCCCGCGCTGCGCAGGGCCTGGACCATCGCGCGGGTGTTCAGCACCGTCTCGTCCCGATCGGCGTCGCCGACGAAGGCCCAAACCGGCAGCGCCTTCAGCAGGTCAACCGCTTCGGTCTTGCCTCGGCCGCAAACGGGAACCACCGCGGCGAACCGCCCGGGGTTCGCGGCAGCGACCGACCAGCTTCCGCTGCCGCCCATCGAAAGGCCGGTCAACACGACGCGGCGCGGGTCGGTCTTGTAGCTCGCCACGACGTCGTCGAGCGCCGCGACCGCGAGCTTGGCGTCTTCCGAGTCCGCCTCCCACGTCTTCTCGGCCTGCGGAAAGACGCCAATGAACGCGTAGTCCCCGGGATGTCCGGCGATCGCCGGGCCGAGGCCCGCTTGAACGGCACCGATTCCATCTTTGCCGCGCTCGCCCGACCCGTGGAGGAAGAGCACGACCGGGAAGGCCTTCGAGCCGTCATAGCCGTTCGGAACGAATACGACATATTTGCGATCGGCGTCGTTAGCCTTGATCGTCCTCAGGTGGAACCCGGGCTTGTCGAGATCGGTCGCCGTCGGCCGCGGCAGCGGTTGAATGTAGATGTCCTTGAACTGAATCTGCATCGGTCCGCCCGCGTGGATCTGGACGGCGATCTTGCCGTCGTCGGCGATCTTGGGATCGTCTTCGGTGTACTTGACGGAGGTTGTGCCGTTCAGCGAAAGCGTGATGTTACTTCCCATCGCGCGAACCGTGTATTCGTTCCAGTCGGACTTGTGTACTTTCTTGGATGCCTCGGCGCTCGCCTGGACGAGAACTTTGTTGCGCCTGGATTCGTCGTAGAGACAGCCCCAGTAGTTCTGGCCGACGTCGGCCTGGTATCCCGACATCTCGTGTCCGGGTACGCGTACGCTCCGGAACTGGATTCCGCTGTTGCTGCTATCCGAACCAATGAGCCGGAACGTGAGCTTCAAGTTGAAGTCCGCGAAACTCTTCTCGGTGGCGAGGAAGTCGTTGTGCTTGAGGCCCGGTGAGGTTCCGACCAGCATGCCGTCGCGTGCCGACCAGAGCGAGGTGTCCCCCTCCCAGCCGCTCAGGTCGTGGCCGTTGAAGAGCTGTTGAAAACCGAGGGTCTCGACCAGAGCGGGCTCGCCGTCCAGCAGCCGCGCCCAGCGTAGGATGATCGTGGCGAAGTACGTGCCGCCCAGGTCCGCGGGCGCATCCGGCTTGGTGCTGTACGTGCCTTCCGAATGCCGGCAGCGGGTGATGAACCCGCGCAGGCGGTCGAGGTCGGGCTTTTCCTGGAGCATGTAAAAACAGCGCATGATGCGATAGGTCGCTTCGAGGTCGGAGCTCCCCTCTCCTCGTCCCCAAGCCCCGTCCGGCCGCTGGCCGGCCTTGAGGGCCCGGACAATCTCCTCGCGCTTGTCGAGCTTGGCGCCCATGCGCAGCAGAGCCACCGCGGCACCGCCGGTGTCGCGGGCCTCGTCCGTGCCCTTACCAAAGGTGCCCTCGGAGTTCCGCAGCTTCTCCACTTGCTCCGTCCAGCGGGGGAAGTCGGGCGACTTCGTGTTGACCGCCTCGAGCCCGGCGACCGCGATCCGGATATCCTCAAAGGCCTGGGCGTGCTTGCAGAAAAAGGTAACGGCCCTGTCGGCCATCTCGTCCGTCGCGACCTTGAGCTCAGCCGCCACCATCAGTCCGACGGCCGTGGTGCGGACGTCCGCGGTTCCGCCCGGGGTATTTGCGAATCCGCCGCTCACGGCGTCGATACACGACTTCACGTAGCCAATGCACGCGAGGACATCAGGGATAGAGCCGCCGGTGTACTTGAGCGTGCGCACCGCCGAGGACGTTGCGGACAGGCTGGACGGCTGCCCGGGTGCGGCGGAGAAACCGCCGTCCGCATTCTGGAGCGCCGCGACCACGGCCGCGGTGCGCGCGAGGTCCGCGGTCGACTCGGCGTGAACGACCGTCACGGGAAAGCACAGCAGGATGGACCCGAGGCCCAGCGCCCTGAAAGATCGCTGCATGATGTCGCCCCCTTCAAACGTTGGCACGCCAGATTGCCAACAGTGTGCCAGGCGGGCCGCGAGTCGGCAACCGGGTGGCGGCCCTGGCCCAGGAAGCAACGCGTGGGGCGTCGAGACTTCTCGCACGTCTTGTACGTCGAGATGATCAAGAGCTGACGATGGACTTCGGCCGCCGCCGGCCGTTGCGATCGTCCGCCCATTGCTATAGAGTAAATTGCAGACAGGCGAAAGACCTTCCGCCTCGAGCTGGGCCGGGATTGACCCGAGCCGCCCCACCGTGCGCGTTCTCCCCGACACTTCCCGCGATGGAGCGAACGATGAGAGCCGTCCGCGCTTCGGGATTGCTCGCGACCTTGATCCTCGGATCCGGCCTAGCCCACGCGGCGGGGCCTGGCGACCCGGTGGACTTCAATCGTGATGTCCGGCCGATCCTTTCCGAGACCTGTTTCCAGTGTCACGGCCCCGACTCCAAGAAACGGAAAGCGGAGCTGCGGCTCGACACGAAGGACGGTCTGTTCGCGAAGAAGGACAAGGCCACTCCGATCGTGCCGGGTAAGCCCGATGAGAGCGAGCTGTACCTGCGGGTGACATCCGTGGACAGCGGCGAACACATGCCGCCGCCGAAGTCGGGTAAGTCGCTCACCAAGGCCCAGGTTGAGACCCTCAGGCGCTGGATCGAGCAAGGCGGCGAGTGGAAGGGGCATTGGGCCTACGAGCCGCCGACCCGGCCCGCGGTACCCCTGGTGGGCGAGTCGCCTTTCGTCCGGAACGACGTGGACCGGTTCGTCGTCGAAAAGCTCAACGAGCGCGGGCTGAAGCCGGCGCCGGAGGCCGACCGCGCGACCTTGATCCGCCGCTTGAGCCTCGATCTGCTCGGGCTGCCCCCGTCGCCCGAGGAAGTGGACGCCTTCGTCAACGACAGCGCCACGAACGCTTACGAAAGACTGGTCGACCGTCTGCTCGCCTCGCCCCACTTCGGCGAGCGGATGGCCGTTTACTGGCTCGACCTCGTGCGCTTCGCCGACAGCGCGGGCTACCACAGCGACAATCCGCGCGACTTGTGGCTCTACCGCGATTACGTCATCCGGGCGTTCAACGACAACATGCCGTTCGATCGCTTCACGATCGAGCAACTCGCCGGCGACCTGCTGCCGAGCGCGACGGACGAGCAAAAGGTCGCCTCGGGCTATAACCGGCTCTTGCAGACAACCGAGGAAGGGGGCGCGCAGGCCAAGGAATACATGGCCAAGTACGCCGCCGACCGGGTGCGCAACGTCGGCAGCGTCTGGCTGGCATCGACGCTCGGCTGTTGCGAGTGCCACGACCACAAGTTCGACCCGTTCGCCACCAAGGACTTCTACAGCTTCGAGGCGTTCTTCGCCGACCTCAAAGAGAAGGCGGTCGGGCGGCAAGACCAGGTCAAAATACCGTCGGCCGAGCAGAAGGACCGGTTGGCGCGGCTCGACGCGGAGATGGGGGTCCATCAAAAGGTGCTGGCGACTCCCACCCCCGAGTTGGCTTCGGCGCAAGCGGAATGGGAAAAAACCGGCAAGACGCGGCGCATCGATTGGGCCGTGTTAAGGCCGGTCGATGCCCGGTCGAAAAACGGCGCGACCCTGAAAGTGCAAGGCGACGGCTCGGTGCTGGCGACGGGGAACAGTCCCGAGAGCGACACGTACACGCTGACGTTCAAGGCGGACCGGAGTAGCGTCACCGGGCTGCGGCTCGAGGTCCTCCCCGACGACTCGCTTCCTGCGCATGGTCCGGGCCGCGCGGGGAACGGCAATTTCGTGCTCGATGAGATCGTCATCGCCGAGCTCGGCAAGCCCATCGTCTGGTCGAGCGTGACCGCCACGCACTCGCAAGACGGGTTCCCGGTCGCGAACATCGCTGACGGGAAGCCGGGCACCGGCTGGGCCCTCCTTCCCAAGGTTGGCCAGCCCACCGACGCAGTCTTCGAGTCGAAGAGCGACCTCGGTGGGAACGGCTCGTTGTCACTGACGGTCGAGCTGCGGATGAATTACGGGACCCAGCACACGATCGGCCATTTCCGGTTCAGCGTGACGGATGCCGCTCGTCCCGTTCGCGCCAAGGGGGCCGAGTGGCCCAAGAACGTGGCGGACATCCTGGCCACCGAGCCCGAGAAGCGAAGCCCGACGCAGAACGAGGAGCTCGCCGCATTCTATCGGACCATCGCCCCAGCGCTCGAGCCCCAGCGCAAAGCTTTGGCCGAGCTCCAGCGGCAGAAGGAGCAGCTCGAACAATCGGTTCCCACGACTCTGATCGCCGAGGTTGCCCCCCCGCGCATGATCCGCGTTTTGCCGCGGGGAAACTGGCTCAACGAAACCGGGCCCGTCGTGGAGCCGACGGTGCCCGCCTCGCTCGGGAGCATGACGGTCAAGGACCGCCGCGCGACGCGCCTCGACCTCGCGCGCTGGCTGGTCGCGCGGGACAATCCTCTGGTCGCGCGCGTGTTCGTCAACCGGCTCTGGAAGCTGGCGTTCGGTCAAGGGATCGTCACGAGTCTCGAAGACTTCGGCTCGCAAGGAACGTGGCCGACTCATCCGCACTTACTGGACTGGCTCGCCGTCGAGTTCATGGACAAGGGGTGGGACGTCAAGCGAACGCTCAAGCTGCTGGTCCTCTCCAGCACGTACCGGCAAAGCTCGGTGGCCCACGAAGAACTCCGCCAGCGCGACCCGGCGAATAGCTGGCTCGCGCGCCAGGGGCGGTTCCGACTCGACGCGGAGATGGTCCGCGATAACGCCCTCGCGATCGGCGGACTCCTCGATCCGCGGGTTGGCGGGCCGAGCGTCAAGCCCTATCAGCCCGACGGCTACTGGGCGCACCTCAACTTCCCGCGCAGGGAGTACGTGGCGGACCACGGCCCGAACGAGTACCGCCGGGGTCTCTACACCTGGTGGCAACGCTCGTTTCTGCACCCGAGCCTCCTGGCTTTCGACGCATCGACGCGCGAGGAATGCGTCGTCCAGCGACCCCGTTCGAACACGCCGCTCCAGGCGCTTGTACTGCTGAATGACCCCAGCTACGTCGAAGCCGCCCGCGCGTTTGCGGAGCGGGTCGTGCGGAAGGGGGGCGCCGACGCCCCGTCCCGCATCCGCCACGCGTACAAGGTCGCGCTAGCGCGGGACGTTCGACCCGCCGAGATCGCCTTGCTCGAGAAGCTCGTTGAACGCCAGCGTAGTGAACTGCGAGCAAATCCGGACGGTGTCGCAGAACTGCTGCACGTGGGTGACCGCCCTGCCCCGTCCGACATCGACGCGGCCGAGCTCGCCGCCTGGACCGCCGTGGCACGCGTGATCCTCAACCTCCACGAGACCGTCACGAGGAACTGAGCCATGCACCCCTACCAGGAAGACCAGTACCGCGTTACCCGCCGGTCGCTCTTCGGCCAGGCCGCGACGGGGATCGGCTCGCTGGCGTTGGCGTCGCTCCTCAACCCCCGGCTCCTCGGCGCGACCCCTGCGCAGAAGCCGATCGATCGCTGGAGCGGCGTCGTGAACCCGCTCCACTTCGCGCCGAAGGCGAAGCGCGTCATTTACCTGTACATGGCCGGTGGGCCGTCCCACCTCGAGACGCTCGACTACAAGCCGGTACTGGCCAAGATGAGCGGCCAGCCGATGCCGGAGTCGTACACGCAGGGAATGCCCATCGCGCAGCTTCAGGGTCAAAAGCTCAACTGCTTCGGTCCCCAGCACCCGTTCCAGCGGTTCGGACAGTCGGGCCAGGAGATCTGCTCGATCTTCCCGCATATCGGCTCGGTGGCCGACGAGCTTTGCATCATCCGGTCGATGGTGACCGAGGCGATCAACCACGACCCCGCGCACACCTTCATGAACACCGGCACCACGATCTCCGGCCGGCCGGCGATGGGCTCGTGGCTCAACTACGGCCTCGGCAGCGAGAGCGACGAGCTCCCCGGGTTCGTCGTGATGACCTCACAAGGCAGGTTCGGCCAGTCGCAGCCGATCGCCGCCCGGCAGTGGCATAGCGGCTTCCTCCCTAGCCGGTTCCAGGGCGTCGTCTTCCACTCCAAGGGCGAACCGGTCCTCTATGTCAGCCGGCCGCCGGGCGTGAACGCCGGCCAGCAGCGCGAGGTGGTCGAGGCGGTGCAGCAGCTCAACCAGCTCGAGAACGACGTGGTGGACGACCCCGAGATCGCCACGCGCATCAGCGCCTACGAGACGGCCTTCCGCATGCAAACGAGTGTGCCTGAGCTGATCGACCTGTCCGGCGAGCCCAAGCACGTGCTCGAGATGTATGGCACACAAGGCTCCGACGGCTCGTTCGCGGCCAACTGCCTGCTTGCCCGTCGTCTCGCCGAGCGAGGCGTGCGATTCATCCAGCTCTATCACAAAGACTGGGACCATCACGGCATCATCAAACGCGACGTGCAAGGGACGGCCGAGGAAGTGGACCGGGGCGCGGCCGCCCTGATCAAGGACCTGAAACAGCGCGGGATGCTGGACGAAACCCTGGTCGTCTGGGGCGGCGAGTTCGGCCGCACCCCCATGGCCCAAGGGAGCGGCCGCGATCACCACATCAAAGGTTTCTCCCTATGGATGGCCGGTGGCGGCATCAAAGGGGGCATTTCGCATGGCGCGACCGACGAGCTCGGCTACGCGGCCGTCCAGGACGTGGTCCACGTCAACGACCTGCACGCCACGATCCTCCACCTCTTCGGGATCGATCACGAGAAGCTGACCTACCGGTTCCAGGGTCGCGACTTCCGCCTGACCGACGTCGCCGGGAAGGTGGTCAAGCCGATCTTGGCGTGAGCTGTCTCTGGTATGTGGGCCAGCCCGAAGGGCGCCGACCCACCATGGGCCGCCGTACACGGTGGGTTGGCGCCCTTCGGGCTGACCCACTCGACGATTGCAACCGTGTGATCGTTTACGAGAACAGTTCCTTCACGACGTTGCCGTAGCGGACGATCGCGACGGGGCGTCCCGTCGGCGTGCGGAATTCCTTGCTGACGTTGATGCCCAGCGAGTGATAGAGCGACGCGGCCACGTCGTCGGGTGTAATCCCGTCGCCGGATGCCGGCCCGGTCCCTTTGTCGTCGCTCGCGCCGATGACCTGGCCCCCTTGCACGCCGCCGCCGCCCATGACGACGAACATGGCCCGGGGGTAGTGATCGCGGCCGGCTCGCTCGTTGATCTTCGGCGTGCGGCCGAACTCGCCGTTGACCACCACGAGCGTCGACTCGAGCAGGCCCTTGCGGTCGAGCGCGGTGAAGAGCCCGGCCAGCGCGTCGTCCAGCTCGGGGAGCTGCTTGGTCTTCATCTTGGTGAAGTTCTGGTCGTGCGTGTCCCAGCCGCCGTGGGTCAGCGTGACGAACCGCGTGCCCGCCTCGACCAGCCGGGCGGCCAGCAGGGCGCTCTGGCTCAGCGTGTTTTCGCCGAAGAGGGAGGTGATGCTTTGCGACTCCCGTGTAATGTCGAACGCCTGCCGGGTGCGCGGAGAGCTGATGATGTCGTACGCTCGCTGCGCGAAGCGGTCGAGCCCGTTGACGAGGTCGCTCTGCTTCTCGAAGCCGCGGAACGTGGCGTCGAGGCCCTTGAGCAGGTTCTGCCGCTTTTCGATCTCGGCCACGGTCAAACCACGGCCGATGGAGATTCCGCGCACCGAGAAGGGTTGCCCAGCGCGGGGCGCGTTCGTGGTGCTGAAGGGTGCGTATTCCACGCCGAGGAAACCGGCGACCTGCGGCGTATTCGGGATCGCGACGAAGGGCGGGATATCGCGCGGGCCGCCAAGTTCCTTGTTCAGGACCGCTCCGAAGCCCGGGAAGTCGAGCGACGGAAGCGGGCGGTTCCCCGTGATCATGTACTTCGTGCCCAGTTCGTGGGCGGCGAGCGTGTGGCTCACACCGCGCAGGATCGCAAACTTGTCCGCGCACTTCGCGAGCTTGGGCAGGTGCTCGCTGATCTGAACGCCGGGGGCATTCGTGTCGATCGGGTTGAACTCGCCGCGAAACTCCTTGGGTGCGTTCGGCTTCAGGTCGAACGTGTCGAGATGTGTCGGACCGCCGGCGAGATAGACGTAAATGACCGACTTGGCCTTGCCGGGACGAACGTCGCCGGCCTCGGCAATCCGCAAGTAGTCCGCCAGCGAGAGACCCGCGCCTCCGATCACTCCCAGCCGCAGAAAGTCGCGGCGCCGGACGCCGTCGCAAAACACGTTCGTGGCCATCAGCGAAACTCCTTTGCGAGTGGGATCGAACCTGGTCTCGTGCCGATTAGTGGTTGGTGATGAATTCCTTGGTGTTCAAGAGCGCCCAGAGCAAGTCACGCATGCCCTTGGCGTTGTCTTCGGCCTGGCCGAAGTACTCGCGGGCCAGTTTCGCCTCGGCGTCCGCCGGCCTGCGGCCCAGCGTGCGCTCGTAGGCCTCGACGATCACCTGGTCCGGATCGAACGGTGCGGGGGCGGTCTTCTCGGCCTCGCGGACACGCGTCTGGCGTGATGACAATTCTTTATTTGTTTTCTTGAGCTGCGACTTGAGCGTCGCAACTTGCGTCTCTTGCTTCTGGTCTTTCGCGAGCGCGTCGATCCGCCGTTCGATGGCGGCGGCTTGGACGCTCAGCAGGTCGACCGCTTTGGAATCGGCCTGGAGCGCTGCGAGCTTGTTCCGCCCCGCGACGGCCCGTTCGTTGAGCCAGCCGGTGTTGCGTTCGATGGCGGAGAGCGTTTCCTGGTCGTTTTGCATGTAAATGGACTGGAGCAGGTTGGGTTCGTTCGACGTGCTGCAATCGCAGTTCGTCTCGCGCTCGGATCGCCCGAAGATTTTCGCCGCGTAGTTTCCCGCACCGCGGCGGGCGCCGAGCATACTGCCGACTGGGCCGGTCGCGCGGTCGGCGATGTTGTCGTGGGCCTGGGCCAGATCGGCCGAACGCGCGGTCGCCTGGGCCACGGCGTCGATCAGGGCCTCGGCCGGGATGCGCCGGACGAGGGCATGGCTGAAGTTGCGCTCGTCGAGCCGGTTCGTGTCGTTCGTATGCCAGGTCCGCTGGTACGTGTCGCTGAGGACGATCTCGCGGTGCAGCCACTTCATGTCGTACTCGTGGGCGATGAAGCCGTCAGCCAGGTACTCGAGCAGGGGTGCGTTGCTCGGTGGGTTGGCGAGGTTCATATCGTCGGGCGGGTTACTGATCCCTCGACCGAAGTAGACGGCCCAGACACGGTTGACGAAGGCGCGGGCGAAGTACGGGTTATCCTTGCGCCGGAGCCAGTCCATGAGCGGCTTGCGCGGATCGTCCACGCCGGCAAGCGTGACCTCTTCCGCCCCCAGGAGTTTGGGCGTCACCACGCGCGCGCCTTTGGCCTGCTTGGCCTGGTTCCCCTTGGCGCCGTTGAACGTGCGGTTCGGGTTGACGTAGACCTCGCCCCAGGGGATCGGCTTGCCGTCGCGGGCCATGTCGGTCAGGATGCGCTGGAGCTGTCCCCCCAGCTTCTTGGGGTCGAGCTTCAGGTCTTCCCGCATCTTCTGAGCGAACTTCCGCCCGTCCGGCGGCAGGCCGTACGCGACCGGCGCGAAAAACGCGGTGAACTGCTTGAAGTCGTCCTGGGTCCACTGGTCGAAGGGGTGCTTGTGGCACTGGGCGCACTCGAGCCGGACGCCGAGGAACGTATAGCTGAAACCGAGGGCCTTCTCGTCGGGCGTGCGCAGGTTCCGCCGCGCCCAGTAATAGGGCATGGTATCGTGGGACGCGTAGTCGGCCGGGTCTTTCTTCCGGTAGTACGACGTCTGCTCCTCGACGAATTGTTCATAACTTTGGCCCGGTTTGCGGCTCGAGGCGAGCACGATGTTCGCAACCAGCTTGTCGTACGGCATATTTTCCTTGACCCGCTTGAACACCCACTCGTAGAAGTGGCGGGCCATATCGTTTTGGAAGTTCCCCATCCCCACGTTCAGGTTGCGCGGGCTCACGCCCGCAAGGTCGCACAACTTGCTCGTCCACCAGGCGGCGTACGTCGGCCGTTCGAGCAGCTCGTCAACCTTGGCCTCGCGCTTGCCGGGCGACGAGTCGGCCAGGAACGCCTCCACCTCGGCCGGAGTGGGCAGCGAGCCCGTCATGTCGAGAGTGACCCTGCGCAGGAACTCCGTGTCCGAGCAGACGGCGGACGGAACGACGCCGAGCTTCCGGAGCTTGGCCAGCACGAGCCGGTCGATCGCCGTCGGCGCGGGGACTTCCGGATACTCCGACCCGACCTGGTCCGACACGGGGAGGATCACCTGCGTTACCGCGACACCATTGTCGTAGAACGCCACGACGTGTGCGTCGCCGGGACCTTTGCACGTGACGACGCCGTCCTCGTTGATCTCGGCGATCGACTCGTCGTTGGTCCGGAACCGGCTGATGCAGGTGACGTCCTCACGGGTGCCGTCCGCCCAGTGAGCGATGACCTGCAGCGGAATGGTTTCGCCCGGCCTCTTGAACTCGAACTCGCTGGGAATCACCTCGAGCTTCTCGAACGGCACCGGGTTGTCGACGTTCTTGGCTCCTCCCTCGATCCAGCGCAGCAGCACGCGGTACTGCCAGGTGTCTTCCTCCATCCGCTTCCCTCCCTTGTGCGGGATGGCGAGCGTTGGTTTTTGCAGGACCTTGCTGACCTCGGGCCCTTCGAGATCGATGCGGCCGGAGCCTTCTTTCATGAGCGCTTCGTGGTCCGTCTTGAAGTCATAGCCGAAGAGCGAGAGCCGGAAGCCGCCGCGGCCTTGGAACGAGCCGTGGCACGCGCGACCGTTACAGCCGAGCCGGCCCATCAGCGGCAGCACGTGGCGCTGAAAGTCGGGGGACTCCTCGACCTCCGCGGGCGTGAACCGATCGCGTAGGGGGCGAACCATATCCGCCCCGCTCGCCGGTAACGGCGCGGCGGTCAGGAACAGGACGATGCCGATCGTCGCGAAGCGGTAGATCATCCTTTGCGCTCCTCTTTCTTGGCGTGCACCGGCGCAGGCTTGTCCGCGTCCTGCCGGCGGTTGCGTTGGCTCTGCTTCAACAGCGTCTGGAACCGGTTCTCGATGATTCTGCTCTGGTTCGATTCGAGGCGGTCGATATTGGCGTTTACCTTCTTCAAACGTGCCTCGGCCTGCTCTCGCTCCAGCTTTTGCTGCCGGATTTCCACGTCGACCTGCGCGCTCACGGCTTCATGCAGCTTGGCTTCCAGCTCGAGGCTGGGAGACCGGATCAGCTTGGCGGTCAAGAGCTCGACGCGCGAGCGGGCCTTCCACAGTTCCAAACCCACCTCGTACCGTTTCGGATCGTGCTCTTTGAGACCCGCGAGCGTTTTGCTGACCGAATAGATGTCGCGGACGGCCCGGTTATAGTCCGCCGGTTTCATCGGCTTGAGCTGCTCGAGCAACTGGGCGAGCTCGGGATGGTTGTCGCGCACGAACGCGAGCGCCGCTTTCTCGCGGTCCGAGCTGTTCTCACTCGCGGGCTTGTCGGAGGCCGGTGCCGAGGGTTTCTTCGAGGAGCCCGCGCCTTCGTCAGCCCGCGTTAACGGGGCGCTGAGGGCGAGAACGAGCGAGGCGAGCGAAAGGGCCATGCGCACGGCTCAGTTCTCCTTCCGGGCGGGCTGGTCGACGGGTACGCCGCCGTTAAGCAGCGCGGCTTCGAGCATCCAATCGGGGATGCCCGCGTCGGCTGCGTCAGAGCTATCGATTGCCGCAAGGTAGGAGGCTTCCGCCGAGGAACTCGGCACATCCAGCCAGTCGAGCAGATCGTCGGTGTCGGCTTCGTCCCGGTGTACGCCGGACCAAGCCAGCGCCAGCCCAGGCGACGGCGCCCCCGGGTGTCGGGTTTTCATCACGCTTTCGGGGAGGCGCGTCAGCCCGCCGGCCGCCAGGGCCAAGAGCAGCACGGCCGCGGCAATCCCCGCCCAGCGGGGCAGCGCGGCGAGCGCTGGGGGCCTGCGCGGCCGCAACCGAGGTCCCTGATCGGGCGGGAGCTGGGCGACCGCGCCCGCGAGCTCCACCGCGAGCGCAACCGCCTCTCGGGCGGCTTGGTCCTGTTCGAGCCGCTGCTCGAAAGCCGCCACGTCCTCGGCGGGCAGGTCGCCGCAGACGTAGCTCATGGCCAGCCAGGTCAACTCCGACTTCGCGCCCGCCTTCATGACTCACTCTCCCGCCTGCAGTGAACGCCTGAGTTTTTCGAGGGCCAGCCTCATGCGCGTCAGGACCGTGCCCAGCGGCACGCCGATTTCCGCGGCGATCGCGGCGAACGTCTTGTCTTCGTACAGTCGGGCCCACACGACCCTGCGCTGGTTCGCGGGCAGCTCATCCAGGGCTTTGCGCACGGCCTCGACCGTTTCGCGACGAATCAACGGGTCTTCGGGACGCTCTCCGCCGGCAGCCCAGAGCAACTGCAGCTTGCGCTGGGCTTGCTCGCGAGTCTGTAAGCGGCGCCGGGCCGTGATCGCCTCATGGTACGCAACGCGAAACAGCCAGCCCTTGAGCGTCTCGGAGCGCGCTGTGTGCCCTTGTTGCACGGCCTTGGTGAAGGTCGTCTGGAGCACGTCCGACGCCAGCTCCGGGTCGCGGACGACGCCCAGGACGAACCGTCGAATCTCCGCGGAGTGCAGGTGAAATAGCTCTTCGACCCGAGATAGCTCACTCGTGGCGCGGCCCGTGCTTGTCGTTTCCGACGGGCTGAGCCGAAGATGGTCCTGCGATTCCGCCATCGGCCCGTCACCTCTCATCTACAACGACGCGCGAGCCGGGGCGGTTATTTCCTGTCGAAGGGGGATTATTTTCAACGACGCGCCACGCGGCGACACGACCCTTGCGTGCACGTCGCGCGAATGAGGGACTCTTAGGTTGAATGTCCGATTCGCACGTTTGCCGCCTATCACCTGCTTGCACTAACCCGAAGCGGGCGCGCGGGCCGAGCGGACGGGCCGCGTGCGG
>JARLIH010000288.1 GCA_031291845.1 Isosphaeraceae bacterium | reverse complement strand
GCCGAGCGGCTGGCCGCCATCGGCCAGATGGTCGCGGGGCTGGCACACGAGAGCCGCAACGCCCTTCAGCGCAGCCAGGCATGCCTCGAGATGCTGGCCCTGCAGGTTGAGGACCGGCCCGAAGCACTCGGCCTCATCGCCCGCCTCCAAAAGGCGCAAGACCATCTCCACCACCTCTACGAAGACGTCCGCGACTACGCGGCCCCGATCCGGCTCGAACGGAGGGAATGCCACCTGGCCACCGTCTGGCAAGAGGCCTGGGCGCACCTCGAGTCCCAGCGCAAGGGGCGGCAGGCGACGCTGTGCGACGCAAACGCAGCCACGAACCTGCGGTGCGAGGTCGATCCGTTTCGTCTCGAGCGGGTCTTCGGTAACATCCTCGAAAACGCGCTGGCGGCCTGCTCCGACCCGGTCCATATCGAGGTCGCTTGCACGCCGGCCGAGATCGGCGGGCGGCCAGCGGTGCGCGTGACCTTCCGCGACAACGGCCCCGGGCTCCGGCCCGAGGACCGCCAGCGGATCTTCGAGCCATTTTACACGACCAAAACCAAAGGGACCGGCCTGGGCATGGCCATCTCCCGGCGGATCGTCGAGGCCCACGGGGGCCGGATCGCCGTCGGTGATGGCACGGGACGGGGAGCGGAAATCACGATTACCTTGCCGCGAGGGGAACTATGAGCCGCGAGCTGCGCATTGCCGTCGCCGACGACGAGCCCGACATGCAGGACTATTTCCGCACGATCTTGCCCCGCCTGGGGCACACCGTCGTGGCCGTGGCCGGGACGGGCCGGGACCTGGTGGACCAGTGCCGTGCCATGCGGCCCGACCTGGTCATCACCGACATCAAGATGCCCGACATGGACGGCATCGAGGCCTCGACCCAGCTTTACAAGGACACGCCGGTTCCCGTGATCCTCGTCTCCGCGTTCCACGACGCGGAGTTCATCCGCCGGGCCGAGGCCGATCACATCCTGGCCTACCTGGTCAAGCCGATCAAGCAGGCCGACCTCGAGCCGGCGATCACCATCGCCATGCGGCGGTTCGAGCAGTTCCAGGCGCTGCACAAAGAGGCGGCCGACCTCAAGCAGGCCCTCGAGGATCGCAAGACCATCGAGAAAGCCAAGGGCATCCTGATGAAGAAGGCCAACCTCGACGAGCACACCGCGTTCCGGCGGCTCCAGAAGCTGGCCAGCGACAAGAACAAGAAGCTGGTCGAGATCGCCCGCATCATTCTCACCGCCGAGGAGGCATACGGCGGCGCATGAGGCGCGGCGGGGGGATCGTTGCGCCTCATGCGCTCTTTACACCTCTCCCGTTACGGGAGACGTCAGCCGGGTGAGGGGCGCCCGGAGGCGGGATGGCGGGCAGCGCGCCCTCATGTGACCGCCCTCTCCCGCGAGAGGCATTCGTATCTCTACAAAGAGTTTCGCGCTCAAATTGGGCAAGCGATCTCGTGCCCACGCTCTGCGCGGAATGAGTGCTTGCGTTATGATTTATCGAATGTATGAATGTCAAAATTATAATATAACTAAGTAGCTGTGCACGACTTCATGTCATGTTCGAGCGCTGAGCCCAGCTTTTCATTGGGGTCAAGAACACGGTAAGCCCGATCCTGGTCAGCTTCTCTTCGTGCGTGGGGCCGAGTGGGCACGAACCTGTTCGGCAACTTGCGTAGCGGCCCGCAGGAGCAGCGAGACATGGGCGCCCATCGCGAGCCATTGTACGCCCTTGTCGGCCCATTCGATGAGCCGGCTAGGGTCGTCGCCGGTCGCGAGGCCGACGGGAACGCCCTTCTGCCGGGCGCGCTGTTGGTCAGAATGGCCCGCGGTTTCATCAGGCGCAGTTCCCGCTCGCCGATCAGGTGGCGGGCTCCCGCGAGCAGCGGCACGTGGATCGAGACGAAGTCGCACCGCTCGAGAAGCTGTTCCAGGCTGGCTTTCTCGACCCCGTGCTCGGCCATGGGGGGCCTACCGACCGCCGGGTCGAATCACATCGTCCGCCGGCGAGAGGAGGACGCGACCGAGCAACTCGGTCGTGGTCGGGTTGATCACCGGCAGATCCTCGGCGGCCTTCGGCCGGCACCACGCGCCGTTGATGTCGTTGTTCGTTGCGGTTTCCTTCTCCGGAAGCCGCCGATCGCTTCAGGTCCGGGCCGGATTGTCCAGCAACTCGGTTACCACGCGTGCCTTGGTCACGCGAGCGTCGGTCAGCGACTCGTCGCTGCCGTGGTGGTGGTAGGTGAGCCTGGTGTGGTCCAGGCCGAGCTGGTGGAGGATCGTGGCGTGCAGGTCCGGCACGCTGACGCGCTGATCGGCGGCCTTGTAGCCGACCTCGTCGGTCGCCCCATGGATTTGACCGGCCCTGAAGCCGCCGCCGGCGACGATCAGGCTGAACGCGTTGCGGTTGTGGTCCCGCCCGGCCCCGTTCTGCGACACGGGCAGCCGGCCGAACTCGCCCGACCAGAGCACGATGGTGTCCTCCAGCAGCCCTCGCGCCTTCAAGTCCTTGATGAGCGCGGCGGAAGGGAGGTCCGTGCGGGCACAGATCGCCTCGTTCTCAGTCTTGACGTTCGTGTGCGCGTCCCAGGGCTGCGACTGCGGCTTGACGGGCGGGCAGACCTGGACGAAGCGGACGCCGCTCTCCACCAGCCTACGCGCCATCAAGCAGCGCAGGCCGTAACCGGCGGTCACCGGGTCGCCGAGGCCGTACATGGCCTTCGTCGGCTCCGACTCCCGCGACAGGTCCAGCACCTCCCCCGCTGCGAGCTGCATGCGCGCGGCCAGCTCATAGTTGCGGATCCGGGTCTCCAGCTCCGACTCGTGCGGGTAGCCCCGGCGGTGCTCCTCGTTGAGCTTCGCCAGGAGGTCGAGGTTGTCGCGGCGGACCGCCGGCGCCACGGGGGCGGGCGGTTGCAGGTTCCGCACGGGCACACCCTGGGTGGCCACTTCGGTGCCGCGGTAGAGCGATGGCAGCCAGCCATTCTGCCAGAGGAGGGTGCCGCTCGTGTTGTAGCCTTCCGGGTCGCGCAGGACGATGTAGGCCGGCAGGTTCTGGTTCTCGGTCCCCAGGCCGTAGCTGATCCACGAGCCGAGCGCGGGGCGGCCGGGGAAAATCTTGCCCGTGTTGAGCAGCACGAGTCCTTCGGTGTGGTTGTTGTGCTCCGAGAACATCGACCGGACCAGGCAGATGTCGTCGGCCGTCGAGCCGAGGTGCGGCAGGATGGCGGCCATGTCCATGCCGCACTGCCCGTAGCGCTGGAATGCGAGCGGCGAAGCCATCAGCTTGTCGGAGTTCCCTTTCTGAAAGGTCTCCACCGTCATCGTCTTGCCGGCCTGCCTGGCGAGCTCGGGCTTGGGGTCGAACAGGTCCATCTGGCTCGGGCCACCGTTCTGCATGAGCATGATGACGGCCCTGGCACGAGGGGCGAAGTGGGGCGCCCGCGAAGCCAGGTCGAGCCCACGGCCCAGGCGCGCCTCCGAGGCGGATGAGCGTTCGGCGTGGAGGAGGTAGCTCAGCGCCAGGGTGCCGAAGCCGAGACCGGAAGCCCCGAGCAGCTCGCGACGGGTCAGGGAGGGGAGGGGAGCGGAACCACGGTCGTGGATCGTCATGGCGAGCCTCACGGGATGTAGAGGAATTCGCTTGTGTTCAAGAGTGTATGGCACAGCGACGTCAGCGCCTTGAGGGCGGCCTGATCGGACGGTAGCTTCTGACCGCGGTGATACGCTTCCTGGCGGTCCAGCAGCGCGACGCACCAGCTCACTTCGGGGGCCGAGGGGGGCCGGCCAAGCGTGATCGCGAAGGTGGCGGCGACCTTCTGCTGCGGATTGGGACCGGCGGCCGCACGGGTCACACGCGCGGCCAGGTGGCCGGCCTGCTCGAGCACGAAGCCGTCGTTCAGCATCGTCAACGATTGCAACACCACGGCCGAAGAGGCGCGGCGCGTGCAGTTGGTCGCCAGGTCGGGCTGGTCGAAAACGTCGAGCAAGCTCGGGTGGTAGTTCCGCCTGGCCAGGAGGTAGAGGCTCCGGCGCCACTGACTGGTCGGCGTTGGTAACCCTTTCTCGGGGATGACGAACGTGCCGTCCGGCCGAGGCTCCACGGGGATCGGCGCGCCTCCCATCGTGCGGTCCAGCGTGCCGCTGACGGCGAGGATGCGGTCTCGCACCGCCTCTGACTCCAAACGGCGCAGCCGCATGCGCCCGAGGAGCTGGTTGTCCGGATCGAGCGTGGAGGCATCGGCGCTGGATGCGTTGTCGGTTTCGACCGCCGCCTGGCGGTACGCCGTGGAGGTCATCAGGAGTTTGACGAACGGCTTGAGGCGTTTCCCCCCAGCGCAAAATTCGCTGGCGAGCCACTCCAGCAGCTCACGATGCGTCGGCTCGGCGCCCGTCACGCCGAAGTTATCGGGGGTCTCGACGATGCCCCGGCCGAACAGGTGTTGCCAGATCCGGTTGACGCGCACCCGCGCTGCGAGGGCTCCCGCGGGGGACCGCTCGTCATTCAGCCAGTGCGCCAGCGCGAGTCGCCGGCCGCTGGTCGCGCCCGCAGAATCGGGCGCCTTGGGCTCGGTGGCCGCGTCGGACGTGCTGAGGACGCGCAGGAACCCCGCCGGGACGGGTGCCCCCGGGGTCAGGTAGTTGCCGCGACGCAGCAGGTAGGTCGGCGAGGGGGGGCCGACGTCGTAGACGACCTGGAGATGGCCCCACGCCCGGCGCTGGCTTTTGAGGGAGGCGATCTCCCGTTCGGCCGCGGCCACAGCCGCCTTGTCCTTATCATCGAGCGACGCGGCGACCTCTTCGGGCGTCACCTTGAGCGCCGCCTCGAACTTGGCGGCGAGGTATTTGAACACATCGTTCCGCTTGTCGGCCGGGGTCTGCACGGCCGCGCGGACATCGGCGCGGATCGGTTCGGGGAGGTTCGCGAGCTTGGCGTTCGCGAGCCGTTCCTCGTAGGGCCGCCGCAGGGCGGCCAGGCGTGAACTCATTTCGCCGGCGCGCCGATCGAGCTCGGCGTTCGCCCGCTCGATCGCCGCTTGTTCCGCGGGCGCCACGTCGGCCAGTTGCCGCGGCCCAGGTTGCACCCACGACTGAGGGTTGAAGGCGGGCTGGAGCAGGGCGAGGAACCGGTAATAGTCGCGCTGGGTGATCGGCTCGTACTTATGATCGTGGCACTTGGCGCACTGGAACGTGAGTCCCAGCAGGTTGCCGACGAGCACCTCGCCGGTCCGCTGGAGGACGCCGTGGCGGATGTCCGGCGTGTTCAGCTCGTTCTCGTCGGTGTCATCCGCGCTGTTGCGCAGGAAGCCGGTCGCGACCAGGAGCGAGCGGGTCGTCTCGTCGAAGACCCTGGCCGCGCGCCAGTCGACCAGCTCGTCGCCGGCCAGTTGCTCGGTCACGAAGCGATCGAAGGGCTTGTCTTCATTGAGCGCGTGCACGACATAATCGCGGTAGCGCCACTTGTTCTCGCCGAGCTTGATCCGGCCCGCGTCGTTGTCGCACCCCAGGATGTCGGAGAACCCCGCGCCGTCGAGCCAGTGCCTCCCCCAGCGCTCGCCGAAATGGGGTGATGCCAGCAGTCGGTCCACCAACCGCTCGTAGGCGTCTGGGCGCGGGTCGTGCACGAACGCTTCGACCTCCTCCGGCGTTGGCGGCAACCCGATCAGGTCGAGGTACGCGCGGCGAACCAAGGTCAGGACGTCGGCATCGGGCGCGTAGCGCAGTCCCTTCGCTTCGAGCTTCGCGAGGACGAAGGCGTCGACGGGAGTCCGCACGCGGTCCCGGACCGGCGGCGCGTTCGGTCGGGCCAGGCCCTGGAAGGCCCAGTGCGGGCGCCCGGGTTCCCCGCCCTTGACCACGGCGGGTGGTGCCGCGCCCGCGTGCGGCGCCGGCGCTCCGGCCACGACCCAGTCCTTGATCAGGGCGACCTGGGCCACAGTCAACCGGGCGTTCGGCTTCGGGGGCATCTCGCCCTGGCTCAGCACGGTGTACAGGAGGCTTTCATCGACCGCGCCGGGAACCAGTGCCGGCCCGGAGTCGCCCCCCTTCAGCATGTCCGTCTTGGTCCGCAGGTCCAGGCCCCCTTCGCGCTTGGCGCTGCCGTGACACTTCAGACAGTGGGCCTTCAAGAGAGGGACGATCTCCTGTTCGAAACCGGGCTCTCGCCGCGGGGCGGCCGGCGATTGCGCGTACGCGGGGCGGTTGGCCCGAGTTTCGAATAGCGCAGAGAACGCCAGGATGCCCAGGCCAACCGTCGCCAGCCGTAGGGGGCAGATCTCGGCAAATCGTCCGGGCATCGAGGAGCTCCACAATTTCATGGCCGCCTCCGACCGTTGGTGCTGTGGCTCATCCGATTCCTCGGCAACAGCTCACTTCTCGGCAAAGCTGCTGACGACCCAGTCATGCTGGCGCTTCAGGTGGAGTTCGAGCAGGGCGACCGCCTGGGCCTCGTCCCGCGCCCGCAGCGCTTTGAGCAGCTCCTTGTGCCCTTGCACCGTTCCCCGGCGCGAACCGTCGTCGGCCAGGTTGCGCTGGACCATGATCAACTGGATCTGCGAGCGGAGGTTCAACCAGTTGGACAGGAGACGGACGTGGTTGGCGGCCTTCACGATCGTCTCGTGAAAATCCAGGTCCATCTGCGCGAGTTCCTGGGGACTGGTGACCTTCTCGGTCGTCCGGATGTTGTTCTCCAATCGGGCCCAATCGTCTTCCTTGCCATGTTGCACGGCCCTCTGGACGGCCAGGGCTTCCAGGGGAAGACGCAACGTGCAGATTTCCTCGATGTCCTGCCGGCTCAGTTGGGCGACGGTCGTCCCTCCATTGGCCTCGCGGCTGACCAGGCCCTCTTTTTCCAGGGACGCAAAGGCATCGCGCACCGGTGCCCGGCTCACCTTGAAGGTGCTGGCGATCTGGCTTTCGGCGAGCCGCTGGCCGGGCTTGATGAGACCACCGAAGATGGCGTCGCGAATCGAGTCGGCCACGCTATCGCCGAGCGTCTGCCGCACGGCCGGTTTCAGGTTGAAGATGGCTGCTCCTGACATGCGATCAATCGTCCTCGAAGCTCGAAGGAGACCGGGTGACGGTCGAATAGGCGACGGTCGACCGGTCGACCGAATGAGCTGACGTTATCCGTGCCGAAGCCCGCTGTCAATGAGCCGGTGGTCTCCGCGCTGAACACGTATGACTGCCGTTCCCGGCGGGCCGCCGGTCGGGCATGATAGAAGGGCACCATCTCGGCTCGGGTGGCCGGGGCATTGGGGGGATGCGCTGCGCGATGAGCGACACGACTCTCGTACACCTTCAGTCCTGCCTCGACCGCCTGCAGGCGGGGGACGCCACCGCGCGTGATGATCTGATCCGGATGTCGTACCACCGGCTCGACGCCCTGGTGCGCAAGATGGTCAAGAAGGACGACCGCGTCGCGGCGTGGGAGCAGGCGGAAGACGTGCTTCAGAACGCGACGCTTCGGCTCTGGAAGTCGCTCGATCACGTGAAGCCGGCGACCGTGGGCGAGTTCCTCGGCCTTGCGGCCACGCAGATCCGCCGCGAGCTGATCGACCTGGCGCGGCACTACTTCGGTCAGCAGGGGGCGGGGCAACACGAGCTTGCGCCGGGCGTGGCAGGGGGCGACCAATCGATGGCACGGCCGTTCGAGGGGGTGGAGACGACCTACGATCCCTCGCGGCTGGCGGCCTGGACGGAGTTTCACCGCATGGTCGAAGCGCTGCCCGCCGACGAACGGCAACTGTGCGAGATGCTTTGGTACCTCGGCCTCCCGCAGGACGAGGTGGCTGGGTTCCTGGGTGTCGACGTCAGCACGGTCAAGCGCCGCTGGCGCGCAGTGCGGCTCAAGTTGCACAGGATCGTGAAGGAATGGGATGGCGCTGAGTAACGGCGCCTCGAAGGCCTGGAGCCAGTCCTCAATCTCGGTAGGCGCTTTCGCAAATGCCCGGCGACGACCTTGAAGAGCTGCTCGACCGCTGGGAGGAGGCGCAGGACCGCGGCGAGCCGGTCGCGCCCGAGGACCTCTGCCGCGAGCGCCCCGAGCTGCTGCCGGAGCTGATCCAGCGGATCCAGGAGCTCCGCGAGGCGGACGCCTTCTTCGGCACGACCGGCGACGTCGTCTGGGCCCGCACGTTGTCGCTCGACTCCGAATCGGGTGAGGCGGCCGAGCTCGGGCCGCCCACCGCGCAGGAAGAACGGTACACGGAAGAGCGGTTCCTGGCCGAGGGGGGGCTCGGGCGCGTGTTCGTCGCGCGCGACGCCGAGCTGCCGCGCGACGTGGCGCTCAAGCGGCTCCAGGACCGGTTGCTGCGGAGCCGCGAGAGCCGCTTGCGGTTCGTGCTCGAGGCCGAGATCACCGCCCGACTCGAGCACCCCGGGGTCGTCCCGGTCTACGGCCTGGGCGTCGATCGCCAGGGGCAGCCGTTCTACGCGATGCGGCTGATCCGCGGCGAGACGATGGCCCGGGCCATCGAGCGATTCCACGAGGCCGACGCACCCGGCCGCGACCCAGGCGCGCGGGGGGTGGCCCTGCAAGGGCTCCTGCGCGCGTTCCTGACGGCCTGCCAGACCATCGCCTACGCCCACAGCCGGGGCATCATCCACCGCGACATCAAGCCGGCGAACGTGATGCTCGGCGAGTACGGCGAGACGCTCGTCGTCGACTGGGGCCTGGCCAAGCCGATCGGGGCCAGAAGCGACGAGCCTGCCGGCGATATCCGGCGGGCACGCGCGATTGAAGAGACCACCGCGGGAGCCGTCAAGGGCTCGCCCGTTTACATGAGCCCCGAGCAGGCCGCGGGACGCTGGGATGAAGTCGGCCCGGCGAGCGACGTCTATGCCCTGGGCGCGACGCTCTACACGCTTCTCTCCGGGACGCGCCCGTTCGACGGCAAGACCGTGTCCGAGGTTTTGGCGCGGGTGCGCGCGGGGGAGTTTCCGCCCCCTCGGCGCGTCAAGGCGGGCGTGCCGAGGGCCCTCGAAGCGGTGTGCCTCAAGGCGATGAGCCTGCGGGCCGCCGACCGCTACGCCACCGCGCTCGACCTGGCCTCCGATGTGGAGCGCTGGCTCTCGGGCGAGCCGGTGCGCGCCTGGCGCGAGCCCTGGCCCGATCGCCTCCGGCGCTGGGCGCGGCGGCACCGCGTGCTCGTCGCGTCGGTCGTCGCCGCGTTGGTCGTGGGAGCGGCGATCCTGGCCGTCACCAACGGCCGCCTGCGGTCGCTCGCACACCGGCTCGACCAGAGCAACCAGACCCTGGACAAGACCAACAAGCGCCTGGCGACCGCGCTCGACGCGGCCGAGAGCAATCTGTACGCGCGCGACCTCGACCTGGCCGACCGCGCCTGGTGGGACGCCGAGCCCGCGCTCGCGGCCCGCTACCTCGACGAGTGCCCCGCCCCCCGCCGCGGCTGGGAGTGGCGCTACCTGGTGCGCCGGAACGAGCCGGGCGTGTTCCACTCCGCCCTGGTCGAGCCCCCGTTGCTGCTCGGATTCACGGGCGATGGAATACGAATTGTCGTGGTCGAACCACACGGGGTCTCCGCGCGCGAGGCCGCCACGGGGCGCGCGAGCGCGCTGCCTTCGCTCCCACCGAGCACGATCCGGCACGCTGCGCTCAGTCCTGACGGGACCCGGCTCGCCGTCGTGCAGGAGGGCCGGCCCGACGCGCTGACGGTGCTCGACCTGCAAGGGCGGATCGCCCCCGATCCCGTCACTGCCGGCGTGCCGGGCGCGGTGGAGGCCCTGGCGTTCGCGCCCGACGGCAAGCGGCTCGTCCTGGTTGTGGCCCAGCGCGGAGAGCCCGATCCGGGCGCAAAGGAGAAGCTCTCGTTTCGCACGGAGTTCGAAGGCCGGCTCGTGGTTCGGGACCCTGCGAGCGGCCGCGGCACGGTTTCGGATCCGTTTGCGAGCTCGGGCGTCCCGGGCCCGCCGATCGTGGCGCCCGACGGCGTGGTGCTGTGCCCGGTGTTCTTCGGCGAGGCCGGCTTCCTGTACGCAATGCGCCCCGATGCGACGCAGGTCGAGCGCACCTGGCCCCGCGCCGGCGACGAGGACAACATGGGGCACGGGCTCGTGGTCGCCGCGGATGGGCTGCGCGTGGCGACCTGGGGCGACGACCGTGCGGTGACAATCCGCGAGGTCACGAGCGGGCAGGTTGTGGCAACCTTCCGCGGGCACTCCGAGGCGGTGCGGTGCGCGGCCTTCAGCTCCGACGGCGCGCGGCTCGCCACCGGCGCTGACGATCGGACGGTGCGCGTCTGGGACGTGGCGCGCGGCGAGCCGCGCGCCGTGCTCCGCGGACACACGGCGGGCGTCACGGGATTGGCCTTCTCGTCTGATGGCTCGCGACTGGTCTCGGTGGCGGCCGACGGCCTCATCGCGTGGGACGCGACGAGCGGCTCCGAGGCGCAGGTCGTGCGGGAGCCGGAGCATGCTCACCTGGCCGACCTGGCGATCGGGCAGGGGGAGCGCGTGGCGGTCGCAGCCGGTCACCGCGTCTCCTGGCGCGATGGTGCAACCGGGCGTGCAGTAGGCGGCGCGGACGAGGAGATCGAGGCCGACGTCGTGGCCGCCAGCCCGCTCGCACCGTCGACGGCCGCGGGGCTCAGCGACGGTCGGATTGCGCTGTTCGACGCCGACAGCCGGCGGGTGGGCGACCTGCGCGGCCATCGACGGCGCATCGTCGCGCTTGCGTTCAGCCGCGACGGGCGACGCCTGGCCTCCGCCGGGGATCACGAGGCGGTGCGGGTTTGGGACGTCGCCGGCCGGCAAGAGCTCGCCGCGTTGCCGACGGGTTCGCAGGAAAGTGAGGTGTCGGTGAGCGCGGTGGCCCTGAGCCCGGACGGGACTATGGTTGCGTACGGCAGCGACGGGCCGGACGTGATCGTGCACGCGGTGGGCTCGCGTGACGTCGTGCGCCGGCTTGGCCGGGCCGGTGCATCCGTGCGGCGGTTGGAGTTCAGTCCCGATGGGGGCCGGCTCCTCGTCGTGCGCTCCAGCGGCCCGGGCCCGCAGCGGGAGGGGGGCGGCTTGGCGGTCTGGGACGTGGCGACGGGAACACTGCTGTTCGGGTCGGACGAGCATCCTGGGGCGGTGACCGATGCGGCGTTCAGCCCGGATGGACTGCGGCTCGCGTCGGCCGATCGAACGGGCCAGGTGCGTATCCAGGAGGCCGCAGGAGGCCGCTTCCTTTTGACCCTGCGCGGACCCGCAGGCCCGATCGCGCGACTGGCGTTCAGCCCCGACGGACACCGTCTCTTCGCCGCGGGCGGGCGGGTCGACCCGCTCGTGCGCCGCAGTGAAGAGACGGCCGAGTTGACGATCTGGCACGCGCGGCCAATCGGCAATGGTCTTTGATCGCGTTGCCACGCCTGCGTTGAAACGATGGACGTGTTTAGCACATTGTGTCCGAGGTACGCCGCGGAGCTGTAGGGGCGGGTTTCAAACCCGCCGATTTCGTCGCTGATGCCATTCCACCGTTGC
>JARLIH010000287.1 GCA_031291845.1 Isosphaeraceae bacterium | reverse complement strand
GGTCTGCAACGTGCCGGATTACTGCATCGACGAAGTCGCGGACCACACGCTCGCGTTCCTGCTCGCCTGCACGCGGCAGGTCGTCGCGAACACCCGGTACGTTCAAGGCGGCGCATGGGGCCTGGCGGTGCCGCTCGACCAGATGCGCACGCTGCGCGACCTGTGCATCGGCGTCGTGGGCTTCGGCCGGATCGGCCGCGCGGTCGCCGCGCGGCTGGCGCCGTTCGGGTGCCGCCGCCTGGTTTATGATCCGGTCGTCGCCGAGACGGATGTGCGACAGGCGGGATGCGAGCCCACAAGCCGGGAGCGTCTCTGGACTGAGGCGGACGTCGTCACGCTCCATTGCCCGTCAACGCCGCAGACGCGACGGCTGCTGAACGCCGAGACGCTCGGCCGCCTCAAGCCCGGAGCGATCGTCGTGAACCTATCACGCGGCGACCTGATCGAGACGCCCGCACTGATCGACGCCCTGCGGTCCGGCCATCTTGCCGCCGCTGCGCTCGACGTCTGCGACGTCGAGCCGATCCCCGCCGAGAGTCCGTTGCGGTCGCTCGAGAACGTGGTCCTCTCCTCGCACATCGCGTCGGCGAGCGTGAAGGCGGTACGCACTCTCCGCGAGACCGCTGCGCACCTCGCGCTCAAGGCACTCCGTGGCGAGAGCTTACCCAACATCGTCAACGGCGTGACTGCGTCTCACGGCTCCATCTTCATACGGTAGGCTAGGAGCTCCTTCTCCAGCCCGCTCCGGACGTGCGTTCGCATGACCGCATCGGCCGCGCTGGGGTTGCGCTCGCGGATCGCATCCACGAGCAACGAGTGGTGCCGGGGCGGGTCGGGGATCTCGGGCGCGAAGTACCAGTTGGCCTGCAAGCGCCGGAGCAGCTCGATCCGTTCCAGCTCGCGAGCCAGGGCACGGCACCGGCTGATACGGGCGATCTGCCGGTGGAACTGCCAGTGCAACCGCGGTCCCTTCTTGTCCATTGTCTTCCGGGCCGTACCGACCCGCACGCAGGCGTCGAGGGTCTCGGCCATGCGGCCGAGCTCATCGACCTCAGCGGGCGTGGCGTGCTCGCAGGCGAGCCGGATGGCCTGGGTCTCGTACGCCTCGCGCAGCACGTAGTCATCCTGGATCGTCTCGATCGTGATCTTGCGGACCCGTGCGGCTTGCCGCGCCTCGGCTTCGACCAAGCCGGTCCCTTCAAGCCGTGCCAGGGCTTCGATCACGGGGATGGAGCTCGTGCCATACCGGCGCGCGATGCCGCGCCGCGACAGGGTCTCGCCGGGCCTCAGCTTCCCACCCGTAATCTCGTCGCGCAGCCCTTCGTAAATGACGTGAGCCAGGGCGGGATCGCCGTCAGCAGAGGGTTTGTCTTCAGCCATGATGATGATCGCTGTCTTGCGGATGAGCGCGGACCTGGTCCGGGGATCTTGCTCTCGGTCTACCAGTGATATATCATGCAGCTCTGGGAGGGGCTCGTCAAGCCCGCATGGCATGTGCCCATATAGAGTCCATACAAATATCAATATTATGAATATTTTACATTAAACGCCGCGCGCTTGACCGATGTGCATGGACAGGTGATCGGGGAAGTGTTCGCGTGAGCTTGAAAACGAAAACCATCCGCCACGAAAGATCCGCAGATCCCTTTCCAGCCGAGGAGCAACGATGACGGCCAACCTTGCAGACGAGCCGAGCGCTCACGGCTCAACGCGCAGAGCGTTCCTGGCCGCGACCGGGGGTGCGGCGTTCAGCTTCACGATCGTGCCGCGCCACGTGCTGGGCGGCGTGGGGTTCATCGCGCCGAGCGAACGGGTAAACATCGCCGGCATTGGGGCTGGCGGCATGGGGGGCGGTGATATCGCGACGCACGCCAAGAACGGCGCCAACATCGTGGCCCTTTGCGACGTCGACGACGAACGTGCGGCGGGGAGCTTCAATGCGTTCCCCAAGGCGCGCCGGTACAAAGATTTTCGGGAGTTGATTGACAAGGAAGCGGCGAACATCGACGCCGTGACGGTCGGCACGCCCGACCACATCCACGCGGTGGCGTCGATGGCGGCCATTCGCGCGGGGAAGCACGTCTACTGTCAGAAGCCGCTCACGCATACGCTGCACGAATGTCGCGAGCTGACCAAGGCTGCGAAGGCCGCTGGCGTGATGACCCAGATGGGCAACCAGGGGCACGCCACCGAGGGGGCTCGGCTGACCAACGAGTGGATCCAGGCCGGCGTCATCGGCGAGGTGCGCGAGGTCCACGTCTGGTCCGACCGCGCCGGCCGGCTCTGGAAGCAGGGGATCGGCCGGCCCACCGACGCACCCAGCGTGCCCAAAGCGCTCGACTGGGACCTCTGGCTCGGTCCGATTCACGAGCGCCCCTACAACCCGGCCTACGCTCCTGCCAACTGGCGCGGCTGGCGCGATTTCGGCACGGGGGCCCTGGGTGACATGGGCTGCCACATCATCGACCACCCCGTCTGGGCGCTGGGCCTTGGGGCGCCGTCGACGGTCGAAGCCAGCGCGACGCTCGACGGCTCGGTGCTGGCCGACAACAAGCCGAACTTCGAGACCTACCCGATCGCCGCGATCATCACCTACGAGTTCCCCGCGCGGGGGAACCTGCCGCCGTTGCGGATGACCTGGTACGACGGTGGCCTCATGCCCCCCACGCCCTCCGAAATGCCCGCAGGCCGGCGCTTGCCTGATAACGGCGTCCTGTATGTCGGGAGCAAGGGGAAGATGTACCACGGCTCGCACGGCGGCATGCCGGAATTGCTCCCTCACGCCCTGTTCGAACAGGCCAGGGCCGTTCCGAAGACGATGCCGCGATCACCGGGCCATTACGAGGAGTGGCTGCTCGCCTGCAAAGGGGGGCCGCGGCCCGTCTCGAACTTCGAGTATTCCGGTCCGCTGACCGAAACCGTGCTCCTCGGCGTGCTCGCACTCCGCGCTCCGGGCACGCGCCTGGAATGGGACAGCGCCAACCTCAGGGTCAAGAACGTCCCCGAGCTAAACCCATACGTTCATACGGAGTACCGCAAAGGGTGGACATTGTAGTGTGGCTGTAATTCACCCGTGGATTTTATGCACACAAAAACACCACAACCACGTCCGACCGCGACCGTAGACAAAGTAATCCAGATATTAGTTAGGCCCCCGC